>VXOC01000034.1 GCA_009840215.1 Gemmatimonadota bacterium | reverse complement strand
AGCCAGGACCGGGTGGGGAAGGGGGTGCGGACGGCGCCCCGCGATGCCCTGCTGGCCGATTCCACGCCGGCCGCGAGCAGGGGACTTGCCTTCGGGTTGCACCGCGCGGCCGATACCGCCGGCGCGGTGATCGGGATCGCGGTGTCGATCTGGGTGGTCGGGCAGGTGCAGGGCGGGGGAGCGCTCCTCGAGGCGGAGACCTTCCGCAACCTGGTCCTCTGGAGCCTGGTGCCGGCGTTCGTGGGGGTGGCGGTACTGGCGATCGGCGCCCGCGATGTGCGCAGGAAGTCGGCCGGGCGAAGCAATGGCGGCCAGGGACGGGAAGATGCGTCGCAACCGGGTGCCGACTCCGATCGCCCCCGACTGCGGCTGCGGGGACTGGGCCGCGGATTCGCAGCCTTCGTCGCCTGCTCCGTGATCTTCGAACTCGGCAACTCGGCCGACGCCTTCCTCGTGCTGAGGGCGCAGGAACGCGGCCTGTCGGTCGTTGGAATCCTGTGGCTGCTGCTGGCCTTCAACGTGGTCTACACCCTGGTGTCCGCACCCGCCGGGTCGCTCGCCGACCGAATCCCCCGCAAACGGATGGTGGCCGGCGCGTGGGGTCTCTACGCGCTCATCTACCTCGGCTTCGCACTGGCGGATACCGTCGCGCACGTCACCGTCCTTTACCTGCTGTACGGCTGCTACCACGGCCTCGTGGCGGGCGCGGCCAAGGCCCTGGTCGCCGACCTCGTCCCGGCGGCCCGGCGGGGCACCGCCTACGGTGGCTACGCCGCCGCGATCGGTCTCGCAACGCTGCCCGCATCGCTCGTCGCGGGCGTGCTCTGGGAAGGTCTCTTCTCCTGGCAGGGATTCGGTCCGGCCGCCCCCTTCGTCTTCGGCGCGGCTATGGCGGCGGTCGCGGCAGTGCTCCTGTTGCTGCTGGTTCCGGACCCGCGAACCGCCGCGCAGGAGTGATCAGCCCGGCTACGTGCCGCCCGGAGGCGTGAAGCGCACCAGCACCGGGATGTGGTCGCTGACCGTTTCCAGGAAGTCGACGATGTACTCGTCCACCCTGTAGGCGAGGGCCGATTCCGCCTCGTAGTACTGCATCGCCTCGTTCGACCCCAGGATGTGGTCAATGACCTCGTTGAAGCGCAGGTGCGACGTCGCACCCTCGGCGCTCAGCTCTCCGGTCGGAAAGACCCAGGCCGACGTGTCGTTCACGAACATGCGGTACGGCGTGTCCCGCCCCTCGGTGATCGACTCGTCGACATCGTCGTTCCAGTCGCCGGGGATCAGGACGAGATCGTTGGCGAGCGCGGAATCGACGTACGCCTTCAAACCGACGGCCGCCGCCGCCCTCTTGTTGTACGAAGCCGTGTCGTCGCTCGCCTTCGCATGCAGCGAAAGCACCACGGCGTCGCGCGTCGCACCGCCCATCGTGAGACGGATGCGCACCTCCAGAGGCGGCCGTCCGGCGAAGGCAGAGTTGAGTTCGGTCAGCACCAGCTGCGCACTCGTGACCGATACGATCGCGCTCTTGTAGATGATCCCCACCTTCTGTTCGCCGCCGGTGTAGTAGTCGGAGCCATGGGTGACGATGGAGTCGTTCGCCAGCAGTCCCGCATACCCCGGAAGATGGGAGAGGAGCTCGTCGAATGTGTTGTTGCTCGTCACCTCCTGCACACTCCAGAGGTCCGCGTCGGTCCCCTTGATCACGTCGCGAATGCGGGCCATCTGCAGCTTCTCGTCGCTGGGCCCCGCGTTTGGGGACCCGAAATAGAGAAGGTTCCAGGTGACCACGTCGAGCGTCGAGGCGGTACCCTGTGCGGGGATCGCGACGGGTTCCGGCAGCGAATCCGGATCGGGGTCGGGATCCGGGTCGGGGTCCACGGGTGTCGGCCCGCCGCAGGCAACCAGGAATAACGGAATCGCCCAGACGGGCAGCTGCCGGCGGACCGTGCCGTGGGGCGCAATCATTCGTAGTATCTTTCTTGAGCGAGCTTTGACTGCCTCGGAGAATCTGATGTCTCGCGATTGGACGGGCAACAACCCGAACAGGAGTCCCAGCAATGAAATCATGGATCTGTGCTCTGTTGAAACGGGTGTGGGGGCCGGTCACGGCGTGTGTCGTGGCCGCACTCGTCACCGCGCCCCTTACCGCGCAGGAATTCCGGGCTCGCCAGGGCTCCACGGTCACTCTGGGCGCACGCGTGCAGGCCCAGTTCGAGGCGTCCGGCTCCGACGAAACCCCTTCGTCCTTCTTCATCCGCCGTGCCTGGGTGACGGTCGACGGCCGGCTCAACGACTGGGTTTCGGCGCGGGCGCAGTACGACATCAACGGGAACAAGGTGCTCGAGGCCTACCTCGCATTGAACGCGTCGGACAAAGTCCAATTCCAGCTGGGACAGTTCAAGCGGGCGATCTCGACGTTCTGGCTGGCGGCCAACTTCGACCTGCCGCTGATCGAGCGCGACGGTCGCGTGCCGGACGTTCCCTCCTGTCCCGGTTTGACGAACATCTGTTCCTTCGGGGCCCTCACCGGGGGACTCGGTCTGGACGGCTATGAACCGGGCATCCTCCTCAACGGCCGGTTCTCGGAACGCGCCAGCCTCCGCCTGACGGTCACCAACGGGGAGGGCATCGTCAGCAAGGACGTCAACTCCGCAAAGTCCACCTCCGCGAGGCTGACCCTGGGCGTGGGCTCCAACAGCCGCTTCCACGCGTACGGCGTGATGGACGAGGGTGTGGACGGAGACGGGGACACGAAGTGGGCGCCGGCGTATGGACTGGAGTACGAAGTGGGTGGCTGGCGGGATGGCCTGCACCTGCTGGTCAGTGGGGTGCGGGGACGCAACTGGAGAGCCGAGCGGCAATCGGTGGACGAAAACCGCAACGCGAATTTCACGGCGTTCCAGGGAATGGCCCTGTGGTACAAGCCGCTTTCGGGGGATGGTTTCGAGGCCATCGAGCCGCTGCTTCGCGTCAGCTGGGCGACTTCCCAGACCGGAGAACGCCTCTTCGAGGGCGACATCGTGGTCAACGACGACATGAGCGGCCTGCTCATCACGCCGGGATTCATGCTGTACGCGACCGGGAGGACCGGGATTTCGACGAATCTCGACATCTACACTTCGTCGCTCAAGGTCGGTGAGGGCAACTACGAGAGTCGGGACTCCGGGCCGGACTGGTCGCTGAGGGTGCAGGCGTTCGTGGCGTTCTAGCCAGATTTTCTGGCCAGAATCGATCAAGTTGACCAAGTAAAGTTGGTCAAGTAAGCCAGGCGAGAACCGTACGCCGGGGCGGTTCAGCGCGTGCGCCCCGGAGTCCGCGCTGAGAGTGCCTCCGAGAGCCGTGCAAACGCCTCCTCGAAGCGCGCTTCAAGACGGGGAATGGGGGTGCCCAGGTATCCCGCGCGCAGTCGGCCGCGGGCGGCGACCAGGACGTCGCGCAACTCCGTTGCCGCTTCCCGTTGCGCCACCGGATCGACGCTCCCCCGCTCACCGATCCACACCGGGGCGGTGTGCGCAAACGGTTCGGTATCCATTGACGGCCACCGGGTCGCGCCGCCTCGGGCACGCGCGGCAATCCAGCCGCCGGTGGGGAGTTCGAGGTCACCGCTGTAGGTCCGCCTGCCGGGCGACGCAATCCCTGAACGGGACGCCACCACGCGACCGTTGACGATGATCTCGACCGTGTCGACCTCGGTGGCGGTGGCGACTTCGAGCGACCACGCGACCGGGCCCGAATCCACCACCCCGCCGGGACGCACGCCGTCCACCCGGAGGTCGAGGAAGGGACCGTTGGTCACGAAGGAACGGCCTTCACGCAACGCCTCGAGATAGACGGGCCAATTGAGCTCGGAGCCTGTGTACGCGTAGACCCGGGTCGTCCCCACAGCCATGGTGCGGTACAGGTTCAGCATGACATCGGTGCCGGCCGATGGCGCGATCGTCACGCCCAGGTTGAGGAGGCGGTGCCAGAGCGCCGCAGTCCCTTCGAAGCTGCTCCACAGGCACACGATCTCGAGCAGGTCCACGTCACCAAGCACCGCGTCGGCCACGAGCTCCACGGGAACAGCCTGCCGCCCGAGCACCGAAAACGGGTATGTCTGCGACACAGGGTGGACGTAGTATCCCATCCCGCCATGGCGATGCGCATACTCAAGCACTTCGCCATTGGTCCGGTCGTCACGGCCGTACACCTCGTACCCGGGTCCCCAGACCCACGGCCAGTACAGCTCGGGGATCTCGATCAGCCCGATGTGGCCCAGGAAGTGCGACCGGATCTCCTGCCCGAACCGAATGAACGGCGAGCCGTCCGATTTCTCCCATCCCCAGAAATGCTGGTCCTCGTAGCGATTGTGCAGGTTCGCCAGGAGGGGGGTGGCCATGTCGAGGGCCTCGCCGGCCATCTTCGGGATCATGTCCATGGGGTCCAGGTCGTACTGGCCGCCGTAGTTCAGGTGGAAGTGATGGTCGCCCGAGGCCCAGCCCTCGATCCGCGCCTCCCACACGGGGGTCAGCGCGAGTTCGACTTCCGTGACCGCGCCGGCCGCGGCGGTTACGGTGAGGGTCGCCTCGGGCGTGGCCAGGCCCTGCACGGCCGAGACGGTGACTTCGCCCGCGGGGACGGTGACCTCGACGACGCCGGGGCTATAGAAGAAGACGCGGCCGCTGGTGCCGTCGAAGTGGGCGGCGCCGCGGTCGGGAACGGCCGGGTGACCGGATTCGTCGACGACGCTCAGGCGGGCCGGGGCAGGGGGCCCGGGAGCGGAACGAAGTATCGGGTGGGTTTCCGTCGCGGAGTCCAAGCGGGTGCGGATGCGCAGTCGCGCCGTCCCGTCCTGCCATTCCCAGACCGCGACTTCGACATTCTCAACCGGTCCACCGGCTGCCGCGACCCGCTTCAGTTGCATGACTTCACGGTCGTCCGCCTCGGAAAAGTAGATCCAGCGCCCGTCGGCGCTCCAGGCCGGCGTGAGGGGCAGCCCGCCCCCGGTGAGCAGCACGGAGGGGCCGGGTTCCGCGACGCTGTGGACGCGCAGGTCCCAACCCTGCCCGGTCGGGTGACCGAGAACGAAGTCCGCCCCATCGGGACTGACGGCCGGTCTGGCCATGGACAGTATGTTGTCCGAAACGAGGACTCGTGGTTCGCCGCCGTCGCGGGACCGCAACTCGACGCGGTCGCCGCCCCGCTTCGCGAGCAGCATGACGTCGTCGGTGCCCGGGACGGGTTGGGGCCGCATCTCGATGCCTGCTTCGGTGGTGATCGGCACGTCCTCGCCGGTCGCGAGGTCGAGCGCCCACACGTCGAGCGTACCCGCCTTGCCGGAGATGTAGTAGAGCGTCCCGCCGTCGGGGGAGTAGGCGGGATCCAGGTCGAGCGCGGGAGAATTGATCGTTCGCAGTTCCTCGCCGGAATCGGCGCCGACGACCACGATTCGCGTGTCGTGGTCGTCGTCGCGCACGATGGCGAGGCGGTTGCCGGAAGGATGCCACGCCGGGCGGGAGTCGAGATCGCGGCCCCGGGTGAGCTGACGGGCGGTGCGGGACTCGAGGTCCATGATCCAGATCCAGCCGCGCGCAGAGAAGGCGATGTGCCGCCCGTCGGGTGACGGAGCCGGGTCGATCGGGCCGTTGGTAAGCACCGGCAGCTCGTAACCCTCCAGGTAGACGTGATGACCATACCCCTGCACACGGGGGTAGCGGTTGCGCCATTGTCCCGCCCCGGGTTCGGGGATGAGGGATACGAGGATGGCCGCGAGCAGACCGGGGATGAACCCGCGCGACAGAGCCTTCCGGCGGGCCGGATGGGCGGCAAGGCATGGGGATTTCACGAACTCGGCTCCTCGGGTGGGAACTGCGCCCTCCGACGGGACCTCGATTCCCGCAGGGGCGGACTGCCGCTCCTGGGATTCGGCTGTCGCCAGACGCTGGGACCGGTAAGGTTTGTGCCGGCCACCCGGGCGCGGCAAGGGCGATCAGGGCATGACCCGGACGATGCGGCCACCGCTCGTGGCACCCATATTCCTGGCAGAGATCCATTGGATTCGCCAACCAACCCGGAAAGACAACCGATGACCATCCGCACCACCCACACCGCCACCCCACTCGCCGTCACCGCTGCGATCCCCCTCGTCCTCCTGGTTCTCGCCACCTCCCCCACCAACGCCCAGGACACCGCCGGCAACGTATTCCACGACGGCGCGTCCCTCCCCTGGGGTGAACTGAACAACGGGGTGCGCATGCTGCCCCTCTACGGCGACCCCGGCGCCGACGGCGAACTCTTCGCGTTCCGCCTCGAGGTCCACCCCGGCTTCAACATGGGACCCCACACCCACCCCGTCACCGAGCACCTGACCGTGCTCTCGGGCCGCTTTTTCGTCGGCCTGGGCGACACAATGGACAAGGAAGCCGCCACGGCGTACGGACCCGGAAGCTACCTCGCGATCGCCGCCGATGAACCCGCTTACATGTGGGTGGATGAAGTCACCATCGTCCAGGTCCACGGCGTGGGTCCCTTCACGACCCAGTTCGTCGAGCCACCCGCCCGGCCACAGCCAACCACTGCAAGGGACAGGAATTGAGCGAGCGAGTCCCTTCCCGCTGTTCAAGTGGCGGCAACACAATCCGAGCAGCACGGCTGCAATCGAGGATTTGCGATGTAAAGTACGTTTTACAATTTGTCATGTGGACTTTACAGTCATGCCCTGTCAGGCTCCGCTCCGTGCCTCTCCCCGGTCGAACGGGCATGCCGGTCCGCCCCCTCGCACTCACCACGCTCATCCTCGCCGCCTGCATCCCCTCCGAGTCTCCCTCCCTGCGCAGCGGCGATCCCGCCCCCGACTTCACCGCTACTTCCCTTCACGACGACTCCCCCGCCTCCCTCACCGACTACCACGGACACGTCCTCCTGGTCAACCTGTGGGCCACCTGGTGCCACCCCTGCCGCGAGGAAACGCCCTATCTCCAGTCCCTCTACGAGCGCTACCACGACCGCGGCCTGCGCATCCTGGGCGTTTCCGTCGACCGATCGGCCGACCACGACCTGGTCATCGAGTTCGTCGAGGAGTTCGGCGTCGAGTACGACATCGCCCTCGACCCCGACGCCCGGTCGCGGACCCTTTTTCACGCGCGCGGGCTCCCGACATCGGTCGTGTTCAACCGGGACGGAACCGTCGCGTTCAGCTGGGTCGGGCCGATCCCGGAGGGGGATTCGACGTTTCTGGGGGGAGTGGAGGCCGCGTTGGGGCGGTGACGGGACTCAGCCGAGGGAAGCGAGGTCACGCAGAAAGCGGAGAGCGTAGAGGGGACTGGGTTTTCCGGAAGCGTTGGGCCCCTTCAGTCCCGCGCGTCCCCCCCCGCATCCCGCCCCGCCCGCGCCCGGGGCGCGGGGCGCGGCCCGGCGCCGCCCGGGGGGGGCCCTGGCGCGTTTACACAGCTGACGGGGCCCGCGCTGGTAGG
>VXOC01000090.1 GCA_009840215.1 Gemmatimonadota bacterium | reverse complement strand
ACACGATCCTGCTCTGCCGCCGGCACCACCGCCTGGTCCACGAGGGCGGGACGCGGATGGCGATGGACCGTGACGGCAAGGCCGCGTTCTGCACGCGCGAGGGTGCGGTGATCGCGAGCGCGCCGCCGTTGCCGGAGGTCACCCGGAAGCTGCCGGAGCCCCCGCCCCCAACTCCCGGCCACCTCTCCAACGGCGCCCCCCGCTTCGTCGACTCGGCGGTCCCGCTGTCGCTGGAACTCGCGGCGCTGGAGGCGGTGGCGTGATCACCCGCCCACTAATCGCCGCGGCAAGACCCGGGACACGAGCATGTCAGAATGGGACAGGCCACCGGCGGGATTCGTGTGGACCGGCGGCGATCAGCCGCGAGAGCGACCGTCATGTCTTCGTCGTGTTGGCGGACTGGGCGGACTGGGCGGAAGGCCCCTACAGGATCACGGGGCGGGCCCTTGCGCTCATCGAGGAGGGGGATCCCGACGCGCGGACGAGGAAGTGCATCGTCGAGGCTCTCCGGCGGCTGTGGGACGCCGGGGAGGATCGGCCGGTGCTGGATGGCGAGCTGGTGGAGTCGTGCTCGCGGGAGTTGGAGTCCGTGTAGGCCGCTCAGCCGTGGCGCTTCCAGTTCCTGGGTAACAGAAGGTTATCCGCGATGCCGGCGATCTCCTCCGCTTCTTCCCAGGCCCTCTCCAGCCGCCACAACTCGCCTTCGAGCGCGCGGCGCTCCTGCTCCTCATGCAACGCCATCTCCAGCGCGAGGCGGGCCGGTTTCGGGATCATGTGGATGTGCCCGGAAAGACCGCGTGCGGCGACACGCCTCAGGAATCCATGCGGGTGCCCCTCTGACTCGATTTGGAGTACGGCCCTTTGCACGGTCGAAGCCGTACCGCCCAAATGGTTCATTCTTGGCAGGATGGCACCGATCGCGCGGTGCGCGTCCCCGTCCTCGAACCACTCCCTCCCTCTGATGCCCCACGAGTCGATCTGGACGCGGAAGCCGGTTTCATCGTCCGAGGGCCGGATCCGAGTACGATTGACGTGCCCGATACTCATCTGCCTCAGCCGGCCGTCCGTGGGTCTGAAGCGGACCGGTGGGCGTCTCAAGAGGTCCACGCTTCCAAATGCCCAAACCGCGCCGATGGCACCTGCAATCCCCAACATCGCCCCGCTTGCCGCTACTCCGCCGACAAACGCCGCCCCCCCTGCCATCCAACGCCCGATCTTGCGCCGCCACCGCTTCCCCAACTGGTCTCCGTAGCGCCAAGCGGCAAACTCCGGGCGTAGCGGCCTCCCGATCCGCACCAGCTCCAGCCCTCCAGGGTGCCTGGCAAGGCCGACGTTCTCCGACGATACCCGGACGCGGGTGCCACGGAAGATCTGCTCGCAGGTCTCGACCGCCTCCCAACGCTCTTCGAGAGGTGTCAGGTTCCAGCGTTCGCAACGGGGGCACACCACCCAGAGCCGCCCCTTGGCCGCGTCAAAGGCGAGGCGGCGACCAACCTGAAACTCCTCGACGACCTCATTGCTGCCGAGGGGTTTCTTGCAGAACATGCACGCCGAGTACATCGCTATCGGGTTCCTTCCAATCCAGTGTGCGCGGCGCGAATCTCACGTTCGTCGGGCTGCACGGGCGCGCCCGCCCCTCACCCCTCAAACTGCTCCAGATACCCCGGATTCTTCACCGCGATCTCCCCGTACACCTTCAGGCACGTATCCGTCCAGCTCCGGATCCAGTCGCAGTAGTGCAGGTTCGCCTTCCCCGTGTCCCCGTACCGCACATGCGCCTCGTGGTAGCATCCCCCCGCGCATAACGGCCGCGCCCAGCACGTATTGCAGTCCGTCTTGTTCGCCACGTGGTGGTGCCCCAGGAACTCGAACTGGCGCTGGCGGTCCAGTCCGCCATGCACCGACCCGATGCTGTGATCGTCCGACCCGGCGAACCGGTGACAGAGCGCCACCTCCCCATCCGTCGCCACCCCCATCAATCCCAACCCCGCCCCGCACGGGAACGCCTTGCTCACCCCCTTGTGGATCTCCTCGATCGTGTCCTTCACATTCGAGAACCCGTGATGCCGGTCCTCGACCGCGAACTCGAGGAACTCCTGCGCCAGCTCCTCGAACTGACCGAGCATGTGGTCGAAACCGGTGTCCTTGATGGCGTAGCCGCGCCCGTTGGCGGTCGTGACGGGAGCGAAGCCGACCTCCCAGAACCCGATCTCGTTGCGCAAATGGTGAAAAATTCGGGTGACATTCAGCGTCTGCCGCGTGAGCGTCACCCGCGCCCCGATCGGTCTTGTCCGATGCCGCTCCAACAGCCGCTTGATCTTCGGCATGGCGTAGTCGTAGCTGCCCATCCCGTTCTTGAAGACGCGGAACCGGTCCTGCATCTCCTTCGGCCCGTCGATGCTGACCGTCACCCCGATCCGGTTCTCGGCCAGCCAGTCGATCACCTCGTCGCGCAGCAGCGTGCCGTTGGTCGTGAGCGAGAAGTCGACGTCCTTCCCCAGCTCCTTCGCCCGCTCGCGCGCGTACGCCGCCGTCTTCTTGAGCACCTTGAAGTTGAGCAGCGTCTCGCCGCCGAAGAAGGTCAGGTGCGCGACCGGCAGGTCCCCCGACTGCTCGAACATGAAGTCGACGCTCGCCCGCGCGGTCTCCTCGCTCATGTAGTTGGGCGCGGGATCGCACGTGGTGTCGACGATCTTGTCCTCGCCGTACTCGTAGCAGTAGGTGCACGCCAGGTTGCACTTGTTGGTCACGTTGAGGACCATCGTGGTGAGCGGGAAGTTCGACTGGGGGAGGACGCGGGGGAAGGTCTCCTTCGGGGCGCTGGTGAGGCCGATCGCGCGGACGCGCATGAGTTCGGCGAGGCTGCGGCGTACGGTGGGTTCGTCGAAGCGGGAGGTGAGTGTGGTGATGATGGAGTTTTCGCTGGCCGGTCCGGCGTCGAGGGCCTGGAGGACGGCGAGGGAGGGTTCGTCGAGGTGGAAGACGGCGGCCGAGGGGACCAGGTAGAGGAAGGTCTCGCCCCCGGCTTCGAAGGGGTGGAACTCGCGTTGGGCGAGGAAGGTGGGGGCGGGGGACTCGAGGCCGGCCTCGGCGGCAGCCGGGTGGGCTGGCGCCGGGGTCGAGGGGGCATCCGCGCCCTTGCCCGGCCTGGTTTGCGCGCCTGCGCTCATCGCTGGGTCCTGTGTGGTGGTGTCATCACCCTCACGGTAGGTTATTCGACGGATGGTCGCCAGACGAGGGAGAGGATTTGGACATGATCATCGTACTCAAACCTTCCACCGTTGCCGCGACCTTGCTGGCGGCCCTTCTGCTTACGGCACCCGCCTCCGCTCAAGATCCCCCCGGCGGCGGTTGGCCCTTTGCCCCCTCCGATCCCACCACCCCACCCACCTGCGCCAACTGGCACGACTGGAACTTCTTCGAGAGGGCCTCGCTGGAACTCGTACGGGAATGTCTCCAGGCAGGAATGGATCCGAGCACACCGGTCGCGCAACGACCGGCCATCATCAGCGCGGCGAGCACGGCGACCGACCCGGGAGTCATCACGCTTCTCACCGACGCCGGGGCAGATCCCAATGCGCGCGTTGGCGCTGGAGTCCGACTCGACGCCGGACCTGGCTTCACCGCGCTTCACGTCGCCGCAACCAACAATCCCATCCCCGGCATCATCGACGCCCTGGTGGCGGCCGGCGCGGACGTAAATGCACGCGCCAGCGAGGGCAGCACGCCCCTGCACACGGCGTGGACGAACGAGCGCGCCGTCGTCAATTACGGTTTACAAAAAGTAATCTGCACTTGACATCAGCGGTGAAGTCCTGAACCGCCACCCCCAATAGTCGGCCGCCCGGGCATCTCCATCACCCGCCACGGCTCCCACCTCATGTACAGCGGCACCGTGACGATCAAATGCGCCCTCCCCCGCAACTCCTCCCCATCGGGCCCGGTCCACGTCCCCACCACCCAAACGTCCCCCACGTTGTTGCGCTGACCGCTCCGATCCGGATTGGGACCATCCAGCGCCGGCATGAAGAGGCCGTCCTCATCAAGCGACCCCACGAACTCGATGTCGTCGTCGTCAAACACCGCCGAGTATTCCTCCATCGACCAGGTGACGTCCACGTGGCCGAGCTCAAGGTCGTCCCCCGTCTCGGGCTTGCCGTCGGGACCGTCGCTGTACGCGACCGCCTCGAACTGCGCGTAGCCCTTCGGGAAGGCCCCGCCCCCCAGCCGCGACATCCCCCACTCGGGCGTGACCGCGATCCGGTCGATCGTGCTGTAGATCGTCAGGTGCCCGGGCACGGGACGCCCCCCCACGAACACGTCACGCGCACCCGGCGCCGCCTCCTCGCCCGCCGCCACCTCCACCGACAACCCATCCGACTCGCTCCGAACCACCCGCACGACCTCCACCCCGGGCCCGAAGTCCACGTCCCCCACCCCCAACCCCACCCCCATGTTCACCCCATGCACCGTCACCGTCCCGCTCGTCCCCGCCTTCAGCGACACCGGATACAGCCCCAGCAACACCGGCCCATCCACACGCAGCAGCGTCACGTCGGGCCCGAACTCGTCGTAGGCCCCCGCGAACCAGCGGCCGCCGATCTCGCCCCAGCCGCGCTCGACCATCATCACTTCGCGCAGCTCGTTCTCGTCGTCCCCGCCCACGAACGACCGTCCCCGCCACTGGTACCCGGTGTACACGATCGAGCGGCCGCTCCGCTCCACCTCTTCGCCGGTGCGCGCATAGGTGTACCTGGCCGTGCTCGTGAAGCTGGTCGCGTCGGCCCCGGCGGCGATCTCGACCGTGCCGTAGATCGGTCCGCGGCCCGGCTCATACCCCTTCAGCGCCCAGGTGCCCGCCAGGCGCGGCGGCCGCATCGTCGCCGACCACGAGGTCCATTCGTCCGTCTTGAGCGGGAAGACGCCCGACAGGTGGGCCACGGCCCTGTCCATCGGATGCCGCGAATCGGTCGCGTTCGGCCCCGGCGGCCCGAAGCGCCTGAACCCCTGGGTGTCGGAGAGCGGGTAGTACCCCCGGTGCATCGCCATCAGCAGGTTCCACTCCTCCCGGGTGCGGCGCTGGGTGACCACCCGGCCCATCGAGTGGCACTGGCTGCAGGTGTTCTCGACACCCTCGTCGGCTTCGTACGACCAGTCGATCAGGCGCCGCTCCACCTCGAAGCGGCCGGGCCTGAGCTCCTCGGGCGCGAGGCCGTGCTTGTCGGAGAGGTAGCGGACGATGGCGCGCGCCATTTCGGGATCCAGTTCGGCGTCGTTCAGCGTGACCATGCGCCGGATCGACTGCTGCCAGCCCTCGGGCGTCTTGCGCATGAAGGAGACGCGGCTCATGAGGCCGTCGTCGTCGACGGTGTGGCAGCGCTGGCAGGCGTCGATGACGGTCTGGTCGGTGACGGGGATGCCTTCTTCGCCGTTTTCGTCGCGGTCGGGTTGCTGGGGGGCGGCACCTGCCGGGAGGCCGATGGAGAGCAGGAGGGCGACGGCCGTGGGGGCTGTGAGGGATCTCATCGCGCCGTTGTTCTCCCTGGTTCGAGGATCTGGTGGTTGCCGCGTTTGGCTTTCTCCATGCGACGGTTTGATTTAGTACGGGGAACGGGGGTGCGCCAGAGAAGGGACGCATCGTCGGCGACGCGTCGGCTATTCGTGGCTGCGAAAGTCACACCCACAGCCGTGCGCCCGGCTCAACCGGCCATCCAGGGTGGCAAGCGGGACATCCAGTGATTCCGCCAACGCCACGTACCAGGCGTCGTACGAACTGACGTTGTCGCGAAGCTCCCATACCCGCCGCGCGAAGGGAGCAAACGGGAACAGCTCGATCCGGAGCTCCGCCAGCTCCCGGAGAGCCAGGGCTGCGACGCCCTGCGACAGCTCTCCGTGCCGGACCGCGCGCCGCAGCACGCTGGCGACCTCGACGGGCATGTGATGTGGGGCCGCCACTGGACC
Source organism: Gemmatimonadota bacterium (assembly GCA_009840215.1). Classification (GTDB taxonomy): domain Bacteria; phylum Gemmatimonadota; class Gemmatimonadetes; order Longimicrobiales; family Gaopeijiaceae; genus Bin94. The sequence goes on along the minus strand of VXOC01000090.1, from coordinate 1,497 downwards.
GGCGGCCAGTTGTTCGGCGGCCCAGACCCCTTCCGGCCCTCCGTCGATCAGGGCGGAGGCGACGACGGTCGCGTCGACGACCAGGGTCACCGGCGATCCGCGTCGCGATACCGGAGGATGGACGCCGACGGGAGTCTCGTGCCGGTCACCGCCTTGCGTTCCCGTATGCGCTCCAGCACCTCCCCTACATCCGGACGGTCGGCAAGGTCGATCAGCGCCGACCTCAGGTAGGATTGGAGTGAACGCCCGTTCGCCGCGGCCCGCGAGGAGAGCTCACGGGAGACCTCTTCGGGGACATTTCGAATCGTGATGGACTTGGACATGCATGCATTATGATGGCGATAGCTGTGATTCGCAAGCACATTGAAGCTACGATCGATCCGCCCCCGGCACCAGCACCCCATCCGCCACCAGCAGCGCCACCACGCCGATGAAGTTGGCAAGGTCGACAGGCGGCAGATCCTCCCGCGCGGCCCACTCGGAATACGACTCGTAGAGGGCACCGGGGTTCCGGCTCGCTGCTGCCAGGTGGACAACCCGCAGCATGTCGATGTCGCGAAAGTACCGCACACCCTCCGGGAAGCGCGGGGTGACGAGAGCAGGTGCCATGCGCAGCCGGTTGCCGATGATGAGGGGACGGTCGACGGTGTCGCGGCGTCCCGTTCGCAGGCGTCCCGAGCCCAGGCGGAGAGCGTGGAAGGCGGCCCGCACCTCCGGGTCGTCGCGCAACGTGGCCGCGTCCGGGCCGTCCGGGGCATTGGGGTCGGCGGCGGACCCGGGCTGGTCGGCGAGCCACTCGGCCCGTCGTTCCCAGAAAGGGTCGTTGCGTTCACCGCCCCCCACCCCTGCCACGTGCGGTGCGAGGCCACCGCGCAGTGACTCGTACATCGCCCGTTCCCGCCGACCGAAAAACTCGGCCGCCGCCGCGGCCATCTCCGGAGTGCGTATCGCCGTGTTCACCGCAACTGCCGCCAGCCACCCCGACGCCAGCGCCTTCTTCACCCCGTACGAAGACATCGGGTCGACGAACGAGGCCGCGTCGCCGACGAGCAATGCGCGGCCATCGGCGAAGGTCGACGAGGTGTACATGGACGCGGTGACCGCCCACGCGGGGCCGACGGGCCGGGCCAGGGTCGTGATCGAGCGCATCAGCGAGGTGTGGTCGATTTCGGCCTCGAACGCGGCCGTGAGGTCGTCGGCACCCTCCATTACCGCGTGCAGTTCCGGGTCGAGCATGACCGCGACGTGGCGTTCCCGCTCCAAGGTCGGGACCGACCAGGCCCAGCCGCGCTCGACGCTCTCGACGAGCGCATGCGTGGGTTCGACATTCGGCCACCCGTCCGCATTCTCGTAGCGGCGGATCACCGCAAGGGTGGGCGCGGCCGTCTCCAGAACCCGATGGCGCCGCCCCAGCACACCCGCGCGCCCGGTGCAGTCCAGCAGCCAACCCGGCCGAAACCCCACACGATCCCCACCATCCAACACGACCTCCACCCC
>VXOC01000013.1 GCA_009840215.1 Gemmatimonadota bacterium | reverse complement strand
TCCATCCACGACTCGCCCCCGTCCACCGACACGAACGCCCCGAACTCCGCCCCCAGGAAGAGCAGCCCCGGCTCCACCGGATCCTGCACGACCGAGAACGACGGGCTGTTGTCCGGCAACCCCCCGGTGATCATCGTCCAGCTCCGCCCCCGGTCCTCCGAGCGCAGCACGTACGGCCGGAAGTCGTTCCGCTTGAAGTTGTTCACCACCACGAACACGCCATTCGGGTCGTGCACCGAAGCCTCCACGTCGTGCACGAAGCTCGTGTCCGGCACTCCCGGCAGGCTCTCGATCATCCGCCACGTCTCGCCCCCGTCCTCGGTCACCTGTACGAGCCCGTCGTCGGTCCCCACATAGATCAGCCCCTCGACGAAGGGCGACTCCGAGACCGACACGATGTGCCCGAACGACGACGTCGAGCGGTTCTTCCCGACCGCGTCCACGCTCCACACCCGGCCCATCACCTCGAGCTGGTTGCGGTCGAGGTTGCGCGAAAGATCCCCCGAAACCGCGCGCCAGCTCGACCCCTGGTCGTCGCTGCGGAAGAGGATCTGCGCCCCGAAGTAGAGCCGGTGATTGTCGTGCGGCGACATGATCAGCCCGGCGTCCCAGTACCAGCGGAGCGGCGGCCCGTCCGGATCCGGCTGCGGCTGGATGTCGAGCCGCTCCTTGCTGCCCCGGTCGAAGCGCGAAATCACTCCGTACTGCAGCTGCGAGTAGATGATGTCCGGGTTCTCGGGGTCGACCACCGGGTCGAAGCCGTCGCCGCCGAGCGTCACGTACCAGTCGGAGTTGCGGATCCCGCCGCCCAGCGTCTGCGAGGGCCCGCCCAGCGTGTTGTTGTCCTGGGTGCCGCCGTAGACGTAGTAGAAGGGCTCGTCGTTGGAGGTGGTGACCTTGTAGAACTGGGTGAGCGGCAGGTTCGAGAAGTGACTCCAGTTGTCGCCGAAGTCGAAGGTCTCGTAGAGGCCGCCGTCGTTTCCGACGATGAGGTGCTCGGGGTCGTCGGGGTCGAACCACATGGCGTGGTAGTCGACGTGGACCCCCTGTGTGGGGAGCCGGCCCCAGGTGTTGCCGCCGTCGGTGGACATCTCCATGAAGGTGTCGAGCGAGTAGATGCGGTCGAAGCGGTGGGGGTCGGCGTAGAGCTCGTGGTAGTACATGGCCGCGCCCGACTGGTAGTTCGAGGTGCGGCTCCAGCTCTCGCCCATGTTCACGGAGCGGAAGGTGCCGCCCCGGCCCATCGACGATTCGACGATCGCGTAGAGCACGTCCGGGTCGATCGGCGAGATGGCCATCCCGATCTTGCCCTTGTCGCCCCCGGGGAGCCCGCGGTTGATCTCGCGCCAGGTGTTCCCGCCGTCGGTGGACTTGTGGATCCCCGACCCGGGCCCGCCGTCGATCATCGTCCACTGGTGGCGCCGCCGCTGCCACGAAGTCGCGTACATCACGCCGGGGTTGCGCGGGTCGAAGTAGACCTCGTTGACGCCGGTGTGCTCGTCGATCTCAAGGACGAGCTCCCACGTGTCGCCGCCGTCGGTGGTGCGGTACAGCCCGCGCTCGCCGCCCGCGGCCCAGAGGGGTCCCTGCGCGGCCACGTACACCGTGCGCGAATCGTCCGGGTGGATCGCGATCATCCCGATGTGGCGCGACGTCTCAAGTCCCATGTTGGTGAACGACAGCCCCCCGTCGACGGACTTGTAGACCCCGTCGCCGTATCCCACCGAGCGCTGGCCGTTGTTCTCGCCGGTGCCGACCCAGAGGGTGAGGGGGTCGTTCGGGTCGAGGGCGATGGCGCCGATCGAGTAGGAGCCGTAGTTGTCGAAGATCGGCGTCCATGTGGTCCCCGCGTTGGTCGTCTTCCACACGTTCCCCGACGAGGCCGCCACGTACCAGGTGCTGTGGTCGGTGGGATCGACGGCGATGTCGGCGATGCGCCCCGAGGCCACCGCCGGGCCGATGCTCCGCCAGCGCAGGGAGGAGAGGAGGCCGGAGGTGAGTTCGGGCGGGCCGTCGTCGTCGTCCTGGGCGTGGAGGGGGAGGGAGGGGATGAGGAGCGCGGTCAGGATGAAGAGCGCGAAGGGGTTGGGCAGGCGGAGGGCGTGCATCGTGGTTCCTGATGGGGTGGGGATGATGTAGGGTGACGCTGGAGTTTACGGTTGACCGTGGGGTCACCGCGAGTGCGCGGCGGATCTGGCAGGGCGCTACCTGACTTCCGGCGGCAGGCGTCGCACCACCACCCGGGGTACGCCCAGTTCATCCCACTCCACGAAGGCGACCAGCCCATCGGGGCCGAATGCGGATGGCATCGCCGTGGCGTCGGCAGCAAGGGTGCCCAGGTAGCGCCCGTCCGCGGTCAGAAGGTCGATCGGTCCGTTGCTGCCCGGCTCATCGCCGCGCCGACGCACCCAGATCGTGCCTGCCCAACTGGTTCGCAGGGTGCGGACAACAGGCACCTCATGGTAGAAGTCCATGGAACTTATGCGTCGGCGCGCCAGCTCCGCCCGTGCGGCAGCCAACTCATCACCCGATCTGGCAGCACGTTCCTCGTTTTCCTCCAACTGGCGCTCGATCTCTTCTTTCCTGATGCGGTCGGTGACTGGTTCAGGCCGGAACGGCCGTGTGAGCACACGGGTCAGCTTCCCGTCCCGGGCAGCCACCTTGATCGCATAGGCGGACGAGTCGGTGTAGACCAGGCGACCGTCCGGCAATGCTCTGGCCACCAGAGCAGGGCTGAAGCCCTCGGCATCTCCCGATGGCCTCCACGCCCGGATCACCGTTTCCTGCACAGCCTCATCGCCGGTGAGGACGAATCGGTAGACGGGGCGGAACGGTGGTTGGAAATCGTCGGAGGGGTCTCCGCGGCTGACGGTACCCACGGTGGTCGTGATGACATTCTGGCCGTCTTCCGCGGGTGCCAAGGGACGGATCACTTGGAACGAGCCACCAGGCATGCGTACCGACCGCTCGAACTCGCCGTCCGGTTCAAAAACCTGAAACGCACGATGACCGGGGTCGAACACCACCGTGCGCCCATCGCGGAGCACGGTAAACCCGACCGCTGTATTGCTGCTCGCGGAAAACTCCCCCGGCCCATCGCCGATCCGCCCGAACTCGCGGACGAACTCCCCCTCCCGGCTTGCAACGACGATCCGTCCGCCCTGGTCGTCCATCACATACAGATTGCCGGACTCGGCAAATCCGACCGCGGTCAATCTGCTGAACACCTCCCACTCGTCACCATCGATCGACCCGACGCGGTAGACTTCCTCGAACTCCGCGTCGAGGATCCGGTCCTCCGCGGGCAGCTCGACCACCTCCTGGGCGGCCAGCGGGACGGCGCTCGCGCTGAGCACCAGAGCGAAACCGGCAACCGCGACCGCCGCCATCCAACTTCTCATTCCTGTCTCCCTTGCGATGTTGTCCCGGGTGCCCGCCTACGTCCCGCGGATCCCAACGCCGATCTACCGCAACCGGACCGGCAACCGCTTCACCACCACCGTCTGCACGTCCAGGTCATCTCTCTCGACCAACGCGATCAACCCGTCGGGCCCGAACGCCGATGGCATGGCCGTGGCGGCCGGCGGATAGGTGCCCAGGTAGCGGCCGTCCGGGGTGAGAATGTCGATGTTGCCGACACCGGCCAGCTCGGTGCTGCGGCGCTGAACCCAGATGTTTCCGCTCCAGGTGGTCCGCAGGTCCCGCACGACCGGAATCTCATGGTAGAACACCGTCGATTCGGCTCGCCGGCGGTTCCGGTCGGCCATCTCCTTCGCGATATCCGCATAGTCTCCGCCGAGTCGCGCAAGGTCCCTTTCGAAGCTCCGCTCATACTGGATCCGCCAGTCGATGAAGAGGGCCTTGTCTCTTTCGGTGACGGGATCGGGCCGGATCGGCCGGGTCAGGATGCGTACCGGGTCCCCATTGCCCGAGACGATCTTGATCGCATAGGCGGACGAGTCCGAGTAGGCGATGCCCCCATCCGGCAGAATCCCGCTGACCAGCTGCGGGGCGAAGCCGGCAGGATCGCCCGGAGGGCTCCACGCCGCGACCACCGTGTCGACCGTTGCCAGGAAACCGTCGAGGCCGAAACGTTCGATCGCGCGGAATGTCGGACTGTTTCCGGCCCGCCTGCGAACATCCGCCGGCGCGGCTGTCGATGGGCGGAGGACCGGACTCGTGGCGAGCACGGCCTCGGTGCCCGGGAGTGCTTGAAGTCCCATGAACGTGGTCCTGGACCCGCCCTCGATGCGCACCGTTCGCTCGTACTCGCCGTCGGCCCCGAACACGACGAAGGCGCCGCGGTTCCAGGTGTAGATCACGGCGCGCCCGTCCGGCAGGACGGCCATCCGCAGCATCTCGCCGAAATCGGGCTCGAACTCTCCCGGGCCTTCACCCCGCTGCCCGAACTGGCGGATCAGGGCTCCCGACGGGTCCACGACCGATATTCTCAGCGCCTGGGCGTCGAAGATGTACAGGTTGCCGGCCGCGTCGAAAGCCAGGTCCCCGATTGCGCCGAAGGTGTCCCAGCTGCCGTCCAGGATCGACCCCACGCGGTACCCGGGCAGGAAGGCGCCCACCATGAAGCTGTCCTGGGCCGGCAACTCGATCACTTCCTGCGCGGACAGGGGGCAGGCCAGCGCGATGGCGAACAGGACGGCCGGCAGTCTGCGGGTCGTCACCCTCCACCCGGTACCTCGCCAGTCCCTGTGCTCGCGCGGACCTGTCCATGGACTGCTCGCCATGAATGACTCCCTGCAGAGTTGACTTGCGTCCGCGACCGGCCATCGAACCACCGGGATCCCGAACCTCCCCATATTCGACACCTCCGTGGCCGCAAATGGTTGTCGCCGAACACGAACCAAACCGCCCTGCCTCGTCTGCGTCGGCAGTCTCCCTGCCACTACCTCTTCAACCCGATCGGCGCCCCGACCAGTTCATCAGGTATCCCGAAGGCATCCACCAGCTCCACCGCCCTCGGCGCCAGCGCCCGGCAGTACCGGTTCACCTCGTTCCGAACCGCCTCGCTCTTGGACGACTCAAAGTAGCCCTTCTCCAGGTACCAGGCACGCCGGTTCTCCAGTGTGGCCAGGCCATGCAGCGTCACCACCCGGGCTACCAGCGCCTTCGCTTCGCCCTCCTGCATGGCGCCGAGAGCATCGTGGGCGGCCTCCAGCACGATCCGGTCCACATGCGCGCGCGCCAGGGTGATCAGGTGGTCCTGACAGTCGTTCACCGCGTCGAAGCTGTCCATGCCCTGGTCCAGGCGGGCCTTCAGACGCCGGGCCGCCGAGCGCAGCAGCCGCTCCTCGCGGTACAGCATGGCGGAGTGCTGAAAGTCGGGGTCGGCCAGGTGGTCGGGGTCGGTCCTGCGGGTCACGACCGGGTTCATGTCGGCCAGGCGGGTACCGGCCAGCTCGGCCAGGTAGCGGGCCATGCCCCACATCGACAGGTCGCCCATCTCGCGGCGGTAGCGGGAGAGGAGACCCTTGGCGGCGAGCTGCAGCAGAACGGGGTTGGCCCCCTCGAAGGTCGCGAAGACGTCGGTGTCGGCCTTGAGACGCGCGAAGTGGTTCTCGGAAAGGTAGCCCTGTCCTCCGCACGCCTCGCGGCAGGCCTGGAGCGTGTCGAGCGCGTGGCGCGACGCGGCTGCCTTCAGCGCGGCCGCCCGGACCTCCAGTTCGCGGCGATCCGGTTCCGGGTCGGCGTAACGGCGGATCAGCTCGCGCACGGCGAATGCCATCGCATAGGTGCGGGCTACGCGCGGGAGGAGTTCCCGCTGCAGGGCCAGGTAGTCCAGAACGGGGACTTCGGGCCCGGCCGCGGGACCGAACTGGCGACGCTCGGAGGTGTAACGTACCGCGACCACGAGGGCCTTCTTCGCTACGGACTGGGATGCCGCCGCGATGCTGATCCGGCCCGCGATCAGCGTGCCCAGCATGGTGAAGAAGCGGCGGCCCGGGCTGGGGATGGGGCTGTGGTACTCGCCTGCGGGGGTGACTTGTGCGAAGCGGTCCAGGAGCGCGTCGCGGGGAACTCGCACGCCATCGAACCGGATGCGCCCGTTGTCGACCCCGTTCAGCCCTTCCTTCGCCCCGCAGTCCTCGATGTGCACGCCGGGGAGAACCGTGCCGCGTTCGTCCCGGATGGGGACCAGGAAGGCGTGGACGCCGTGGTCGTCGAGTTGAGGGGGTGCGGGGACATCCGGGTGGTGATGCGGTCCCGGCATGGAATCCTCGCCGCCGCACGGCACGCGCAGCCGTGCGAAGACGGTGGCCATGCGGCCGTGCAGGGCGGCGTTGCCGATGTAGTCCTTGCGGGCGTCTTCGTCCGGAGTGTCGATCACGAACCCGGCGGTGGCCGGGTCGTAGGTGGCGGTCGTGCGGAGGTCGCGCACGTTGGAGCCGTGACCGGTCTCGGTCATGGCATAGCAGCCGGGCAGGTCCAACTCTGCGATCCGGGACAGGTAGCGGCGGTGGTGCTTCTCGGTCCCGAGCTGCGCGATGCTGCCTCCGAAGAGCCCGAACTGCACGCCGTACTTGACCAGCACGCTCAGGTCACCCAGCGCGAGTTCCTCGAAGACGGCCACCGCCCCACACGGGTCGCCCTCTCCGCCGTACTCGAGCGGGTAGGCCACCGCGCCCAGCCCCGCATCGGCCAGCGCCTGCACCGCGGCGAGCGTGCGCTCCCGGTACTCGCTGCGCGGAGTCTCGTCCGGAATGCGCAGTTCGGGGCGGGCGAGCGCAGCCCGGGTACGGGTCCTGAGGTCGGGGTGGTCCCCGTGGATGAGGGGTGCGACCTCTTCGGCCAGCCCCCGCGCGCGCGGCCCCGCCACCACTGCTTCGTGCCCCGCGCCGGTGATGTCCCGGAGCGCCTCCGCGCCCGCGACGCCCAGCTCCAGCTCCACCCGGCCCAGCGTCGCGATGGCCTCGTCACGCCACGCGACGGCGTCGCGCCCGGCCCGCACCGGATCCGCCTCGACCACCGCGATACCGGCCCTGGTCAGCGTGAGCGTGCCGTTTCGGGTGGCCGCGCGGACGGCCGCGGTGGCCGCGCCGAAGACCACGGGCGACGGGGGATTGCAGGGATCCAGCCATTCGCGCACCCGGGTGCGGCCCTCGGAGGTCATCCACGCCGCGCCGTCGAGCGCGCGGTTGACCGCGTCGAGTTCGTCGTCCTCCATGAGGCCGTCGGCCCACACCGCGCAGAGGACGGGCAGGAAGGCGAGGAAGGTGGGATCGCGGGAGAGGGTGGGGGTGGGGGACATGGAGTCGTCGGCGTGGTCGAGGGGGTCACCGGCTTATCTTTGAAGATACGCTGTTCGGGACCGCACGGTTCCACGGATGGAAGGTCAACTGTAGTTGACATTTTGTAATGTTGAGATGACGGTGCCAACTGCCCGCGCCCCTTGAAATCCCCCGCCCGCCAGGACAGAATCGATAGCTTCCGCCGTCCATCCC
>VXOC01000067.1 GCA_009840215.1 Gemmatimonadota bacterium | reverse complement strand
CCCGCCGTGCTGCTCACCCCCCCCGGGGCGCGCTGGTTTTGTTGGGCCGTCGTGGGGCCCCCCCCCCCCCCCGGCGCTGGGGGGGGGGGCGTACCCAGGGGCCTCTCGCTGGGATGCGGGAGGGTTGGGGTTAGTTGGTGTCCTCAGGGCCCACGATCACGCGGAGGTTGTAGACCTTGGGCTCACCGTCTTCCGACATCACCGTGACATCGTACGACGCTCCGGGGGATGCCGACGCTGCCAGGTTGTAGCGCGTGGACGGACAGACATCGTCGTCATCGTCGTCCATGGGCTGGATTGCGTTGCCGCCGGTTGCCTTGACGCTCACTCGCTGTGCGCAGTAGGCGTTGTCATCTACCACACCGAGGACGGTCAGCCCGAAGATCAGGTTGGCCGAGGTCGCCTCGTCATAGGTCGTGAAGGTGAATACGTCGGTGCCGGCGTTCTCTGCCGTACGACCAGCAGTACCAGCCGAATCGAGTTGGATGTTCGTGTTCGCGAGCGCGTTGCCCACCGGGTCGGCGCGCGTAACCAACAGGCTGTACGCATGGTCGTCGTAGCCGTTCTCAGCCGTGACCGTCACGGTGATGGTGTTCTCCATCGGTGTGCCGATTGCAGCGTCGCCGGTCTCGTTGGCCTCCAGATTGCAGGTGTAGCCCGAGCAGGTCTCGGTGCCGACCATGAGCTTCACCGATGCACCCGTGGGGATCAACGGGGCGGCTGCCGTACCGAACCAGAACGTGACGCTCTCCGACTGCCAGCTGATGGTGCCCAGGTTGCTGGTGTTTTCCGTGGTTTCGGTCTCAGCGTTACGGGCATCGTCCGTGAAAGCGAGGGCGCTCGTCGTGTCGTTGTAGGTGCCATCGGTGGTGGTGCCCTGCTGCCGGAACCTCACTCTCACGCCGTTGCTCAGCGAGTCGTTCGCCGAAGCGGTCGTGCTGTAGACGTGGAGGGTGCCCATGCCCTCGTGGTCGTTCTCGCCTTCGATGTCGGCAGTCAGCGAGTCAGGGGCTGGAATGCAGATCTCGTTGCCAGGGTTGTCGGGGTCGTCCTGCCTCGCGTCGTCGTCCGGATCTCCGTCTTCATCCACACACGGCTGGGCGAAGCCCACGTCCTCGATCGTGGCCGTGTAGCCGATAGCCTCAATGAGGTCGGAGAACTCGAAGTTGCCGCCGGTGTTGGTGTCGGTCTTCCTGTCGGTGTCCAGCGGGCTCGGGGTCTCGAGGACGATGTCGATGCTCCCGTTGGATCCGCTCAAGTTATTCACCGAGCCCGTGAGCTCGCCGTCGGTGTAGACCAGGGCGAAGTTGTAGTACGTGTCCTCTGGGTCGCCCGCCTCCCAGTCCGGCGGGCGGTACGTCACTTCGTCGTTCCCCATGGTCCTGCCGGTGCTCAGGAACGCACGCATCCAGTAGGGCTTGGCCAAGTCTGCCTCGGCCGGGCTCAGCGTGTAGTCCTCGGCCGTTGCGGTCTTGCTGGTCACATAGCGCCAGGCTCTGGTCCTCGGGTGCCGGTTGATCGCATGGATTGCCCGATAGTTGGAACCGCTGCTCGCGCTGACGGTGTAGCTGCCCGCTTCCAGCTCATCGAACTCGTAGAATCCGTCGGCCGTCGTCTCTGTAGTCGCCAGGCTCACTGTTCCCGCCGAATTCAGGAGCGTCACCGTGACGCCCGCCTTCGCCTCGTCGCCCCGCAGCAGGCCATCCATGTCCTCGCCGTCCTGGCCGTCGTTGGCGACGTAACCCCTGATGGCCATGTTCAGCCGGTCGGTTTCCCACTCCACCATCTGCGCATTGCGGTAGGTGTACGTCGTTTCGCCGTCATCATTCGTGCCCGTTTCCATCTCCTCCTCCCTGACGCCCGCGCAGGCAACCGGCGGGTCGTCGCCGGTCGCCGGGTCCGGATTGGTGGCGGCCCAGCACGCCTCGTTGTGGAAGAGCACGATGCCATCTACTTCGGCAGGGGTGGTGAGCTGGAAGTCGGCGTCTCCGGAAGTGGCGGTCGCGGTGTACACGCCGTCCTGAAGGCCGCCGATGCTGTATTCTCCATCGGCGTTGGTCTCGTCTTCGTCCCCGATCGCGCCCTGTCCGGTCTCGGGCTCGACGACAACCTCGTGGCCGCTCTCCTCGCCCACGGTGCCGTACACCATGCCGGTGTTCCACTGGTACGCGAAGGTTGCGCACCAGTCGTCGCTGGTGTCGACTGCCGAAGCCGAGCACATCCGCACCTCGGGGCCGGCCCCGCTCATGGCACCGAAGGCGCCCACGGTCATGCCGAAGTCGAGGTCGTCGCCGAAGGTCTCGATCTCATCGTAGCCGTAGTCGAGCTGCTCGCGGTCGTCGCCGGGCTTGAAGCGAACGGTGAACTCCTCGTCCGCGGGCAGACAACCGAAGGTGACCATGCCGCCGGCGAGGTTGAGTTCGGCGTCCACCGGGTCGGTGGGCATTTCCTTCTCGCCGTCGTCGTCACAGTCGTCGTCCCACTCGTCGTACAACCGGAGCCGGTCGCGCTCGTCCCTGGTCAGGAGTTCGACGACCATGTCTGCGCCCACCTCGGAGTGGGGCCGGTGGTCGCCGGCAGGCGCGTCGCCGCCTGGACCCCGGTAGTCGGTGAAGCCCTCCTCGTCATCGATCTCGCGGTACACGCCGAGCGTGAGCGACTGAGTCGTCCACGTCACGTAGAGGGCGCCGAGGTCGTTGACCATATGCGTGTTCAGCGCCGGATGCTCGAGACCCGTGTGGGTATGCGTGAGCATGTCCGACTGAGTCCAGCGCTCACCGCTGTCGGGCTGGGAGGCCTCGTCGTCGATTGCAACCTCGAAGGTCATCGGCAGGTCGTCCACGGCGACCGGCGCCGTGAGGGTGGCCAGACCATCCTCGTCGGTCGCCACACCGTTGGTCGCCGTCCAGTCTTCGAGGAACTCGTTGCCGTCCTTGGCTTCGGCGTCGCTCTTCACCCACCACTGGAAGTTGGCGATGGTGTTGAGCACCCGCACCGCCGTCGGAGCCTGGCTGACCCGGGCGGTCGACGCGTACGAGACCTCGATGTGCTCGTTATCGGAGGCAACGATACCGGGAATCGCCGCGCCCGCGTACTTGATGAAGACCAGGTGGTCGGTGCCCTGTCCGCCCGGGCCCGTGTCCATGGCACGCGGGAAGTGGAACACCGCCATGCCGAGCGTGTCGGTCGTCGCCATGCCGAGCGGGTTCGTGCCGTTGTCGGCGTCGTCGGCGTTGGGGTACAGCTCGAGCGACACGCCGACCATCGGGAGGCCGTGCGCCACGGAGTCCGCGTACCCGAGCACCGCCCCGGCCACGATCGTCTGCGTGGTGATCCGGAAGGGGAAGTTGACACTGGCAGCCATCCCGGCCGCCACGTTGACCACCTGTCCGGTGAGCTCACCGGAGAAGCGGAAGCCGAAGAGGCTGATCGCGGCGGCCAGTTCGTCGGTCATGTTGATGAGCACACGGTACGAACCTGCGGTCAGGCCCTCGAAGGCGTAGGAGCCATCCGGCATGACGGCGCCGAACTGCACGTCGTTCACGCCAGGGCCCTGCAGCAGAAGCGGGACGCCGGGGATGCCTGCCGCCGCCAGCGCCGCCATCATCTCGGCCGTCATCGCAAGTGTCGGCTCGCCTTCGCCGAGCATGCCGTCGGCGTTGACCTCGTCCAGGAAGAGCATGCCGGAGACCGAAGCGGTCCGCGTGTGCATGCCCTCGAAGTTCTGGATCTCCGAGGAGTCCTGCATCACCATCAGATCGGCGCTGGTCATGTCGAAGCTGTACGCCACGTCGTCCCAGCCCTCGATCGCGACGTTGTAGTCGCCCGCAGCCAGGCCGGCGAAGGCGTACTGTCCGCCGTCGGCGGTCATCATTTCGTCGTCGGCGTCGCCCGAGAGCGTCACCGTGATGCCGTCCAGGCCCATGCCTTCCACGCTCACCCGGCCGCTGATCCCGGCCGTGCGAAGCAGGTCGCCCTGGAACGCAACGTTCGCCGTCGTGCGGAGGCCGACATCGATCGTCCGCGTGGTCGCTTCGAACTCGTATTCGTTCTCGTCGAAGTCCGAGATCGCGACCGTGTACACACCCGCGTGCAGCTCTTCGACCAGGTAGTAGCCGACGTCGTCGGTCACCCGTGTGTGCTCTTCGTCCCTCGGGCCGCCGGTCACCGTGACCGTCACGCCCGGAAGCGGATGGCCGCCGTCGACCGTGATCGTACCCTCGATCCCCGCCGTACGGAGCTCGATGCCCTCGAAGGGCTCCACGGTGGCCGTCGTCTTGCGCTCGACCGTGATCGTCGCGGTGGTGACGTCGAAGCCGTACAGGTCGTCGTCGAAGCCGGAGATCCCGACCGAGTAGTCGCCCGCGTACAGCTGCGTGAAGGAGAACTGTCCGGCGTCGTTGGTCGTCTCGATATGTTCCTGGCCCTGCTCGCCGCCCTGGATCGTCACCGTGACGCCGCCAATGCCGCCGACGTTCTCGACCGTTACCGTACCGATGATTGTCGCGGTCCGGAGCAGGACTCCGTCGAAGGAAGCGGTGCCGGTCTCGCCGTGTGCGATCGTGACGGTCTTCGACGTCACCTCGAAGCTGTACTCGTCCGCGTCGGGGTTGGTGATCCCGACCGAGTAGTCGCCCCGGCGCAGCTCACTGAAGGTGAACTGGCCCGCACCGTTCGTCGTCGCGGTCCGGTCCTCGCCCTTGCCCTGCAGGCTGACCATCACGCCCTCGAGGGGATTGTCCTCGACGGTGACCTGGCCGGTGATGGCGGAAGCCCGCAGATACGTCCCCTCGAAGGTGACGACCTTGGACTCACCCACACTCACCATCGCGGCCGATGAAGTGCTGCCGAAGGCGACGTCCTCGTCGTCGAACCCCGAGATCTGCACGGTATAGTTACCCGCGCGCAGGCCGCTGAATGCAAACTGGCCGTTGCCGTCCGTGATCGTCTCGGAATCACTCATGCCCGAGAGCTTGACGGTTACGCCGCCGAGGCCCTCGTTCTCGACCGTCACCGTCCCCATGATGGCGGAGGTGCGGATCCAGGTTCCCGGGAAGTTGACGGTGACGTTCTCGCCATCGGTGGCGATCGTCGCCGCGGCCGACGTCTGGTTGAAGCTCGCGTCGTCCGGGTAGTTGCTGATGGTGACCGTGTATGCTCCGGCTTCGACGCCGTCGAACCGGAACATGCCTCCGTTCGCCGTGGTGACGGTCGCGCCGTTGCTGAGGGTGACGGAGATTCCGTCTTGTCCCTGGCCCTCGATCGATACCAGCCCGTCAATCGAGCCGGTCGGCGGCGGCGGCGGAACGTCCTCGCCGCACGCGCTGATGATCGGGAGCGCAAGCAACATGGCTGCCGCCAATAGCTTGAGTCTGCTCATCACTATGCCGTTCCTTTATTGGAAGGAAGGATTTTTTCGCCTCGGGCCTTCCCGCCGGCCTCATGCCGGGGGATCCGGGCGAACCGAATCTATCGGTTATCGTCGGTGGAGGACCACTCCCGCGGTCACCCCGCTTGACGTTGATCAGGGGTTGTCAATGATCTACTGCGTCCGACAGGGAGTCTTGTTGCAAGACTGGTGCCAGACTCTGGATTCGCGCTAAGTCCAGCAATTACAACAGGATAGTTTGTGGCGACCCACTGTTCGCAGCGCGGAAATCCGTCCGCCGGTCAGTTTTCAAACCCCCTTTCCGGCCACTGTATGTGAAAACGGGGCAGTCTGGCGCCGCGGCCGCACTCCTCCCCCGCGTTCCCCGGACGCCAGGTACCGCTCGGCCAGGTCGACCAGGCCGGCCGATCCCAGGTAGAGGGGCGTCCGGTCGTGAAGTCCCTCCGGAACGATGTCCAGAATGTCGCGCCTGCCGTCCGACGCCCTTCCGCCCGCCGCCACGCAGACCAGCCCCAGCGGCGCCGCCTCGTAGAGCATGCGCAGCTTGCCGCCGGGCGACTTCGTGTCGCGCGGGTACATGAAGAGCCCGCCCTGCAGCAGCGTGCGGTGCACGTCCGAGACCATGGAACCGATGTAGCGGGACTTGTAGCCGCCCTCGCCCTCGCCGTTCTCGCCGCGGAAGTGGTCGACCAGCCGCTGCTGCCCCCGCGACCAGCGCGCGTAGTACGCCTCGTTGACCGAGTAGATCCTGGCGGGCGGGTCGGGGATGCGGATGCGCGGGTGGCTGAGGAGGAATTCGCCGATCGACGGGTCCAGGGTGAAGCCGTGCACCCCTCCCTCGACCCCGGTCGTGTAGACCAGCATGGTGGACGACCCGTAGATGACGTACCCGGCGGCCAGCTGGCGGTAGCCGGCCTGCAGGCAGTCGGACAGGGTGCCGGGCACGCCGCGGGGCGAGGTGCGATGGTGGATCGAGAAGATCGTGCCGATCGACACGTTGACGTTGATGTTCGACGAGCCGTCGAGGGGATCGAAGAGGAGGACGTAGTTGCCGAGCTCGAATCGCTCGGGGATGGGGATGATGTCGTCCGTCTCCTCCGAGACCATGCAGCAGAGGTGCCCGGCGTGGTCCATCGCCTTGACCATCACCTCCTGGGCGAAGGCGTCGAGCTTCTGGACCCGTTCGCCCTGCACGTTGGTGTCGCCGGTGGCGCCCAGGACGTCGATGAGGCCGGCCATGTTCACCTCGCGCGAGATGATCTTCGCGGCGAGCGCGATGTCGTAGAGGAGCGCCGAGAAGCGGCCCGAGGCGTCGGGGTGCATGCGCTCCTGGTCGATGATGTGCCGATCGATGGTGACGACCTTGCTTCGCATGGGGGGGAAGATCGCCGCGGGAGTGGTGAGGGGCAAGAGTGGCGGGGCCGGGGATGACAGGACGGTGAGAGGCGCTATTATGGTTGTGGCGTTCCGAAGGGGAGATCGAACGGCTCAGCGAGGAGGAGGATGCATGGGCGGGAATCCGAAGTGGTGGAAGGATCCGGCGCTGGTGACGATTCTGGTGGCCATCGTGACGGGTGCGTGGGTGGTGAGCAGCCGGATCGGCACCGTGCAAGCGGTGTTGACGGAGCATGAGATCGCCGCCAGCGAGCGATTCGGAGTCGTAGAGGCCAGGCTGGCGGCGATCGAGGCCAAAATGGACCTGCTGCTGCAGGGGCTCGACATCACGGTGACGCCGCGGAAGTAACGTCGGCCCCTACCGCCGCGACCCTTTCACCGTCACCGATCCGTCCTTGCGGGCGGTGAGGGTGACCGTGCCATCCAGGTCGGTGCGGTAGATGCGCGTGCCGGCGCGCTCCAGTCGGGCCAGCACGGTCGGGTCGGGGTGGCCGTAGCGGTTGCGGGCGCCGACCGAGATGAGAGCGTAGGCGGGCGAGGTGGCCCGCACGAAGGCCTCCGAGGTCGAGGTGCGGCTGCCGTGATGGCCCACCTTGAGGGCGGTGATGCGGCCCTGGTCGAGGAGGCGGTCCTCGATGGCGGCGTCGGCGTCGCCGGTCAGCAGGGCCGAGAAGTCGCCGTATGTGACGCGCACGACGACGGACCAGGCGTTGGGGTCGGGGTGGGCG
>VXOC01000237.1 GCA_009840215.1 Gemmatimonadota bacterium | reverse complement strand
GGGGTGGGGGGGCGTGTCGGTGCTCGGCCGGCTGAGCTACTACGCCGGGTGGTTCGATTCGCGCGACGACCGGTCCTACCCCGGCGAGTACCTCGTGGACCTGGAGGCCCACTACGCGGTGACGGAGTCGGCGATGCTGACAATCGGGGCCCAGAACGCACTCAACCGGTACCCGGAGGAGAACCCCGAAGCGACCAGAGCGGGGAACCGGTACAGTCCGGGCACGCCGTTCGGGGCGAGTGGGGGGTTCTATTATGTGAAGGCGGGGATCAGGTGGTGATCGATGGCCAAGTGCGAGGAAGTGGGGCGTGACGTAACTTCGTAATCCAGCCAGCCACCCACCGCATCGAGGGCCTCCATGGAACCGCAAGCGACCGCACTCCTCAACGATCCCATGGCGGTCTTCGCCTTCCTGGCCGGCATCGTGGCCCTGGTCTTCTGGCTGTCCGGGCTGCCCAGGCTGCGCGGCTTCTTCGAGGTGGTTCCGCCGGTCATCTTCGTCTACTTCGTACCCATGCTGACGACGACTGCCGGGATCACGCCCAAGGCGTCGCCGCTCTACGAATGGACGGTCCCCTACCTGCTGCTCTTCGCGCTCCTGCTGCTCATGGTCTCGGTGGACCTGCGGAGCATCCTCAAGCTGGGCTGGATGGCGCTCTTCATGGTCGCGGCGGGCACTGCCGGGATCGTCATCGGGGGGCCGATTTCGCTGCTGATCTTCCAGGAATGGCTGCCGGCCGATGCATGGACCGGGTTCGCCGCGCTGTCCGGGAGCTGGATCGGCGGGACGGCCAACATGGTGGCGATCGCCGAGAGCGTGGGGACTTCGGCGGACGCGATGGGGCCGGTGATCGTGGTCGACACGGTGGTGGGGTACGGGTGGATGGGGGTGCTGATCGCGCTGGCGGGGCTGCAGCAGCGCTACGACAGGCGCACCCGGGCGCGCACGGCGGCGGTCGAGGAGACCAACCGCCGTCTGGAAGTGCTCAACCGCGAGCGGCGCCCCCTGACAATACGCACGGCGGTCATCATGATCGGGCTGGGGATGGCGTGCGCGGTGCTGGCCGCCTGGGCGGGAGGCAAATTCCCCTCGTGGGGCGACCCCACAATCATCAGCAGCACGACGTGGGCGGTCCTGATCGTCGTGACCGGGGGCCTGATCCTGTCCTTCACGCCGGTGCGCCAGCTGGAGACGTCGGGCGCCTCGGACCTGGGCTACACGGCCCTCTACCTGCTCCTGGCGGGAATCGGTGCGAAGGCGGACCTGAAGGCGGTGCTGGACACGCCGATGTACCTGCTTGCCGGGGCGGTCTGGATCGCAATCCACGTCGGCGTGCTGCTTCTCGCCGCCCGGCTCGTGCGCGCGCCCCTCTTCTTCGTCGCGACGGGTAGCATGGCCAACATCGGCGGGGCGGTCTCGGCGCCGGTCGTCGCGGGGGTGTACCACCGATCGATGGCGCCGGTCGGGCTGCTCATGGCGGTCGCGGGGTACATCCTGGGGATCTACGGGGCGCTGGGGTGTGCGTGGCTGCTGGGGCAGGTGGGAGGGTGAGGGCGCCCGCCCGATAGGAGGTCGGCTTGTACCGATCGTGCATGTTTTGCCAAAAGCCCCTGGGCTCGAACGAGGTCATCGAGACGTTCCCGGTGGGCCGGCGCCTCGCCTTCGACGCGTCGCGCGGCCGGCTCTGGGTGGTCTGCCGGAAGTGCGAGCGCTGGAACCTGTCCCCTCTCGAGGAACGCTGGGAGGCGGTCGAGGACTGCGAGCGCATCTTTCGGGGGACGAAGGTCCGGGTTTCCACGGAGAACATCGGGCTGGCCCGGCACCCCGAGGGGCTCACGCTGGTGCGGATCGGCGAGCCGCTGCGTCCGGAGTTCGCGGCGTGGCGGTACGGGGACCAGTTCGGGCGGCGGCGGCGCAGGCAGATCATATACGGAACCGGCGCGGTGGTGGTGATCGGAGGAATCGCGACCGGAGCGTTTGCCGCGGGGGTCATCAGCGGCGCGATGCTGGGCCAGAGTGGCAATCTGGTAAACCTGTGGGTGAACGCGCGAACGCGCGTCAAGCTGCGCCCCGATGGTGGCGGGGTGATCAAGCTGAAGCGGCCGGACCTGCTGAACACGCGGCTGCTTCCCTCCGACGACGAGTCCGACTTCAAGATTCAGATCCGCAAGGGCGGGACAGCGCTGGCCTGGTATGACGGTGCCGAAGCCCGCCGCTTCGCGGGAGCGATCATGCCCCACATCAACTCCATGGGCGGGAACCGGCAGACTGTGAGGCAGGCGGTGGAACGGATTGAGACCGCCGGACATCCGGAGCGTTTCCTTGCGGAGATCGGGAGCAGTGACCGCTTTCAGGCGAGCGAGGGCGCCCCCATCAGCAAGGTGCCGAAGCCCACCAAGCTGGCCCTCGAGATGGCCCTCCACGAGGAGCAGGAGCGCCGCGCGCTGGAAGGAGAGCTCTGGCGGCTCGAACAGGCCTGGAAGGAGGCCGAGGAGATCGCGGAGATCGCGGACAACCTCCTCATGCCGGAGGGCGCGGAGGACTTCATCAGGGAGCATGGGATGAATCAGGACGGGGAGAAGTCCCGTAGGGACCCGGCATGAGCATCTCGAAGATCGACTACGGTGAGCTCGCCGCGCCATTGTCGCGCAAGCCCGAGGCGCCCTCGGCGGACGGTTCGAAGGGCGGCCGCCGCCTGCTCCGGTTCCCGTTACGGGTCGTGAAATGGGCGCTTCTGGCCGTGATCCTCGCGGTCCTGCCCTTCCTCCTCCTCATACGGGGCGGCGTCTTCGCGTACCAGCAGTGGGAACTCCAGCCGTGGCTCGCCCTCGCCCTCTCGGCCACCGCCACCACGCTCCTGCTGGCCCTCTACGCTTTTGTGGCCAGCCGCCGGATCGGCGCGGGAAAGGGGCTGACGAAGCTGATGACCCGGGCCGCGATGCTGCTCGCCGGCGCGTACGTGGTCTACTCGGTGATGTTCGTCGCGGTCGGCAACGTCAAATCCCCCGAGGTGAAGGCCGAATACACCGCCCTGCACCCGCTGCTGCGCCTCGGCGCGAGCGCGCTCATCCTGGTCGATTCCGACGCCATGATCACCGACGCGGGCCGCACCCCCGACTTCTACCGCCGCCTGGGACTGCCGCCGAACGAGTCATCGCTCCACTTCGAGCAGGAGAGCGGTTTCGTGCACGCCCTGGATCTCCGCACGATCGGCCGTTCCGACCGGCGGAACCGCGCGGTGGAGATTGCGTTCAGGGCGATGGGGTTTCACACGCTGCGGCATGTGGGAACGGCGGACCACCTGCACGTGTCGCTGAGGTGACGCGACGCCGCGGCAAAACAAGGGACAGCCGCATGTCTGGATGGGACGGTAACCCGGATCAATAGCAGCCGGCGAAATGTAATCGCCAGTTTCCATTTTGTAACGTACACGTTACAGTTGAGCTGTGTACACCACCTGCCTATTCTGCAAGAAACCCCTCGGCTCGAACGAGGTCATCGAGTCCTTCCCCGTCGGACGCCGCCTCGCCTTCGATGCCGCGCGCGGGCGCCTGTGGGTCGTCTGCCGCAAGTGTGAGCGGTGGAATCTCACGCCGCTGGAGGAGCGCTGGGAAGCGGTGGAGGATTGCGAGCGGATCTTCCGGGACACGCGGGTACGCGTCTCGACCGAGAACATCGGGTTGGCCAGGCACCCGGAGGGCCTCACGCTGGTTCGCATCGGCGAGCCGCTCCGGCCCGAGTTCGCCGCGTGGCGCTACGGGGACCAGTTCGGAAGGCGGCGGCGGAAGGTGGCCGTGTACGGCGGCGTCGTGGTCGCTGCCGCCACCGGGCTGGCCGTCGGCGGGCTGGTTGCAGGCGCAGCGATCTCGACCGTGTTGCTCCCCTTCCAGGCCATGCAAATCTACCTCATGGGAGGGGCGAACTGGCGGCGCGTCAGGGTGCGGCTGGAGGATGGTCGCGTGCTGGTGCTCAAGCGTCACCTGGGCAAGGTGCCGGGCCGACTGCGTCCCGCGGACGGTGACGGCATGGGCTTCCGAATCGAGGTGGAGCTCTATTCCCTTCGGAAGGGCACGGAGAGGTTTCGGATCGAGGGCGACGCGGCCACGCGCGCGGCGGCGACGATGCTCGCGGTGGCGAACGCCTCCGGCGGAACCGAGGCTACCGTGCAGGACGCGGTGGGCCGGATCGAGGCCACGGGCAGTGCGGAGGGACTGATCGCGGATCTCGCGGTCGCGAACGATTTCAAGGATGGCGTGGGACGGCCCGGTTTTATCGGGAATATGCCCGAGCCCACCCGTCTGGCCCTTGAGATGGCCCTCCACGAGGAGCAGGAGCGCCGCGCGCTGGAAGGCGAGCTGTGGCTGCTCGAGCAGGCGTGGAGAGACGCGGAGGAGATTGCGGCGATCTCCGACGACCTGCTGTTGCCGGAGGGGGCGGATGACTTCGTGCGGGAGCGGGGGCGGGAGGGGGACAGCCGGTCGACCCCTTCCTTGAGCCGCTTCTTGCTGATGGTTCGGATCTGGTCAACCGCGATTTCCGCGTGCCGACCCGCGCACTGCACCTGAATGCGGCTTCGCCACCCGGGATGAAGGCTCGTCGTCAGGGGACAGACGACAACCGTGCCCAGGTACCGGTTCATGTCGTTCCGACTGACGACGACCACTGGCCGAACCTTGCGAATCTCGGCGCCAACCGTGGGATTGAGGTCGGCGAAGTGGATGTCGTACCGGCGCGGGAAATCCTCCATCAGTCGAGGCCGTCGGCTACCACGACCTCGAGATCACTCCAGTCCTCGTCCGCGGCGGCCATCGCTCGATAGGTGTCCTTCCAGGAGAGCTTGTCACCGTGCTCGCGGCGGAGGAGAATGCCGTCCTTCGTCTCTACGGCGATGATCGATTCCCGCCAGCCGTACTTTTCCCGCAGCACCTTCGGGATTCGGATGCCCTTGGAATTACCGATCGCGATAAGCTTGACACCAATCTCGCTGCTGGTTCTGGACATGGATAAACCCTCTGCGGAATTTGAGTGAGAATTGACAACCGTGCTTTACATTATGTGAATCGTAGTTTACATATTGTCGATCACAGGGATGTAATTACCGTAATTACATTTTCGGCCACGGTCAACTCAATCATGCCCATGCCCCCCCTCGTAGTGCCTCCTCAGCGCGTCCCCGCCGAAGTCGTTCTCCAGGTCGCGCCACACCGAGTGCACATGATTCGCGTTTCCCTGCGTGTTGTCGTACTCGATGAGGAACGGGGGCGCGTGGACCCGGTAGTAGTGGCCCTCGCCGGGTTCGGGTGAGCCGGCCCACGCGAAGTAGAGGTCATCCGGTGAAATCTCGTTCCGGATGCGCAACAGCCACCCGGCCGCAGCCTCGACCTCCATGTTGCCCACATACTCCGCGATCACGCGGTAGAGCTGGTCGCGCTGCTCGTCCGTGAGCCTTGACGCCGGGATCCCCTCGAAACCGTCGAGCCGCGCCTCGCGGTCGTTGCCGGTGATGATGTCGCGGGGCGCCCGGTCGGCGATCACCGCCATCTCGCGCTGCTCGGGGTTGAGCATGAAGAGGAGCGCGCGCGCCAGGTCCTCCTCGCGGCCGAGCGGGCGCCAGCCGGCCTTCTCGCCGGACGGGACGGTCGCCGGGTTGGCCCCCAGGAAGGCGGGCCCGGTCACGGTGAGCTCGTTGGTGAGCGACGAGAAGTTGAGCGACAGGTGGTGGCCCTCGAAGCGCCACGCCCAGGGCCCGTCCGCGCCGGGGTTGCCGAAGATGGTGACGTAGTAGTCCTCGGGGTCGCGGCGCTGGGGACGCCCCTCGAGGATGCCGAGGATCCGTTCCAGCTCGATGATCGCGTTGGCCTTGTGGTAGCCCTGGCTGCTCATCGTCGTCTGGAGGAGGGCGTGGGCGGCGGCGCGCTGCTCGGTGGTCATGTCCTTGAGGGGGAGGCCGTTGCGGGATACGGGGGTGAAGGCCCAGTTGACGCGCTCCTCGTGGGCGAGGTCATAGGTGGCGCGGGCGCGGGCGTCGGCGTCCAGGAGGGTGAGGAAGGTGGCCGCGCGGGCGGCGATGTCGCCGGGGCCTGCCACGGCCGCCACAACGTCGTCCTTGCTGGCCGGCGCGTCGCCGGGTGATGCGATCCAGGCCAGTACGGCGGCCAGCACCGCGAGGCCGAGTCCCAGTCGCGCGAATCGGGTTGCCGGGTTGCTGCTTTTCATCATCCTATCCTTCCTCTGCCTGAATCATTTCCGCCACAGCCTGGACCTCGTCGAGGACGCGCAGCAGGTTGCCGCTCCAGAGCATGGCGATCTCTTCCTCGGTGTAGCCGCGGCGCACGAGTTCGAGCGTCACGTTGAAGGTCTCGGACGCGTCGTCCCAGCCCTCCACCCCGCCGCCCCCGTCGAAATCGGAGCTGATGCCGACGTGTTCGAGGCCGATCAGGTTGACCATGTAGTCGATGTGGTCGACGAAATCGGCGACGTTGACACGGCCCGGGACGCCCCTCTCCTCCGCCCGCTCCGCCGCCACCCGCCGCACCTCGGCCATCGTCTCGCGGTAGGCGTCGCGCTCCTCCTCCGGGAGCCGGAAGACCCCGCCGCGCCCGAGGATCTCGAAGTCCATCTCGGCCGCGACCTCCGCCTCGACCTCGTCCAGCACGGCGCGCCGCGCCGAGGCCTTGTCGGTGCTGACGAAGCTGCCCAGCGCCACCGCCTGCACGACGCCGCCGTTCTCGGCGATCGCGTGGAGCGTCTCGTCGTCCAGGTTGCGGCTCACGTCGCTGAGCGCGCGCGCCGACGAATGCGACGCCATGACCGGCGCCCGCGTGAGCTCGAGCGTCTGCATGATCGACGCTTTCGACGGGTGGGAGATGTCGATCATGATGCCGAGCCGGTTCATCTCGGCGACCGCCTCGCGGCCCATCTCGCTCAGGCCGTTGTGGAGCCATTCGCCGGTCGCCTCGCCGGAGTGGGCGTCGGAGAGCTGGCTGGGGCCGGTGTGCGCGAGCGAAATGTAGCGGGCGCCGCGGTCGAAGAACTCCTCGACGCGCCCGATGTCGGTTCCGAGCGGGTAGGCGTTCTCAACGCCGATCATCGCCACCAGTTTGCCCGAGGCGGCGATCCGGCGCACATCGTCGGAGGTGAGCGCCAGTTCGATGCGGTCCGGCGCGTACTCTGTGACCATGCGGTGGATCGCGTCGAACTTGTCGACGGCGTTCTCGTAAGCCGTCGCGTAGCCCTCGTCGTTGAGCAGACCCTGGGAGGTGTAGACGATGAACCAGCCCACGTCGAGGCCGCCCGCCTCCATCTTGGGGAGTGTGGCCTGCGTGGGCAGGTCCATGGTGTAGTTGCGCTCGGCGGTGAAGTTGGAGGTGCTGATGTCGATGTGCGTGTCGAGGGTGATGACGCGGTCGTGGATCTCCCGGGCGCGGGCGGTCATGGCCTCTTCGGATTCGTCGGTGGGGAGGGCGTCGTCGCCGGGGGTGCAGGCGGCGAGGGCGAGCGCGAGGGTGAGGGGGGTGACATAAACACATATCCCATCCCACGAGACCTACAGGAATGTCCGATTCA
>VXOC01000023.1 GCA_009840215.1 Gemmatimonadota bacterium | reverse complement strand
CCCCACCCCCCTCACCCCGCCGCCCTCAAGTCGAACAGCTGGTCCCTCAACGCCGCCGCCCGCTCGAAGTCCAGCGCCTCGGCCGCCTTCGCCATCTCCTCCTCGATGATCTTCATGTACGCCTCCGAGTCGATCTCGTCCGCGTACCCGCGCCCGGGTTCGGCCACCCTGGCCACCGGCTTCTCGCGCGCGTCCGCCACCCGCGTCGCGAACTCGATCTCCTCCACGCTCTTGCGGATCGTCTTCGGCACGATGCCGTGCTTCTCGTTGTGCGCGAGCTGCACCCGCCGCCGCCGCTCCGTCTCGTCGATGCACACCCGCATCGATCCCGTGATCGTGTCCGCGTAGAGGATCGCCTTGCCGTTGGCGTTGCGGGCCGCGCGGCCGACCGTCTGGATCAGGGAGCGGGCGTTGCGCAGGAAGCCCTCCTTGTCGGCGTCCAGGATTGCGACCAGCGACACCTCCGGCAGGTCGAGGCCCTCGCGCAGCAGGTTGATCCCCACCAGCACGTCGATCCGCCCAAGTCGCAGCGTCCGCAGAATCTCCATCCGCTCGATCGTGTCGATGTCGGCGTGCATGTAACGCACCCGCACGCCGACCGACTGAAAGTACTCGGCGAGGTCCTCGGCCATGCGCTTGGTGAGGGTCGTGACCAGGACGCGCTCGTCGCGGGCGGCGCGTTCGCGGATCTCGGCGAGGAGGTCGTCCACCTGGCCGCGCACCGGGCGCACGTCGATCGGCGGGTCCACGAGCCCCGTGGGACGGATGATCTGCTCGGTCACCACGCCGCCGCAGAGCTCCAGCTCGTAGTCCCCCGGTGTGGCCGACACGAAGAGGGCCTGGTTCAGCAGCGAGTACCACTCGTCGAAGGTGAGCGGACGGTTGTCGACCGCGGACGGCAGGCGAAAACCGTGCTCGATCAGCGTGATCTTCCGCGACCGGTCCCCCTTGTACATCCCGTGGATCTGGGGAATGGTCACATGGGACTCGTCGACGATGATCAGGAAGTCCTCCGGGAAGTAGTCCATCAGACAGGCGGGCCGCTCGCCCGGACGGCGCCCGCTGGTGTAGCGGCTGTAATTCTCGATGCCCGGACAGGTTCCCATCTCGAGCATCATCTCGAGGTCGAAGTTGGTGCGCGTCTCGATCCGCTGCGCCTCCAGCAGCCGCCCCGCCTCGCGGAACTTCACCACCTGCTCCACCATCTCCTCCCGGATCAGCGGCGCCATCTCCTCGATCGTGCGGCGGCGCGTGACGTAGTGCGACGCAGGGTAGATCGAGGTCCGGTCCAGTACCGCGATCGTCTCCCCCGTGAGCGGATCGAAGCGGGTGATGCGCTCCACCTCGTCCCCCCAGAGCTCGATCCGGATCGCCTGCTCCTCGTAGGCGGGGAATACCTCGACCGTGTCGCCGCGCACGCGGAAGGTGCCGCGCTCGAAGGCAATGTCGTTGCGCCTGTAGAGGATGTCGACCAGGCCGCGCAGGATCTGCTGGCGCGGCACCTCCTCGCCGACCTTCAGGTGCAGCATCAGGCCGCGGTAGTCGACCGGATTCCCCAGGCCGTAGATGCACGACACCGACGCGACCACCACCACGTCCCGCCGCTCGATCAGCGACGAGGTGGCGCGCAGCCGCAGCCGCTCGATGTCCTCGTTGATCGAGGCGTCCTTCTCGATGTAGGTGTCGGTGGCGGGGATGTAGGCCTCGGGCTGGTAGTAGTCGTAGTAGGAGACGAAGTACTCGACCGCGTTGCCCGGCAGAAGGGACTTGAGTTCGCCGTAGAGCTGGGCCGCGAGCGTCTTGTTGTGCGACATGACGAGCGCGGGCCGCTTCGACTGGGCGATGACATGGGCCATCGTGAGCGTCTTGCCCGTGCCGGTGGCGCCCAGCAGCGTCTGGAAGCGCGCGCCGCCACGGACCCCCGCCGCCAGCTCGCCGATGGCGGAGGGCTGGTCGCCGTGCGGCTCGAAGGGGGCGCGGATTTCGAAGTCAGGCATCGGCCACCACCTCTCGGCACGCCGCGCCCGCATCACGACATCGCGACATCACCGCATCACCGCATCGTTTCATTTCAGGAGGTCGCTCTCCCGGAAGCTCTCGCGTCTCACCACCGAGAGCACGCCCTTGACCTTCTGCACCGCCTGCATGACCCGCTTGAGGTGGCTCAGGTCCTGCACCTCGATCACGAACGCCGCGGTCATCCCGCCGTCGCTGGCGCGCATGTCGGCGTGCTGGATGTCGGTGGCGGTCTCGCTGATCGTGCGGGCGACGTCGCCCAGCAGGCCGCGCCGGTCGGTGCCCTCCATGTGGATGTGGACGAAGAAGCGGTCCCCCCGCTCGGCCCTCCACTCGATCTCGACCCGGCGCTCCGGATCCTTCTTCAGGCTGAGGACGTTCGTGCAGTCGGTGCGGTGGATCGAGATCCCCCTGCCCCGCGTGATGTACCCGATCACCTTGTCCCCCGGCACGGGTTCGCAGCACTGCGAGTAGCGGATCATCAGGTTGTCCATCCCCTGGATGGTCACGCCCCGGTTCGACTTGCGGATCTTCTCGGCGATGCGTTCCAGCGCCGAGGGCGACCGCTTCACCACCTGCGCCGGATCCTCGTCGGGGTAGAAGCCGCGGATGACCGCCGTCGGGCCGATGTCGCCCCGCGCCAGCGCGGCCAGGGCCAGGTCGAAGCTCCTGTACCCGAGCTTGCGCGCCACCCGCTGCGCCTCGTCGTCGTCGGGTTTGGGGAGGCGCCCCTTGCGCAACGCCCGCGCGAAGAGTTCCTGACCCAGCCTGAGCGCAGTGTCGAACTCCTGGCGGCGGATCCATTGGCGGATCCTCTGGCGCGCCCGCGAGGTCTTCACGAAACCCAGCCAGTCCCGGTTGGGCCACTGGCGCGGGTTGGTGATGATCTCGACCGAGTCGCCGCTCGTCAGCTCCCGCGAGAGCGGCGCGATGCGGCCGTTCACCTTCGCCCCCGCACAGTGCAGCCCCACCTCTGTGTGGACCGAGAAGGCGAAGTCGATTGGCGTGGCGCCGACCGGAAGCTGCTTGACGTCCCCCCTGGGCGTGAAGACGAAGATCTCGCCCTGGAAGAGGTCCATGCGGAGGAACTCCATGAACTCCTCCGGCTCGCTGGCGTCCTTCTGCCACTCGAGCACCTGGCGGAACCAGGTGAGCGCGTCGTCGACCCCACTCTCCTTCCCCTCCGCCTTGTAGCGCCAGTGCGCGGCGATCCCGAACTCGGCGGTGCGGTGCATCTCCTCGGTGCGGATCTGGACCTCGTACCTGCGCCCCCCCGGACCGTACACCGTCGTGTGGATCGACTGGTACATGTTCGACTTCGGCGTCGCCACGTAGTCGTGGAAGCGCTCCTGGATCGGCGTCCAGCGGCTGTGGATGATCCCCAGCGCCGCGTAGCAGTGCTGCACCGAGTCGGTGATCACCCGCAGCGCCATGAGGTCGTAGATCTCGTCGTAGCTGCGGTCCTGGGTGATCATCTTGCGGTGGATCGACCACAGGTGCTTGGGACGGCCGGTGACCTCGCCCGGGACTCCCGCCCCTTCCAGCGCGTCGGCGAGCGGCCGCTGCATCTCCAGGACATGCCGCTCCCGCGCCCGGCGCCTCTGCCGCACCAGCTTGCGCAGGTTCGCGTACGCCTCCGGGTCCAGGAACTTGAAGGCCAGATCCTCCAGCTCCCACTTGATCGCGGCCATCCCCAGGCGGTGCGCGAGCGGCGCGTAGATCTCCCGCGTCTCGCGCGCGATCGGCCCCTGCTTGCCCGCGGGGAGGTGTTCCAGCGTGCGCATGTTGTGAAGGCGGTCCGCCAGCTTGATCAGGATGACGCGCGCATCGTGCGCCATCGAGAGCAGCAGCTTGCGGTAGTTCTCGACCTGGCGCTCCGTGTTCGAGCGGAAGCGCACCCGCCCGATCTTGGTCACCCCGTCGACGATCGCGCCCACCTCCTCGCCGAAGAGCTCGCGGATCCCCTGCAGGGAGACGACCGTGTCCTCGGGAACGTCGTGGAGCAGCGCCGAAACCACGGAGGCGGTGTCGAGCTGGAGCTCGGCGACGATCGTGGCCACCTCCACGGCGTGGTTGATGTAGGGCTCGCCGGAGGCGCGGCGCTGTTCGGAGTGCGCCTCGGCGGCGAGATCGTAGGCGGACCGGATCGCGTCGATGTCGAGACGGCTCGCGTACACCTCCAGGGCGCGGGCGAGGGGGCGCGGGAGGCCCCGGATGGTCTCGGTGCGGGGTGCGGTGGTTGCGGTCGCCATGTGGGTAATGTAGGGGGTTGGCGGGAGTCCTCGAAACGAGCGGGAGCTGTTTGTGATCGTGTTTGCCGTGCCCGGTGGGCCACTCCGCGGGTGACGCTGGAGGATGGGCACCGAGCAGCCGAATCGAGCCACTCCATATTCTTCGGAAAATATTTTACATTATCCCTCATGACTACCAACTGGTCCTTCTACGGCCGCAGCGAGCAACTCGGCGCCCTCCTCGAACACCTGCGACGATCCCGCTGGTTCTTCGGCACAATCCGCGGTCGGAGGCGAATCGGAAAGACCGCACTCATCCAGCAGGCACTCGAGACGATGAACGCCGACTCGTCCAACCTCGGCCCCTGGCTTCTGATCGAGGTCCCCGACAGTACCCCAAGCGACTTCGCCACGGTGTTCCGAAGCGCCTTGGAAGCCGCCGGCCTCTCGAACCTGATCGAGTCGCCCCAGCCCGTCACCGATCTGCCCGGCGTGGCCCATGCCGTGAGCTCGCTTTGCGGCGCGGGGGTCACCGTCGTGCTCGACGAATTCCAGGTCTGCCGGCGCGGGACCCTGAGCGGCTTCCCTTCGCTGCTCAAGGCCCGCGTCGACCGCCTGCAGGACCGAAGTCCAGTCGGCGGACTTATTCTGCTGGGATCCGTACAGACTTAAATGGAAGCGATTCTGGACGACCGCCAGGCCCCGCTCTTCGGACGCAAGACATTCGACATCTCCGTGGGCCCCTGGAGCATTTCCACGGCCCTTGACGTCGCCCGGATGCACGGAGCCGGCGATCCGTCGCGGTTTCTAACGCTCCGAACCCTCTTCGGCGGCGTGCCGAAGTACTGGCGGGACTATGCGGAGGCCGACGGGCTGGCGGAGATTCCCGTCTGGAGCCGATGGGCCTGGCAGGTGTGCCAACGGCTCTTCCTGCGTGTGGACGCTCCGCTGCGAGAGGAAGGTGCGAGCCTCCTCGGGCGGGAGTTGCGCCGAAACTACCTGGCCGTCCTGCGCGCCGTGGCGCATCACGGCCCGTGTACGCACGCGGACCTTCAGGTCGCTCTGCCCGGAGTGTCGCTGGGGCCGTACCTGAAGACGCTCGTCCGGGATCTGCGTCTCATCGCGAAGCATCGGCCGGTCTTCACCAGCGCAAGGCAGCGCCGCGCCCGGTATGTCGTGTCGGACCCGTTCCTCCTTGCATGGCTCCGGGTCATCCAGCCGGCCCGCCAAGCGGCCCGCATCATCCCCGCGGCCCGCGTGGCGGAGGGCATGGTGCGTCGGCTCGGAACCCTCGAGGGACACGCCTTCGAACGGATCGTGACCGAGGCGACGGAGGAGCTGTCACGGCGCGGTACGGGGTTCGCGGTCACCGACCGTGTCAGCGGCTACTGGAACCGCCCGCGCAGGGCCGACGCTTCGGTCGAACTGGACCTGGTCGCCTGGAACGGGGACGACGAGGTCGTGCGCTTCGGCTCGTGCAAGCGCCGCTTCACGAAACACAATGCCCGCGCGCTGCAGCGGTTTCGAGCTCACGCGGAAGCGTTCCTATCTTCCACCGGCCGCCGCTTTGCCGGATGGAGGCAGGAGTTCGTACTCTTTGCGCCGGAGTTCCCGGATGAGCAGCGGGCGAGGCTCGAAGCGAAAGGCTGGATGTGTCAGGACCTTCGAGACATGCAGCGGCTGCTGCTCGGGGGCGAACGCGGCGAGAGGGGGCCGCTTCGCACATCGCCCAAGATTCGCGGGGAGGATTGATGCCAGTGTCGAGACCCACAGTGACGATCTCCAACGGCAATTGGGGTGCCACGAGCCTTCGCGCCGCGGGGGCGGTTGTCGAATCCGTAGCGGCTGTGCTCTGCGGCGCCTTCGGCCGGTGGCCCGACGCACCGGTTCATGTGATGCCCGGGGATGGTTCGCCATACGTGGCATGGGACCGGAGGCCGTACCGGATCTGGCTCAGCGCGCGAGATACCTACTGGTGCCAGTACGCGTATCAGTTCTCCCACAAGCTGTGCCACGTGCTGGTCAATTTCGATCGAATCCGGCATCATCGGCACAAGTGGTTCGAAGAGAGTGTCTGCGAGCTCGCCGCGCTCTTCGTCCTCATCCGCCTGTCCGAGCGGTTCCGGCACTGTCCGCCGCCGGAGGTGATCGGCGCGGAGGAATTCGCCCCACACTTTGCAACGTACGCCCGTTCGATTGCGGACAGCGTTCCCGCGGTGCCGCGTGCGGGTCTCCCGGCGTGGCTGTCCGGGAACCTTGCGGCCCTCGAGACGCATCATGTGGACCGCACACTGAACCGAACCGCGGCGGTCGCAATGCTCGACAACTTCCTGGATGACGAATCGCTGTGGCGCGACTGTGTTGCGCTCAACCTCTGGGACGCGTCGGCGGACGCTTCGTTCGCGGACCATCTCGACTCCTGGACCACTCACCTGCTGACGACGAAATGCGTGGCGCGAACGCCTCGCCTGGTGAGGGACCTCTTCTTCGCGAAGCGTGCCCCGTAGCAACGCGATGAGATTCCCCTCCCCCCACCTCCGCATCGAGACGCTGACCCGTACGGACAAGTGGTACCTGGGCGGACTGGATGGCGTCCTCTGGGCTCCGCCCTTCCCACGCCGACTGGACCGGCCGGGGCTCTGGGACCCGGTTCACCTGCTGCACCAGGAGATTGGGCCGTGCTTCTCGGTCGCGCTGCTGGGCGACGGGGGCGAGGAGATCCGACTCTCGCACTGCACCTCCTCCCGCGATCTGCCGTCCGCCCACCGCAACCGGCCACCAACCAGCCGCTGGCGCCCCGGTTCGCTCACCACGGACTGGCAAACCCACGGCGATCATGCGGCCACCGAGACCAAACAGGTCCTTCCCGGCGGTGTCCTCGAATCCTCCTGGAAGCTCCCGCACGCCATCGCCTCAGGCCACCTGGTCGCGTTCACCGCCCAGCCCGTGGGCGCGGTATCGGATGTGCGGATCTCTGACCAGGGTGTGCAATGGCTGCGGACCGTGACCGATCGCGCGGGCCAGGAACTGGCGGTCGAGATGGAGCTGTACGGCTCCTGCGGGCCCGCGTGGCGCCGTGCCCTCCCGTCGGAGGGCGGAGCGTTCCCCGACTGGTCGCTGACGCCGTTCGCCGAGGGGGATGCCGCCGGCGACTTCGCAGTGGACGAAACCACCAACGCGTCCCCAGGCGATCACATTGGCTGGATCTGGATCGCCGTGGCCCTTCCCGTGGCGCCCACCGACGACAAGGCACTCGCGCTCAGGCTGCGCCTCACCCCCCGGTTGTCCCCACCGTCCCAACCGGAGGCGCCACCTCCCCCAAAC
>VXOC01000335.1 GCA_009840215.1 Gemmatimonadota bacterium | reverse complement strand
CCCCCCTTCCTCTCCGTCGCCTGGCCCGGTTTTTTCTTAACCCACGCACGGGGTGGGGGCGAGGTGGGCGCGGGGGATGTTCCGGTTGATGGGGCTGCGGGACGGGATCGGTCGCGCTCCCGGGTCGTGGGGGAGGGCCGGAGCCGTCAATGAGGTCGTGCTGCCGTCGGGCATGGGTGGCGGTGTGGGGGGCGAGGAGTGACTTGGATCCTGAAAGGTACATTGTTCGGTTTTTGTTCGCAAGCTGCTTCGTAGGGGAACTTTCTGCTTCGTGGTGTCCGATGGACCCGACCGGCACGGCGTGAAACGCAGGGCCATGCAAACCGCAGAAAACGGGTATACCTGTCAACTACGCATGACATTATGTAAAGCACAGATGACTCCTATCTCTCGCCCAATCCCCTCCCGCGATGCTCTTCACCAACCCAACCTTGCGATTCTCCTCTGAATCGATCATCCTCACAGCCGAAGACGCCCGGACGTGGCCAAGAGCCATCCCGGCGGCCTCCAGCGACCACCACACGGTGGTCGGCGGCGACATCCCGGTCCCCCTGTGGCTCGTCGTTTCTCACGGGGCTGATCGGTTCGCTTGCCGGGCCGATCTCGGCCTGGATCAACCCGAAACCAAACAGCGGAGAGAGCCCCATGAAGGTCGCGGACGCGATCAAGCAGATGTCGAAGCTGCCGCTACAGCGCATCGTGGACAGCTTCACGAAAGACTTCCCGAAGCCCGACGAGGACCAGGCCCGGGACATCATTCTGCGAAATGTCGAGGAACTCACCGACGGGAAACGGATCACTACCGTTCTGCAGTTCGACGGTCCCTTCAAAGACCAGATCCGGCAGATACTGATGCTGGAGGCGTTCGTGAACCGGCCCGACTGGTCGGCGTCGGAGCAGGAAATCGTCGAGAGCCTGACCGGCCTGGAGCAGGACGTGCTCAACGCCGCCGCGGCGGAAGACAGCCTGCGCTACGAGGATCCCGATCGCATCGAAATCCTGAGGGACGTACTCAGGACAGCGCTGCGCGACAAGTTGATCACGTTCCGCGAGCTGAACCTGCTGCGGACTCTCCGCGACAGCCTCGGACTGTCCGAAGCCGTCTTCCGCATCGTGCTCGCCCAGCTCAACCACTTCCCCCAGCGAGGTAACGTCCTGCATACGCCGAGCGAGTGCCGCGACGTGCTCAACGCGCTGCAGCGGGGCGGCATCGTCTTCCATTGCAACAAGGCTGACGGCTCACCCTACGTGATTCCGGACGAAATCCGGACATCCGTGATGAACGCGCTCGGCCTGGAACTCGGGCTGCACGCGTGGGGACTCCTCCTCGACGCCCTGACGGTCACCCAGTTGAAGCAGACGCTGGCCAGTAAGAAACTCCCCACTTCGGGCACGAAGGCGGAACTCACGAGCCGGGTGATCTCTTCCGGCCTGAGTCCCAGCCGCGTGCTGGGCATCCTGTCCACCGGGGACCTTCACAAGCTCTGCTCCTCGCTTCCGGGCGTCCCGGTGAGCGGGACCAAGGCGCAGCGAATCGAACGAATCATCGGCTACTTCGCCAACCTGATTACGAAGGAGGTGTCGGAGGAAGCCTCTCCCGGCGAGCGATTCTACAAGTACCTGCCGGAACTCGCCCGGCGCGACCGCGAGAACCTGCTGGCGAACCAGATCATCAAGAAGGACCTCGACATCGAGCACGGGTTCGAGGCGGCAACCCGGTTCCTCTTCGAATCAAGGCTGGGCCTCGAGCTGATGGAGATGGCCGGGAGCGAGCACCCGGACGGATGCATCCGGTTCGGCGGCCGTCGCAGGACAGGTGGGGACGTGCTGATGTGGGACAACAAGAGCACCGAGACCGCCTACACGTTTCCGCCCTCCCACCTCAGGCAGTCAAGCGCTACATCCGTGACTCGAGTGATCCGGTCGCTTGCTTCCTGGTCGTCGTGGCGGTCCCTGACGACTCCGCGATGGACCGAGTCTGGCAACTCGCAGCCGAATGCGCCGGTACCCACGTCGCGCTGGTCACCGCCGAAGATCTGGGATGGGTCGCGGAGGAATGGTGGTCGCGCGGGGGCGACGGCGGGTTCAATCTCGAGGTGCTCAACATGACGGGGATTCTGACCCGTCCGCTGTTGGAGCAGAGGATGAGGCTGTTTCTGTAGGGCCCCCACCACACCGCGTGCTGGTCACGCTGAGTTGCTATGAAACCAGATTCGCTAGGAAGAGAATGCTGTCCTCCACCCGTTGCTTGACAACTTTTAGTTGAGCAAGGGAGAGTTTTCCAGCCGACCCATGCGTCCCGGCGTTGAACACACGGAACAATTCCAGGACATTGTCAACGTTCTGTGTGGCGAAGTCCTCGGATTCCGGCCAACTCAAGCCCTGCTTTCGCAACAACAATCCGATACGGGTCCGCCTTGTTGGAACGCCATCCGTAGTCTTGTCGCAATGCGGAAACGTGTTCAAGACTTCACCCACCGGCGCGTGAAGTTCTAGGAATCCAGTGAGAATCTCTCGTGCACTCGTGCAGAAGTGTCGTGCAGCGTCAGGGTTTCTGGGATCGAGTGCGAAGAGAGCTCCGCGCCAACGTCGGGCCAGATCAAGGGAGATACTGCGCAACTCACCGTCGATCTTGGTATCCTGAAGCTCCGAATGCTCAATGCCCCAATCCGCAGTTGCGTTGCCCTCCAATGCGTTGACTAAAGCAAGGCTGTTTGCCACTTCGCGCTCAGAAGAATCTAGAAAGCGGCTCTCCCGATCTGTCGCCGTTGAGGTGCCGAAACGGGTCTCGACACGGGTGAAACTGCGATAGAGGTTCTGGCTCGATGATCGAATGTGGGAATGGCTATTCCGGCTGTTGAGCCGTGCGAGCTCATTCTGCAACCTCCGACGATTCGCACGGACTCTCGAGTTGTGAGCCCGAGCAGTTCGATTGTAGTCATCAACTGCGCGGCGAACCTTGCGATTGTACTCACGCACCTTGCGGTTGTAGTCGTTAATCGCCTTCTTGTTCTTTGCATCAAGCTGCCGGAGCTTACTGCGAAGCTGTGAGGGACTGATTCTACGTGCCATTGCCTGTTCCTATCCTATCTTGAGTAGTGGACTGCAATCTATGGAGGTAGGACACCAAGATAGTATATTCGGTGTTCGTTCGCAACGGTCGAGCCCTTTCGGCCTCAAGACCGGGACGTCACTCACCGCGGTCACGCGTCGGGCGATGCGGGAGGCGACCGGCAACCTGGAGTCTCTTTACGAGTTCGCTGTTCACCAATCAATCCCGCACGGACATCGTAGCGGGGACGGATCCGCGCTGAGCTCCTCCCACCCTGAATCCCGGTCCGCGCGACCGGGGGTCGAGGAGGACTTCCTACTCGAAGAGCCCACGTAGACTCTGAGGCACTTGGGCAGGGTGTCCCACGTCCACGGTTGCGGTCTCGAAGTCGTAGCCGGGCCCGGTCACGGTCCAGCGCCGGTGGGTTCCCTTTTCGCCGACCGCCTCATGCCAGGGGTAAACGAGAATGACGCGCTCTGCTCCGTATGCTTGGCCATACACGAGCATCTGATTGACGTCTTCCCGTTTCGGCCCATCGCCTAGTCGCTTCCATTTCGTGTCGAGAACCACGACTGGCTGGCCGTCTACGTCAACCACCATGTCCGGGCGCAAGAGATAGTGAGGCGAATTCAGCGCCCTCCTCTGGTGCTGCAGCCGCACCCGATCCACCCCGAGAGCCTTCTGGAGCGATCTGCCCACGAACTCCTCGAAGAGATCGTTCATGGGGAAGAGAAGCGAGAAGCCCGATGCCCGCCCAGTCGCCGTTTGTTGCCAGTCGCCCCTCAGAAACAACATGGCAAGACGATGGAGGTCGTGGAACGCAACGTTGGTGCGGTCCAGAGCGACAGGCTCCTTCAGAGGCGACGCTGAGTCCGCGACGTTGTCCAGCCGTGCGAGGAGCTCCATCAGGCGGCGGTGGTTCCCCCACGAGCGTGTGAGGCCGGCGAGCCGTGTCGCGGCGGCCTTGAACACACGGTTGAGCGGCGTGTCCTCGGACAGTTCGTCGAACCGACATGCAACGAGGTCCGGGCGAGTGAGCAGCGCAGTGAACTGTCGCTTGACATTCAGAGCGCCACGCAGCACGCCCAGGTCCTCGTCATGGCGGACGTAGCGCCGCGGCAAGCCTCGCCGCACTGTCGCCAGCAGACGATCTGCGAAGAGCTGGATCAGCAGTTCCAGCAGATCGTGCCGCTGCGTCTCCATGGCCGCGAGGTCGCCCGAAGTCGGCCTGATGCCCCGGGCCACCGCCAGCATCTGCACGAGCGCTGCCCGCACGGCACCGTCTTCGCCGTCTACCTTGGGCAGGATTTCGACGGTTATCCCCGGGACGGCCAGGATCCCAACGACCTGCTGAGCCCTCAGCCCCATCCCCTTATCGGTGAGTTTCAGGACGGCGTCTTCCCGCAGCGCCAAGCGGCGCGCCGCCCGCTTCGCGGCAACGCGCAGCCGGTTAGTGTCCACCGGCCTCAGGCCATGCTCGTCCGAAGGGAGCGTGCGCCACTCCCGGACTGTCAGGAGTGTTGACTGCCTCAACTCGTGCCGCCGGCAATCAACTCTTCGTACGCACCTTCTGGAAAGGGTTCCCGCACGGTCCACCGATTGCGCTTCTCCGTGCCGCCGTCGAGATCCGGCGGCGGCTCCAGCACCTCGCCCTGCACGAAGGCGTCCGTCCCGCCCAGCACCGCCCGCACCTTCTCCCACTCGTCGTAGAAGTACTCGGCGATCAGAGGAATCACCTTGCGCCGCATGACCTCATCCACAGCCTCTCTCGAGTTCGCCTTGAGGAACCAGGCATGGCCGATCAGGTGGTCCCGGCCCACGAGCCACTCCAGCCGGCCATTCATGGCGCTAAGAACTGCCGGGAGATTGACACCGGCAGACTTTCCGGCCTTCGCCAACAGCGCCGGTTCGGGCGTGATCTCCTCGAACACGAAACGTCGCCGGAGTGCCGTGTCGAGCAGGGCAATGGACCTGTCCGCCGTGTTCATGGTCCCCAGCACATGGAGGTTCGGCGGTAGCGTGAAGCACTCGTTGGAATGCGGAAGCGTCACGGCCAACTCGTTTTCCGCCCCTTCCCTCTTGTCCTCCTCGAGCAGAGTGATCAGTTCCCCCAGCACCCTGGCGATGTTGGCACGATTGATCTCGTCGATCACGAGAACGTAGGGCTGCCGCGGCGGGTCCTGTTGCAGGTGTTGGAGCAGGACCTCCGGACTATGTGGCCCCAGAGTGTAGACGCGATGCGGAGCGAAGGGATGATGCTTGAATTCGGTTACCGGCCGACCCTGGTCTTCCGCTTTCCAATGCCACCGAACGGCGCGCCGGTGAGCCCAACGAGGGGGCGATCCCGATGGGTCGTACTCGTAGTTGCCTACAACCTCGCCCACTGCCCGGTATTTCGATGCTCCTTCCGGCACTACCACGATATCGCCCTGCTTCATTTGGCAGCGGAACTGGTAGGCACTGATCATTTTCAGAGACCTCCAGGTGACATCAGGTACGAGCCCCTTGGCGCCAGCGAACAGGAAGTCCGACTTGTCGTAACGAGGGTCGGACCAGTCCTGTTCGTTCAGCCAGTCGAACCGCACGCACCCGTGTTCCATGCATTCCCTAAAGATCTGTCCATGTACCGAACCCAGCGAAGCCTTGTAGAACTGGCGCCCCTTCACATCGATTTCGGGAGTCTGCCGTGCCCGCTTCGCGATCCGCTTGAGGACGCCGTCACGCACCGTTAGCCGAAAGCCGCCACCATCCCCCTCGGTCTCGGGCCTCAAGCCTTCGACGAACTCCTCGTACCCGTACGACTGGTGGAACGTGACGAATTCCACGCGCCCTTCTTCAACCAACTTGCGGTAGCGCTCGTGGATTGCCTCGGGCGTTTTCCCGCCCACTGTGGAATCGCAGATCTCCACGCACCGCCGAAACGTGGCATAGGTCTTTCCGGTGCCTGGAGGGCCGTACAGTATGGTGTTGAGCGGATGATCCAAGGACGGCTTTTTGTCACCGGATAGCCCGAGTTCGTCGGGTGCTCCCTCAGCCCACGCGAACATCGCCTTTTGCTGCTTCTCGATGAAAGCCTGCGGATCTTGGACGTCGCGCCCAAGTGCCCTTGCGGCTCCAACAAACCCCTTCATGGCGCTGTCGCTCAGTGTCCCAGTTTCAAGGTTGCCCTTATCCACGACAATCGCGGTCGGTATCGGCCAATCACGCTGGGTGGCTAGCGTCATGAGTTCGCCGAGATGATCGTTGAGCTTGTATCTCGCTTTCTGCCATCGCGCGCCGTTGGCCTTCACGAGAGTGCCGTAAGTGACGTATTTGCCCTCGCGGGCCGCGTTGAGGATCGCGCGGTAGGTGGTCTGAAGGTCGAGGCTGTCGTCCATGATCCGTATCCTACCGAGCCGAGCTGATCGGCTCAAGGGGATTCTGGCGCAGAGTACGAACGGGGATCATCGCCTACTTCCCAATGGTCCTTCCCAATCCTTCTTGGACGGCGACCAGATACGAGTATGCCGTAACGCAGTCAGCGTCGCCGAATAGCTTCTCTATGAGGCCACTGGCGGACAGTACGACCCCCAACGGATCCCCAGTGGAAAGCGCCCAGGCAGCCCCAGCCACGCCGAGAGACCACGATGATAAGCTCTTACCAAATGCCCGTCCGGCCCTGCGACGAATGTCGTGAGCCGCATCAGCGCTTTCCTCGCGCCTCTCAAGCAGCAACGCGTGCCGCTGCTCCGGCTCCTTGATGGCACCAAGCTCAGCCATGAATCGTTGCAGATCACGCATGTAAGCCCGATGTGCTTCTTGGCGTTCGGCGCGGAATTGGAGTACCTCATCAAGCGGAATCGAGGATAGGTTGAGGCCAACGGGTTCGAGATCAAGCGCGATTACCCTGCCGCGTGACGGCATCGCTTCTCGTGACAGTATACCAATCAAGTCCTCGACGGCGCGACGATCTTGGGTTGTTGGATGAACAACAAGGCCTCGCTTGCTTCCTACTGTCCGCGATAGCTGACCAAGAAGCGTCAAGATTGTGGTTCGAACCATCGGATGAAGTGGAACAGACACACCATCCTCACTTGGGCGCGCAAGATCTTTGGCTCGGAGTTCGTCGACAAGAAAGTCGGCGAGGTCAACGTCGGCACTGTACCCTAGGCGAGAATAAGACAGTTCATGAAAGTGAACCTCCCTCGACAAGTCATCAAATGCTCCGGCTGTCAACATGTCTACAATAATCTCACCAAGCTGGTTGGCCATGTCCCCATCCACCCAATCATTGGGCTCGAGAACTTGCAACAAGCCTCGCTCCTCAAGTGGCCCAGCCAGCGTTGGATCCGCCATTTCGTGTCGACCATACATGTAGCCAGGCAGAAGAATAGCGATCTGATCAAAAAACAAGAGCAAGGACTTGACCCAATCGCTCTCCCTATGCCCCCAGTATGGTGCAGGGTAATAGTACGCCACATCTGGCCGTCTCACGTCTTGTACACTCACGCCACCACCCCCTCCGACCACCTCACGCTCGGACCGCTCCCCCACCC
>VXOC01000148.1 GCA_009840215.1 Gemmatimonadota bacterium | reverse complement strand
TCCCCGTCCCCCACGAACGGCCACGACTCCGCCCCCGACCTCTTCCACGGCTTCGACCCCGCCGACGACATCACCGTCTGGTGCTCCCACGGCGACCACGTTGACGAGCCGCCCCCCGGTTTCGTCACCCTGGCCGCCACCGCCGACCTCCCCGTCGCCGCCTTCCGCGCCCGCTCGCGCCCGCTCTACGGCGTCCAGTTCCACCCCGAGGTCGCGCACACCCCGCGCGGCCAGGAGATCGTCGACAACTTCCTCTTCCGCATCTGCGGGTGCAGGGCCGACTGGACGCCCGGCGCGTTCGTGGCCGAATCGGTGGAGCGGATCCGCAATCAGGTGGGCGACGCACAGGTCATCTGCGGGCTCTCCGGCGGTGTGGACTCCTCGGTGGCGGCGGCGCTGGTGCACCGTGCCGTGGGCGACCAGCTCACCTGTGTCTTCGTCGACACCGGTCTCATGCGCATGAACGAGCGCGAGGGCGTGGAGAGAACCTTCCGCGAACACATGGGGATCCGACTGGTGGTTGCCGAGGCGGCGGACGAGTTCCTGGGGCCGCTCGAGGGCGTCGGCGATCCCGAGCGCAAGCGCCGCATCATCGGCGAGACCTTCATCCGCGTCTTCGAGCGCACCACCCGCGAACTCGGCAGCAACGCCCGCTTCCTGGTGCAGGGGACCCTCTATCCGGACGTCATCGAGTCGCATTCGGTACAGGGCCCCTCGGCGACCATCAAGACCCACCACAACGTCGGCGGTCTCCCCGACGACCTCTCCTTCGAACTCGTCGAGCCCCTGCGCGAACTCTTCAAGGACGAGGTGCGGCGAGTCGGGCAGACGCTCGGCCTCGATCACGCCTTCATCCGCCGCCACCCCTTCCCGGGCCCTGGCCTCGCGATCCGCGTCCTGGGTCCCGTCACCGAGGACCGTCTCCGCATCCTGCGCCTAACCGACGCCATCTACCTCGATGAGATCGAGTCCGCCGGCCTCTACGACGACATCTGGCAGGCCTTCGCAGTTCTGCTCCCGGTCCAGGCCGTGGGGGTCATGGGCGACGGCCGCACCTACGAGAACGTGGTCGCGCTGCGCGCCGTCACCTCGCGCGACGGCATGACCGCCGACTGGTTCCCCTTCGAGCCCGAATTCCTGGCCCGCGTCTCCACCCGCATCATCAACGAGGTCGCGGGGGTCAATCGCGTCACCTACGACATCAGTTCGAAGCCGCCGGCCACGATCGAGTGGGAGTAGGGGGAAGGGGACTGCCGGCCCTCGGCAACCCTCGCCGAGAACCGGTTCCCCGGACCTGCGCGGATTGGCCGACTAGGGAGGCGGGATAGCAGGGTCCCCCGGATCCATCGTCGCGTCCGGGGTATTTCGAATCTCCTCGAGTCGTTTCTCCACATCCTCCCACAGCTGCTCCATGAAGGCCACGTCCGGCCCGTGCACCTCGGCGAAAGTCAGCAACTCCTCCTCCGTGACACCGTTTGCGGCCAGCACGCGCTCACGGTCCTCCGCCGGGAGCGGGTCCCCCGCGGTACCTCGCAGCTGCGCGACCCGCAACGCGACGTAGGTCTCGACGAAAGCCTCGCGGCTGATCGTCTCGGCGGGAGCCCCCTCGTCCTCGCAGCCCGCCGCCGCCAGCAACACCGCCGCGACGAGCCAGGTCCCTGCACGTCTCACGACAACGCCCGCCGCGTCGCCGCCCGCCAGAGCATCCAGCAGAGCCCGGCAAAGGCCAGAA
The DNA here is from genome assembly GCA_009840215.1 of Gemmatimonadota bacterium. GTDB lineage: Bacteria > Gemmatimonadota > Gemmatimonadetes > Longimicrobiales > Gaopeijiaceae > Bin94. The sequence goes on along the minus strand of VXOC01000148.1, from coordinate 5,873 downwards.
TGCCCACGATCGATGCCACATCCGGGACCCAGTTCAGCCACGATATCGCGTTCAGCCAGGGGAGCCCGTCCATCCACTCGTGCCCGACCTGCCACATCGAACCGGCCTCGGGGTCTCCCGTCCACCGAACCACCGCATAGATCGCCCCGCCGATCAGCACGCCCACCAGTGCCGCCCCCGCGATCAGCCCGGACGCATAGAGCACGCCCTGCTCGCGCTTCTCGGCCAGCACGCTCACGCCGTCCTCCGTCTCGCCGGCGTCCTCGTACTTCCGGGTCAGCGCCCTCCGCATCAGCCCCCCGATCAGGATCGGCGTCATCAGCGACACCGGCAGGTACACGCCCACCGCGAAAGCCAGCGAGGGCAGCCTGAAGACGAATTCGACCACCAGCGCGAGTCCGATCCCGATGAACACGAAGGTCCACGGCAGCGACGCGTTCAGCACGCCGTCGATCACCAGGCTCATCAGCGTGGCCTGGGGCGCGGCGAGGCCGTCCGCCGTGCCGATCCCGTACGACTCGTTCAGGACGATGAGCACCCCGCCGATCGTCACCGCGCAGGCGAGCACACCGAGCATTTCGCCGACCTGCATCCGCTTCGGCGTGGCTCCCACCAGGAACCCCGTCTTGAGGTCCTGCGAGGTGTCGCCCGCCGCCGCCGCCGAGATGCACACCACCGCGCCCACCGCCAGCACCGCCACCTTGGCCGCGGCGCCGCCGTCGTTCAGCCCCAGCGCCACCCAGATCAGCGAGGTGAGGAGGAGCGCCGCGATCGTCATCCCCGAAACCGGATTCGACGACGACCCGATCAGCCCCACGATCCGGCTCGAAACGGTCACGAAGAAGAAGCTGAAGATCACGATCAGAACCGCCCCCAGCAGGTTCACCGGGACGCCCGGCCAGAGCCACAGCGCCACCGCCATCAGCGCCGCCAGCCCCATCACCAGCTTCATCGGCAGGTCCTGCTGCGTGCGCGGCACGTCGCCTCCGCCCCCACCCCCCACATGCCCAACGCCCAGTTTGATCGACTCGATGATCGTCGGAAACGACTTGATCAGCGTGACGATGCCCGCGCACCCCACCGCGCCCGCCCCCACGTAGCGCAGGTAGTAGCTCCAGATCTCGCCGGAACCGAGGTCGGACATGGGCACGTCGGCGGGATACACCACGTTGGTGCCACCCCAGATGTTGATGGCCGGAATCATGATCAGCCACGCCAGCGCGCTCCCACCAAACATGATTGCCGCGATCCGGGGCCCGATGATGAAGCCCACGCCCAGCAGCTCCGGGGTGAAGTCGCCCCCGATCTGTGCCTTCTTGGGAAGCGGTACGTGCGGTCCCTCGTTCCAGAGGCCGAGCCCGTTGCTGTTGGCCAGGAACTGGTAGAGCGCGCCGAGCCCCAGCCCCGAGAACAGCATCCGGGCCTTCCCGCCGCCCATGTCGCCCGCCACCTGCACCTCGGCACAGGCGGTGCCCTCGGGGTAGGGGAGCTTGCCGTGCTCGCGCGAGATCAGGTAGCGCCTCAGCGGGATCATGAACAGCACCCCGAGCAGTCCCCCGAACCCCGCGATCACCGAGACCTGCAGCAGATCCACCACGATCGTCGGATCCGTGCGCTGCCAGATGAAGAGCGCGGGGATCGTGAAGATCACCCCCGCGGCCACCGATTCCCCCGCCGACCCGATCGTCTGCACCATGTTGGTCTCGAGGATCGTGCCGCGGCGCAGCAACCGGAAGATCGCGACCGCCATCACCGCGGCCGGGATCGAGGCACTCACCGTCAGCCCCACGCGCAGCCCCAGGTAAGCGTTCGCGGCACCGAAGACCACCGCCATCAGGATCCCGACGACCACCGCCTTGACCGTGAACTCCGCCATCGACTGCGAGGCGGGCACGTAGGGGCGGTAGTCCCTGCCCGGGACGACTTCGTACGCTTCCGGCGGCAGGCCCTTGCGGGCCGGGGGGTCGACCGATGCCATGGGGGTGCTCCGTTTGGGGGGGGTCGGTGAGCCGGGAAGCGGCGCGCTCGAGGCGGCGAACGGGCGAGGTCGCGGGGACGTGCGCCGATCGGAATGCCCCGTGCTTCAGCCGGCCTTCAACGAACGCTAAACTGACGGCGTCGCGCGCTCGTGCGCAAACGACCGGGGTCTTGGTGGCGACGGGCGTCCGGCACGAGGATGCGCCTGGTCCGTCAGACCGCCGTGGCGGAATACAATCCGGCGAAGGGTCCCGATCCGCTTCGCCGCTGGAAATCCTCCCCTCCCGGGACTACCATTACCGAGTTCGCCCAGGCGATCCGCGACGCCCGCTCCAACCCACGTCCGCAACAGGAGACGTCCACCGATGTCGGAAGTCACGGTGATTTCCGCTCCCGCGCCCTGCACATTCGATGACGTGCGCCGGCGTGCGGTACCGGTGTTGCGCGAGGCGGGAGCGGAGCGTGCCGTCGTCTTCGGATCCTGGGCCCGCGGTCAGGCGGACGGGTACTCCGACCTCGACCTGGCCGTCGTGATGGACACCGATCTCCCACGCCCGCAGCGTGCCCTGGTCCTCGCGAAGGAGCTCGACCGTGCCCTGCCCGTGGTGGTCGACCTCCTCGTATACACTCCGGAAGAGTTCGCAGCCGGTGAAGCCGACCCGTACGGCGTATTCGACCTGTTCCGTCGCGAAGGCATAGAGATCCTGCGGGAGCCCCGGTGACCGGTGAAGCTCAGGCGTCGCGGTGGATCGATGCCGCGGTGGACGACCTAAGCCACGCCCGCTACGCCGAGGAAGGCGGGTTCCATGCCCACGCCTGTTTTTCCGCCCAACAGGCCGCCGAGAAAGCCGTGAAAGCGGTCCATTATGCACGTGGAGCACGGGCCGTCCTGGGCCACAGCGTGCGCAACCTGATCGAGCGGCTCGACCCGCGGGTCCCATCACTTGACGAGTTGCTGGACGACGCTCGTGAACTGGACCTCCACTACATTCCGACGCGGTATCCCAACGGGCTGGAAGCCTGGACTCCTGCGACAGGGTTCGGCCCGCGCCAGGCGGCTGCGGCCATTGCGGGCGCGTCCGCGATCCTGACAGCGGCAAGGCGACATTCTTCGAGCGGCTGAATTCCGGCCCATCCCGCCACTCCGCTGGCCCGATTCTTCCGTGATCAGATAGGGGGTGCCGCTCACCACCGCCCCTAGACCTGCCATTTTGGCACAAAAACCTGCCATTTTGGCCGGTTTCGACCGCGGCGGCGCCCCAAGCCCTGCCAAATTGGCAGCTTTTGATTGCCGAATAGCGAACGGAGATAGATGACGATGAACATGGACCGACTCACCGTGAAGGCCGCCGAAGCCGTCTCGGCCGCCGCGAAGGACGCCCGTACGAGCGGACACCCGGAAATCGAGGGCGCCCACCTTCTCAAGTCCCTCATCGAACAGGAGGACGGCATCGTCGCCCCCGTGCTCGAAAAGCTCGAGGTCTCGCCCGCCCGGGTCACCGCCGCCATCGACACCGAACTCGCCCGCCGCGCCCGCGTCAGCGGCGGAGCCGTCCCCGGCGCATCCCGCGAGCTGCGCAAGGCCTTCGACCTGGCCGAAGAGGCCGCCCGCAACCTGAACGACGCCTACGTCTCCACCGAGCACCTCCTCATCGGCCTCACCGCCGGCAAGGGCGACGCCGCCCGCATCCTCAAGGACCACGGTGTCACCCGCGACCGCCTCGACACCGCGCTGGAGGCCATCCGCGGCTCCCACCGCGTCACCGACCAGAACCCGGAGGACAAGTACCAGGCGCTGGCCCGCTTCTCCCACGACCTCACCGAGCGCGCCCGCCGTGGCAAGCTCGATCCCGTCATCGGCCGCGACGACGAGATCCGCCGCGTCATGAAGGTCCTGGCCCGCCGCACCAAGAACAATCCCGTGCTGATCGGCGAGCCCGGCGTCGGCAAGACCGCGATCGCCGAGGGACTCGCCCAGCGGATCGTTGCGGGCGACGTGCCCACTTCACTCAGCGGCAAGAAGCTCGTATCGCTCGACATCTCGGCCATGCTCGCGGGCGCCAGGTACCGGGGCGACTTCGAGGAGCGCATGAAGGCCGTCATCAAGGAGGTCACCGAGGCCGAGGGGCACTACATACTCTTCATCGACGAGCTGCACACCATCGTGGGGGCGGGTGCCGCCGAGGGCGCCGTCGACGCCGGCAACATGGTCAAGCCGGCCCTCGCCCGGGGCGATCTCCGCATGATCGGCGCCACCACCCTGGGCGAATACCGCAAGCACGTAGAAAAGGACCCCGCCCTGGAGCGCCGCTTCCAGCCCGTCTACGTCGCCCCCACCTCGGTCGAGGACACCATCACCATCCTGCGCGGCATCCGCGAGCGCTACGAGGTCCACCACGGTGTGCGCATCACCGACGACGCGCTGATCGCCGCGGCCAGACTGTCGGACCGCTACGTGGGGGGGCGGTTCCTCCCCGACAAGGCCATCGACCTGATGGACGAGGCGGGAAGCCGGTTGCGCATCGAAATCGACTCCCTCCCCCAGGAGATCGACGAAGTGGAGCGCAGGATCATCCAGCTCGAGATCGAGAAGCAGGCGCTGGGCCGCGAGGACGATCGGGGCGCGCGCGAACGCCTGGCCGGCGTGGATGCCGAGCTCTCCGAGCTGCGCGAGTCCAGTCAGTCGATGAAAGCGCGCTGGCAGGCCGAGAAGATCCAGATCGCACGCATCCAGGAGCTCAAGGAGAAGGTCGACGGGCTCCGCACCGAGGCCGAGCAGGCGACGCGCTGCGGCGAGCTGGCCCGCGCGGCCGAGATCCAGTACTCGGAGATCCCGGCCGCGGAGGCGGACATCGAGAAGGCCGAGCAGCGCCTCGCCGGACTCCAGGCCGAGGGGAAGTTCCTGAAGGAGGAGGTGACGTCGGACGACATCGCCGAGGTGGTGGCTGAGTGGACAGGGATCCCGGTGACGCGGCTGATGGACTCGGAGCGCAGGCGGCTCGCGGGGCTGGAAGAGCTGCTGGGCAAGCGGGTCATCGGGCAGGAGAAGGCGCTGAGCGCGGTGTCGCGGGCGGTGCGGCGGGCGCGTGCGGGGATCCAGGATCCCAACCGCCCCATCGGGTCATTCCTCTTCCTCGGGCCCACCGGGGTGGGGAAGACCGAGACCGCGCGCGCCCTTGCCGAGTTCCTCTTCAACGACGAGCGCGCGATGGTGCGCATGGACATGTCCGAGTACATGGAGGCCCACGCCGTGTCGAGGCTGGTCGGCGCCCCGCCCGGCTACGTCGGCTACGACGAGGGCGGCCAGCTCACCGAGGCCGTGCGCCGACGCCCCCACGCGGTCGTCCTCTTTGACGAGGTCGAGAAGGCGCACCCCAAGGTCTTCAACATCTTCCTGCAGATCCTCGACGACGGCCGCCTCACCGACGGCCAGGGCCGCACGGTCGACTTCCGCAACACCGTCATCATCATGACCTCGAACATCGCTGGGCCGGAGATCCTGGCGCTGGCCGAGCGGTCCGGCGCGGGGCGCAACACTGGGCGGACCGACTCCGGCGCCTGGCGCGAGGTCGAAGAGATGGTGCACCGCCGCCTCAAGGAGCATTTCCGGCCGGAATTCCTTAATCGAGTGGATGATGTGGTGGTATTCAAACCGCTGTCGCGGAGCGAGTTGCAGGAGATCGTGGATCTGCAGCTGGAGCGGGTGGTGAAGCTGGCTGCCGGGCAGGACATCGTGCTGGAGGTCTCCGACGGGGCGAAGGAGGTGATCGCGAAGGAGGGGTACGATCCCGCTTTCGGGGCGCGGCCGCTCAAGCGGGCTGTGCAGCGTCTGGTGCAGGACCCGCTCGCGATGGCGATCCTGGACGGGGGGGTGGTGCCGGGGGATGGGGTGCGGG
>VXOC01000048.1 GCA_009840215.1 Gemmatimonadota bacterium | reverse complement strand
CAGCCCGGCGCCTCGCCGCTCTCGGTGCTCGGGCGGCTTCGTCCACGGACTGCTCGCCGCTCTCCTCGCCACCCCCGCCACCGCGGCCGCCCAGGGGCTCTCCGACGAACAGCTCGAGCCCCTCGTCGAACGTGTGGAAGCGGGCGTCCTGGAGCGCGCCAAGCTGGCCCAGGTCATGGTCGACAAGATCTTCTCCTTCTCCGAGCTCGGGCAGCAGGAGATCGAGACCTCGGCCTACATCACGGGGATACTCGAGGAGAATGGGTTCACCATCGAACACGCACCCGTTGGCATCCCGACGGCCTGGTTCGCGCGCTGGGGGAGCGGCGAGCCGGTCATCTCCTTCGGGTCGGACATCGACGGGATCCCGAAGGCGAATCAGAAGCCGGGGGTGGCCTATCACGATCCGCTGGTTCCGGGCGCGCCGGGCCACGGCGAGGGTCACAACTCGGGGCAGGCGGTGAACGTGGTGGCGGCGCTCGCGCTCAAGGGGGTCATGGAAGCCGAGGGCATTCAGGGAACGCTGGTGCTCTGGCCCGGCGTCGCCGAGGAGCAGCTGGGCTCGAAGGCCTGGTACGTGCGGGACGGCTACATGGAGGACATCGACGTCACCCTCTTCACCCACGTCAGCAGCAACCTGTCGGTGAGCTGGGGGCAGGGGGGCGGGACGGGGCTCGTCTCGGTGGAGTTCACCTTCGAGGGCGAGGCGGCGCACGGCGCGGGCTCCCCCTGGCGCGGCCGCAGCGCGCTCGACGCCGTCGAGCTCATGAACGTCGCGTGGAACTTCCGCCGCGAGCACCTTCACCCGAATCAGCGCTCCCACTACGTGATCAGCGACGGCGGCGATCAGCCGAACGTCGTGCCGCCGAGCGCTTCGGTATGGTATTTCATCCGCGAGATGGACTACGAGGACATCAAGCGCAACTTCGACACGGCCATCCGCATCGCCGAGGGCGCGGCCATGATGACCGACACCGAGATGTCGTACCGGATCATCGGCGCCGCCTGGCCGCGGCACTTCAACCGGGTCGTGGCCGAGACGATGTACGAGCACATCCAGGATGTCGGGCTCCCGGAGTGGACGGACGACGACCACGACTTCGCCAGCGCGGTGCAGCAGTCGGTAGGGAGCGTCCCGTCGGGGATGCCGACCTCCCTGTCGCGGCTCGGCACGCCGGGCCCGCGCCGGAGCGGGGGATCCGACGACATCGGCGACATCTCCTGGAACGTGCCCACGGTGACCCTGCGCTTCCCCTCGAATGTGCCGGGTCTGCCGGGCCACCACTGGTCGAGTGCCATGGCGATGGCGACGCCCATCGCGCACAAGGGAGCGGTCGCCGGCGCCCGCGTGCTGGCCCGCACCGCGCTCCAGCTCTTCGCGCAGCCGGAGCTGGTCGAGGAGGCGTGGACGTACTTCCGGGAGGAACAAAGCGCGGGAGTCGAGTATATTCCATTCATCGGGCCGGACGACCCGCCGCCGATCGATCTCAACCGGGAGATCATGGACATGTACCGTCCACTGCTGAAACAGTTCTATTACGATGAGACCCGATTCGAGACGTACCTGGAACAGTTGGGGATCAAGTACCCCACGCTCACGCGGCCGATTTCGGAGGACGACGGGTGATCGCACTGAGAACCAACGCAATGAGGAATTCCCGATGATCGCAGCCAGCCGCAAGCTTCTCACCGCATCCGCCGCAATACTGGTGTTGATGGCCGCTGCCGGGGCGGGCGGCCTTCCCGGGGGCGTCACGGAGCGCCCGGTGGACGCACCCGTCATCGCGCAGGGCGACACCACCATCGAGGTGGCTTGGCGCCTCCTGGCCAAGCTCAACTACAGGACCGGCGAGAAGGCGAAGGAACTGGCCGACCTGGAGGGCAAGATGGTCAAGGTCCCGGGCTTCACCGTCCCGCTCGAGGACTGGGCGGCCTCGGCGACGGAATTCCTCCTCGTGCCGTACGTGGGGGCCTGCATTCACACGCCTCCTCCCCCGCCCAACCAGCTCGTCTACATCGAGATGGACGAGGGGAAGCGGGCGAAGATGGACGGCTGGAACCCGGTGTGGGTCGAGGGCGTGCTCAAGATCGAGATGACGGAGAGCGTGTACGGCCACGTCGGCTTCACCATCGTCGGCCAGAAGGTCTACCCGTACGAGTCCTGATCCGCGAACCGGCCTCCAGCCTGGGGGAGCCCCCGTGGAACGCGCATGGGCGCATTGCCCGATGAGCGCTGATCGGCGACTCGGCCGCCTGTCCGAATGGGTGCGATGAGTCTCGCGATCGATGTCCGGGGCCTCCGCTTCCGCTACGGCAGCGGCCCCTGGGTGCTGGATATCCCCGAACTGACCCTGGAGCGGGGGACGCGCGCGTTCCTCTTCGGTCCCAGCGGAAGCGGCAAGACCACACTGCTCGGCGTGCTGGCGGGTGTGCTCAAGCCGGACGAGGGCGAGGTCAACGTGCTCGGCCGGGACCTCGCATCCCTCTCGGGGGCCCGGCGGGACGCCTTCCGCGCGGAGCACATCGGCTACGTCTTCCAGATGTTCAACCTGATCCCCTACCTGTCGGTTCTCGACAACATCACCCTGCCGGCACGCATGAACGCCAAGCGCAGGGCCCGGCTGGACGGCGCGGGCGTGAAGGAGACCGCCGCCCTCCTCGCAGACCACCTACAGATCGGCGACCTGCTCAGGAAGCCGGTGACGGAGCTCTCGGTGGGCCAGCAGCAGCGGGTGGCCGCCTGCCGGGCGCTGATCGGCTCGCCGGAGATCATCGTCGCCGACGAACCGACCTCCTCCCTGGACTTCGACCGCCGGGAGGCCTTCCTCGAGCTGCTGTTCGCCGAGTGCGAGCGGGCCGGCGCCACCCTGGTCTTCGTCAGCCACGACCGCACCCTGGAGGGCATGTTCTCCCGCACGGTCTCGCTCCCCGACGTCAACAAGGCTGCGTTCTGATGCTCGTGCTCGACCTTGCGCTCAAGTCGCTCCGCAACCGCGCCTTCAGCACCTCGCTGACGGTCGGCTCGATCGCGCTCAGCGTCGCCCTCCTGATCGGCGTCGAGAACGTGCGCGTGGGCATGCGCGAGAGCTTCTCCAACACCATCAGCCAGACCGATCTGATCGTGGGCGCCAAGGGGGGCACCATCCAGCTGCTGCTGTACTCGGTCTTCGGGATGGGGTCGCCGACGAACAACCTGTCCTGGGACACCTACCGCGAGTGGGCCGAACACCCCGCGATCGAGTGGACCATCCCCTACGGCCTCGGGGACAGCCACCGGGGATACCGCGTGATCGGCACCAACGAGGACTTCTATCGCCACTACCGGTATCGCGGGGGACAGGCGATCGCGCTCGCGGAGGGCCGCGCCGGCTCGGAGGTCTTCGACGTGACCCTGGGCGCGGACGTGGCCAGCGAGCTGGGCTACGGGCTGGGCGACGCGGTGGAAGTGACGCACGGGATCGGCGAGGTCGGCTTCCTGAATCATGACCAGATGCCGTTCACGGTAGTGGGTATCCTCGACAAGACCTTCACCCCGGTCGACCGCGCGGTCTACGTCACCCTCGAAGGCATCGAGGCCATCCACTTCGGATGGGAGGACGGCGCGCCGCCCATGCCGGGCGACGAGCACACGCACGAGGAAGTGCTCGCCATGGATGAGATCGAGATCACCCAGGTGACCTCGTTCTTCGTAGGCACGACCAACCGGAGAGACGTGCTCCGGCTGCAGCGCGAGATCAACGACTACGAGGGCGAACCGATGATGGCGGTCATCCCCGGCCTGGCGCTGAACGAGATGTGGCAGGGGATCGGTTATGCCGAGACCGGGCTCCGCCTGGTAACGATCTTCGTCGTGCTGGTTGGGCTGCTGGGGATGCTGGTCTCGCTCTACACGTCGCTAAACGAGCGCCGGCGGGAGATGGCGATCCTGCGCGCCGTGGGTTCGGGCCCGAGGAGCATCGTCGCGCTGCTGGTGCTGGAGTCCGTGTGCCTGGCCGCGGCGGGGGCGATCTGCGGGCTGGGGCTGGTGTACGCGCTGCTGTCGGCCGGGCAGCCGATCGTCGAGGCGCAGGTGGGGCTCTTCATCCCGATCCGGCCACCCGGCTCCGTCGAGTGGCTCTTCCTGGGCGCGGTGGTGTCGGCGGGATTCCTGATGGGGTTCGTGCCCGCGCTGAAGGCGTATCGGACGGCGCTTCATGATGGGCTGGCGGTGCGGGTTTAGCGTCCCCTACGCTTCAGCCCCAGGACTCCGGGCGGGGCCATGCATAGTCGAGTTCGCGAGCAGACATGTTATCTGTACTTTACAAAATGACAAGTGTGATTGACATTCGTCATGGCTGCGGATGCTGATCCCGCCCCGTGCGGGCACCCTTTCCCCACATCAAGCGGGCGAATAGCGTTAGATCCAGCGGGACGTCCCGACCGGCTCGGTCGAACCAGGACGCGCAACCGGCCACCGTCAGCCACGCCCAGGAAACACCCCATGACCAGACGCCACCGCGCCGCTCCCACCCCCCTGTTCCTCACCCTCTCGCTCCTCCTCTCCGCAGCCTGCGGCGGCGACGCCACCCCCAACACCATCAAGGTGGGCGCCATCTTCGACCTCACCGGCCCCACCGCCGACGTCGGCACCGATTACGCCGACGGCATGCGAGACTACGTCGACTGGGTGAACACGCAGGGCGGGATCGAAGGGTGGCCGATCGAGCTGTTGTACCAGGACTACGCCTACCAGGTCCCCCGCGCGGAGCAGCTGTACACGCAGTTCGTGGCCGAGGGAGTGGTGACCTTCATGGGGTGGGGGACCGGGGATACGGAGGCGCTGAAGTTGAGGATCGCCGAGGACGAGATCCCCTTCAGTTCGGCTTCACTTTCGCACATCCTGGGCGACCCGGCGGAGGCGCCCTACAACTTCCTGGTCGCCACCAGCTACACCGACCAGTTCCGCATCGCCCTCGACTGGATCGCGAGCAACCACGGCGAGGGCACGCCGGTGGTCGCGCTCATGCACATGGCGAGCCCCTTCGGACTTTCGCCGTCCCGCTACGGGGGCGTGGAGTTCGCGGAGGTACTCGGCATCGACCTGACCCTCTACGAGATGCCGCGCGGCGCGGTGGACTACACGGCCGAGTTCTCGCGCATCCGCCAGAGCGGCGCCCGGTACGTCGTCTTCCAGAACACCTCGGGCCCGGCGGCGGTGGCGCTCCAGAACGCCCACAGCCTGGGGCTCGATGCGACCTTCATCTGCCTCAACTGGTGCTCGAACGCGCAGCTGGTGCGCATCGCGGGCGAGGCGGCCGAAGGCGTGATGGGGACGATGCCGTACGCCCCGCTCGGCGTCGACGTGCCCGGGACGCGCGTGATCCGCGAGTACCTGGATGCGAGGGGGGGGTCGATCGATGGAAAGACCAACGCGTACACGCAAGCGTGGTGGACTTTCGCCGTCTTCGCCGGGGCGATGCGGCAGGTGTTGGCCGCGGGGGACGAGCTCACCGGCGCGAACATCAAGGCCGCGCTCGAGACATTCACGGACTTCGACATGCAGGGCGTCACCGTGCCGCTGACCTTCACGCCGGACGACCACCTGGGAGCCAAGGGGCTGAGGATCTTCCGGGTGGAGAGTGGGGAGTGGGTGCCGATGACGGAGTTCATCCAGGCGCCGGCGGTGCCGTAGGGGGATCTGGTGGCGAGCGACAGCAGAAGGGGTGCCGAAGCCGGCGCACCGAACGGCCGGCTGTCCCCGGATTCCGCCCCCCTCCTGCGCCTCAACAACATCGAGGTCCTCTACGACGACGTGATCCTCGTGCTGCGCGGCCTCTCCCTCGAGGTGGGCGAAGGCAGGATCGCCGCGCTTCTCGGCTCGAACGGCGCGGGCAAGACCACCACCCTGAAGGCCATCTCGGGTCTCCTGTACGTCGAGGACGGCGAGGTCACCGACGGCTCGATCGTCTTCGATGGCGAGGAGATCCAGGGGATGGACGCGCACCGCATCGTCGAGAAGGGGATCTTCCAGGTCCTCGAGGGGCGGCGCGTCTTCGAACACCTGACCGTGCGCGAGAACCTGACCGCCGGGGCGTACACGCGCCGCGACCGGAAGACCGCCGAGGCCGACATGGACAAGGTCTTCCACTACTTTCCGGCGCTGGCGGAACGGCGCCGGCAGATCGCGGGCCACCTCTCGGGCGGCGAGCAGCAGATGGTGGCGCTCGGCCGCGCCCTGATGGCGTCACCGCGCATGATGCTCCTGGACGAGCCGTCTCTCGGCCTCGCTCCCATCCTGGTCGAGAGCATCTTCGAGATCATCCGGCGGATCAACCGCGAGGAGGGGACGACGATCCTCCTGGTGGAGCAGAACGCGCGCCTGGCGCTCGAGGTCGCCGACTACGGCTACATCATGGAGGGCGGAAGGGTGGTGCTGGAGGGGAGCGCCGATGAACTTCGCACCAACGAGGACGTGAAGGAGTTCTACCTGGGACTGGGGGACGCGGGGCGCCGGTCCTACCGGGACGTGAAGCACTACAGGCGGAGGAAGCGGTGGCTGTCATGAACGAAACGATCTACGATCCCGAGAGCGAAGCGCACCCGGACTGGGGGGCGTTGCAGGACGAGTTGGCGGCCACGGCGGTCAAGTACGGCAACGAGCGCACCCGCGAAGTCTACAAGCGGCTCAGAAGGGTCAACGTGTGGGCGGAGGACATCAAGGGCGTGGCCGACCTGGCCGCGATCCCGGTTCTGGAGAAGGACGACGTGCCGGAACTCCAGGCCGCGCGCCCTCCCTTCGGGGGAATGCTGTCGTTCTGGGCGGGCACGCTGAAGCGTATCTACCGCTCGCCGGGGCCGATCAACGATCCGCAGGGACAGGACGAGGACTTCTGGCGTGTGGCGCCGGCCGCCTGGGCGGCGGGGTTCCGCCAGGGCGACATCGTGCTCAACTCGTTCTCGTATCACCTGACGCCGGGCGGGCTCATGCTCGACGCGGGACTGCGGGCGATCGGCTGCACGGTGATCCCGGGCGGCGTGGGCAACTCGGCCGCGCAGGTCGAGGTGGCGTGCGCGGCCGGCGCGACCGGCTACACGGGGACGCCGCAGTTCCTGCTCACGCTTTTCGAGCGGGCCCGGGAGATGGGCCACGAGCTTCCCATCGGCCGTGCCCTGGTGACCGGAGCGCCGCTGCCGCCGCCGTTGCGCACCCGTCTCCAGGAAGATTTCGGCGTCGATGTCTACCAGTCGTACGGGACTGCGGACGCCGGCACGCTCGGCTACGAGTGCGAAGCGAAGGACGGATGGCACGTCGCGCCCGAAATCGTGATCGAACTGCTCGTGCCGGGGGACGATCGGCCGGCAGGCGATGGCGAGACCGGGCAGGTGGTGGTGACCAGCCCGAACGGGATCTACCCGCTGGTGCGGTTCGGGACGGGGGACCTGTCGGCGTGGAATCGGGAGCCGTGTCGGTGTGGGCGAACGACTCCCCGCCTGGTGGGGTTCCTGGGCAGGGTGGGCGAAGGCGTGAAGGTGAAGGGGATGTTCGTGCATCCGCGCGAGCTGGCGGGGGTGCTGGGGGACGATCCGGTGGTGGCTCGGTACCAGGGCGTGGTGATGGAGGGGGCGGGCGGTGTGGACGTGTTCACGGTGCGGGTGGAGGCCGCGCCGGGGTGCGAACTGGGGGAAGGAGAGGTGGCTGCGTTGGGGGCGCGGATCCGGGAGGCCGTGAAGGTGCGGCCGGTGGTGGAGGTGGTGGGGGCGGGGGAGATCGG
>VXOC01000221.1 GCA_009840215.1 Gemmatimonadota bacterium | reverse complement strand
GGGATCTGCTGCAGTGGGAGGATTGTGGGGAGGGCGGGTCAGGGGGAGACGCCGCGCGGCGGTAGATCCGTGCACCCGCGTCGCAGCGCTACGCGATCCGGTAGGAGCGAAGGGGCAGCGCCTGGGCTTCGAGAGATGAGAGGTCCACGATGCGGGAGGCTCGGTCGATGTCGAATCCAACGAGGTTTCCGCGGGCGTCGAGATCCACGTTCACGCCTTCGGATACCTCTCTGGTCTGCGAGCCGGGTTCGCCGCTCAACTCGATGTAAAGACTGTCGGTGTCGGGATAGTAGTGAAGCTTCATTCTGATCTCCTGCTGAATCCACGATCGAAGAACGCGTTGTGGATCGTCTCGCGATCTTCCAGGGTAATCACTCGAAGTATCCTCGGGGAAGTCTCGCCCGCGTGGGTGACCTCGCCCCAGAAGCGGAACCGACCATCTGGCTGACGCTCCCACCGAAGCGGTGACAGGGTCACCTCCACACACCACGCCGGGTCAATGTAGGGGCGCTTCCGCAGCACCTGTTCGTCGAAGTAGCGAGTCGTCTTCATTGGGGCCCCCTGCGTGACAAGATAAGGCAATCCCGCACAGCCACGATCGTGCGCGACGACACCGGCGCGACCACCGAGGTCGCGAACGACTGGGTGCTGGCCATGACCGGGTGGCGTCCCGATCACACGCTGCTGCGCGGCCTCGGCGTACCGTGGTCCCTGGGCGGACAAGGCGTCCGAATGCCGGTATTGACAGGTCCGAATGCCGGTTTTTCCGGCCGTTGTCCGCCACAAGTGGGCCGATGTGGCGGGCAAACGGCAGCGGGCCCCGGCCTTGACCGCCGTCACGAGTGACGCCATGATATGACATCAAATGACTGCACTGAATTGAAGTCATCATGAAAGCCATCACTCTCCGAAACGTGCCACCCGACCTCGCCGCAGCCCTCGAGCGTGAAAAGCGGCGGCGCGGCCAGTCCCTGAATCGCACCGCGATCGACCTGCTCAAGCAGAGCCTTGGAGTCGGCGCCCCCCGCTCGAATGGCCTGGGCCGTCTGGCGGGCGGATGGAGTGACGAGCGCACGCGGGAATTCGAGCGGGCGCTCGCCCCGTTCGGTGAGATCGACCCCGAGATGTGGAAGTGAGTCGCTATTGTCTCGACACGTCGGCGTACATCGAGTTTCTCCGGGGTGACTCGCGGGCCGTCGGGACGATTGACGGCGCAAGCTGGATCGGATTCCCGACGATTGCTCTGGGAGAGGTGTACACCGGTTTCTCGTTGAGCAGGCAGCCCGAGGGGGAAGCGGCACGCCTCAGGGACTTCCTGGCACACCCGGTGGTCGAAACGATCCCGGTCGACGACGAAGTCGCGCATGAGTACGGACAGCTGGTCGCGGAGCTGCGAATGGCCGGCGAGCCGCTGCCGGCGAACGATATCTGGATCGCGGCCTGCGCCGCACGCACTTCAAGCGTGGTGCTGACCTGTGATTCCCATTTTACGCGGATTGCGCGGGTTGGGTGTGTGGTGTTGCGAAGGGAGTGCTGAGGTTCGCACGGGAGCGGTGAGCAGCCAGGAAAGTGCTGACAGCCTCGGTCGCGGCGTTGATCATCCTCACGGCCCCCGCAGAATCTCCAGCCGAACGACGTAGTCGATCCCCAGTTCATCCGAGTCGATCACGTACATCCGGTCTCCGGTGATCACCTGCACCGACATGTTGGCAAGCCCGGCGGGCACTTCCGGCTGCCCCAGGTAGCGGCCTTCGCTGTCGAAGAGGTCAAATCCGACGACTCCGTCCCCGAGGATGCGGCGGACCCATAGCGTACCGTCCCTGGACAGGTGGAAGCTCTCGAACGGAGGATAGACCCGGGGCACCGCCTCCATCGCTTCGGGCGGAGGGGGCTGGGCCCCCGGCATGTTGTGATCGTGCCGGATGTGCTCCAGCAGCGCCTCGACGGCGGCGATGCGCACGTCCTCGGATATGGGGACAGGCTCGTATTGCCGCAGGAGCCTGCGCACCGTCGTGCCGCCCTCCAGGTCGATGTGGAGAATCTCATAGCGCCGTTGCAGCCGTCAGCGCGATAGCGCGGTCGGGAATGACGATCCCCGGGGGGGCCACTCAACACCGAGATTTGACCTCCGATCCCGCCAATGGGTATGGTTGAGGCATGAACCATTTGGATCGCATCACCGTGGAGCCGGAAAAGAGAGGCGGAAAGCCTTGCATCCGGGGACTCAGGATCACGGTGTACGATGTCCTTGAGTACCTTGCAGCGGGGATGACGGAAGAGGAGATCCTGGCGGATTTCCCGGACTTGGAGCGCGCAGACATCCGGGCTTCGCTGGCGTTCGTGGCGGAGCGTGAGCGCAGGCTGGTTTCGATCCCCCCCGGGTGAAGCTCCTCTTCGACGAGAACCTGTCCCCGCGTCTTGTCGCGAGCCTGTCGGACGCGTTTCCGGGTTCCGTACACGTCCGAGATGTCGGCCTGGGGTGACTCTGATGCTCAGAAAACGGATCTTCCCACGAGTCGGCACCGCCTTGGCCATCGCCACGGCCGCCTGCGACCGCCCCCCGCCAGCCCCCGAGGCCCCTCGTGTCACGGTGTGGGACTCCGCCGGCATCGAAATCGTCGAGAATCACGCCCCCGAATGGGGCGACTCCGCACTCTGGAGCATGGACCCGGAGCCCGAATTCGTGATCGGTGGTACCGTCGTGATTGAATCGCCGAATGATCCCTCCCAACTCATCTGGCGAGTGCAGGGGCTCGCCCGCCTTTCGGACGGCAGGATCCTCGTGCACTCCGGCGGTGAAGAAAGCGTCCTTCTCTTCGAACCCTCCGGCGAGTTCTCGACATACATCGGGCGCAAGGGCCAGGGCCCCGGCGAGTTCGTCCGCCCGCAGCACATTCAGGTCCTTCCGGGAGACACCATTGCGGCGTGGGACTACATGTTCACCGGCGTTCATTACTTCGACACGACGGGAGCCTTTCTGCGCAAGCGCTCCATCGACGTCGCGACCGTGCTCGCCAGGACGCGAACGGCTACCGAACATTCGCCGGAGTCGATCAGGATTCCCCTTCTGGACGGCTCCTTCATTGTGCAGCGCGGACTTCGGGACTATCCCCTGCCCCAACCGGACGAAATTCAGCGACGTCCGGTTGAATACCTGCGGATCGATACCGCCTACGTCCTTCATTCGTTTGGGTGGTGGAGATATGACGAATTCATCGGCGTGAGGAGCAAGTGGGGCGGCTTCCCCTGGCCCCCGTTTCCGCGCCGATCCATCATCTCGGCCGGAGGTATTCCTCCATCGGTATACATTACCGACGGGGATCGATTCGAAATCCATCAGTTCGCGGCGGACGGTGCTCTCAAGCGGATACTGCGCCGCGACGCCGACCCGGTTCCAATCACAAGCGAGGAGGTCGCGGAGTGGAGGGCGAGAGTCGCGGAGTTGAACCCGGGCGTCGACTGGGCGGACTGGGAGCGGTCGCTCGCCGCCGCTCCGCCTCGGGAGTTCCACCCTCCGATCCAGTGGCTCTACGTGGACACCGGGGGCTACTTGTGGGTTTGGGAGCCGGGCACCTCCGGACCCGGCGTTTTCGATCCTGATGGGCGGTGGCTGGGCAGAGTGGAGGGCGTCCCGGCCGGTGCAAGGTGGATTGACGAGGAAATGATCCTCATGGCCGCTACCGACCCGGATACCCATGTTGAGCGGATCGTGGGGTACCGGCTACGGAGACGCTGAGCGGCGTTGAGTCCCACGGTCCGGGGTCTCAACAGCCTGGTGAATCGAGGTTGACTCAGCCTCGGTCGGGCTACCGATCCCCCCCCACCGGCTCATCCACCACAAACCCCCGATACCCCAGCGCCCTCTGCCGCGGCCACACCTCGTCCATCGTCTCCGCCTCGAAGAGCCGCCCATTCACCATCACCTGCTCGACCATCAGCGTATTTCGCAGATCCTCGAGCGGATTCCCACTCATCACAACCAGGTCCGCCAGCTTCCCGACCTCGATCGACCCCAGCTCCTTCTCCAGCCCGATCCCGTTGGCCCCGAAGATCGTCGCCGACCGCAGCGCGTCGTGGTTCGACATCCCCCCCGACGCCACCATCCACAGCTCCCAGTGGAAGCCCAATCCCTGCAGCTGCCCATGACTCCCCACACCCGCAAACCCTCCGTCCGCCACCACATCGCGCAGGAACCGCGCGTGGTCCTCGAAGACGAATTCCTCGTCAATCGCCCAGCCAACCGCCCCCGCCGCGCCCGCACGCCGCCGAGTCACCCGGTCCAGCGTCGCGCGCGGTGTGAAGCGTGCCAGGCGTTCGTTGTTGTGGACGTTCCCGCGGGTGAACCAGTAGATCTCGCCCATCGGGCCGCCGAAGGAGACGATCAGCGTCGGCGTGTTGAGCCCGGGGTAGCCGTCCATCGCGTGCGTGAGGTCGGCCTGGTAGTCGAGGCCGGCTTCGGTGGTCGGCATGAGCTCCAGCTCGCGCGCCGCCATGACCAGCCATTGGCGCTGCTGGCGGTTCCCCGAGAGGTACATCTTGAAGGTCTTGGTGTCGTAGTAGTCGGAGTAGCGCCTGAGGATGTCGCGGGCGTGGTCCAGGTCACGGATGCCTTCGAGGGCCTGGTAGTCTCCGAAGACGCCGGGGCCGGTCGAGTAGATGCGGGGGCCGAGGATGTCGCCCGAGCGCACGCGGTCGGCGTAGGTGAGGACATCGGACACGCCGGTCTGGGGATCGCGCGTGGTGG
This sequence comes from Gemmatimonadota bacterium, assembly GCA_009840215.1. Taxonomy (GTDB): domain Bacteria; phylum Gemmatimonadota; class Gemmatimonadetes; order Longimicrobiales; family Gaopeijiaceae; genus Bin94. Next base: position 3,066 of record VXOC01000221.1, on the reverse strand, counting down.
TGACGCCGAAGGCCAGGTTCGCGAGGTAACCCCAGGGCTGAGTGGTGTGGATTCCGGCTGGGGGACGCAGGTGGGCGTGGGTGTCGACGAAGCCGGGCGTGATGGTCATGCCGGAGACGTCGCGGGTGACGGTGCCGTCGGGGACGGTGAGGGTGCCGGACGGGCCCACCGCGGCGATGCGGTGGCCGTCGATGAGGATGTCGCCGGGGTCGAGAATCTCGTCGCCGTTCATGGTGATGACGCGGGCGCCGGTTAGGAGGAGGTGGCCGGTGGGTAGGTCGCGGGGGGCGTCGAGGGCGACGCGGACTTCGGTGGGGCGGTAGCTGGCGGGTTCGTCGGCTTCCTCCTGGTCCGTGGGGGCGTCGGCCGTGTCGGGGGCGGCCTCCTCCGCCTCGCTCGCTTCCGCCGCTTCCACGCTGTCCGCAAAGGCGCGCGCGGCGTCCAGGTCGTAGCGGAAGTATGCGTTCCCAAGCGCCCACACCACCGTGCCGCCGTCGGCGCTCCACGACGGGAACTCGCCGCCCATGTCTGTGAGGCGGGTGACCGGGACCGCGGCGCCGGAGGGATTGCGGACCGAGACGGTGGGGGCTTCGGCCCCGACGCGGGGCACGGTTACCACGTACAGGTCGTTGCCGACCCGGGCCAGCGCCTGGTCACCCGAGGGCGCCATGCGGATCGACGATGCACGCGCCGGGGGTCCGCCCCGGTTGGCGGTGAACCCGGTGACCTGGAGGTGCGCCCTCTCGTCCGTCCCGTCCCAACGGACCGACACCAGCCCGCTGCCGAAGGAATGCAGATAGATCCGGTCCGGATCATCGGTGCGGAAGTGCGGCTGCGAGCGGCCCAGCGCCTCGGCCACCACCGTGGCGCCGCCGCCCCCGGCCGGATACCAGACGATGTCGGTCGGGTCTCCCCCCTGCCCCGACAGGCGGCCGCTGACCGGCGCCTGCAGGACCACGATCCGCTCGCCCCCCGGCGACCACGCCGGCGACTGCAGATAGCGCGGCACATCCGAGACCTGGCGCGCACGCCCGTCGTCCACAGAAATCGTGTGGAGATGGCCGCCATCGGGCTCCACCCAGCTCACCGCCGCAATCGTCTCCCCGTCCGGCGACCACGCCGGGTGGAAGAGCGCGGCCTCCACCTCCCCGCCGATCTCCCTCGGCGTCCCACCGTCGGCCGCCATCACGTACAACCGCCCCAGCGCCGTGAACGCCACCTCGCTGCCGTCCGGCGACAGCGCCACGTCCCGAATCTGGCGCACCCGGAAGGTCGGCGAGTCCTCGACCGGGTAGTCGAAGTCGAGTCGCGGGCCGGCGTGGATGGTCACGTCGACTTCGAAGGGGATCTCGACCGGGTCGCTCCCATCGAGCGGCAGCCGCCACAGCCGCCCGTCGTACGAGATCACCAGCGCCGCCCCGTCCGGGGTGAACGCGTAACCGGGGAGCAGGTCCAGCGTCGCCCGGCTCTCCATGTCGTCGCGCTGGATGGGGTATGCGAGCCACCGCTCCTCGCCGCTGGCCAGGTCGCGCGCACGCAACCCGGTGGCGTCCTCGTGACGCGTCCCGTAGACCAGCGTCGCGCCGTCGGGAGAAACCGCCGGGCGGAAACCGGAGCCGTAGCGGCCGGTAATCGTGGGCCGCCGGCCCGTCTCGCGGTCGTAGCGCACCAGCTGGTACTTCGGGAACAAGGCGTCGTAGGTCCAGTCGCCGGTCCCCTGCGCCAGGTAGATGTATCGCCCCGTGGGATCGAAGGCGGCCCCGATGGCCTTGAGGTTGTCGGGTGCGTCAATCAGCGCCATCCCGCTCCCGCCCCGGCGGTGGTAGAGGCGCGGCCTGGCCGCGCCGCCCAGCGGGCTGAAGGTGCGCGACGCGACCAGGTACTCACCGTCCGGCGCCCACTCGGGCGAGGTGTAGAGGTTGCCGTTGCCGCGCGTGATCTGCGTCGTGTCCGACCCGTCCGCGGCCAGCACCCAGAGGTTCTGTCCCCCGCTACGGTCCGAGACGAAGACGATCTCCGTGCCGTCCGGACTGTAGCGCGGCTGGCTCTCGAAGGCGGGACCGGTCATGAGAGGGGTGGCGGTGCCGCCCTCGACGGGGAGGGTGTAGAGGTCGCCGAGGAGGTCGAAGACGAGGGTGGTGCCGTCGGGGCTGATGTCGACGGAGATCCACGAGCCCTCGTTCGTGGTGAAGCGGATCTCGCGGGTGGGTTCGAGGGGGAGGGACTCGGTGGCGAGGGAGTCGGCCTGCGCGGGGGGATCCTGGGGGTGGGCGGGGGTGGGGCTGAGGAGCGTGGAGCCGGCGAGGACGAGGACGGCGGCGGCCGCGAATCCCGGAGTCTCCTGTGGACGAGTCTTCATTCTGCACCCTTCTGGAATCGGCGGCGCCGAGATCCCTTCGAACCGCGCGGCACCGTCTCGAAACCGGCCTGGGAAAAGTGGTGATCGGTGGTCAGCGCTCTCGTGAGGCCGAGTTCCTTCATCACGACGAAGCTGGTGCAATCAGTAAGGGAGAAGTTCCTGTAACGCCACTCGAAGAACCACTCGCGCGCCTTCCGGGCACGGGGCGCGCCGATCCGTTCCCAGCGGACGCGCGAACTCGCGTCGACCTGCGCCCACCACTGCTCGGCCGCACGCAGCCCGAGACAGGTGCGAAGGAGCGTGATAACCTTCAGAACAGCTTCTCCCCCGGCAACCCCGCCGCCTGTTCGAGCCAACTCACCCAGAGTTCCTCATCAATCTCATCCCCCTCATGAATGTGGAAATACCGCACCATCTCATGCTTCGACGCCACCGGCGGAACCGGCCGCAGCGACGCCCCGTTCAGAAACGTCACCTTGACGTACTTCGTGAAACAGTGGAACGAAAGGAACCACCCCCGCCCCTCAACCCCGTAAAACGGCGAGTTCCACCTCACCGCCTTGCGCACGCCGGCCACGCTTCGCTCCACAAGCGCATCGAGCGACCGCCCCCCCCCCCCCGCCCCCCCCGGTGGGGCCGGGGGGGGGGGCCGGTGTGGTATTCACAACTGAAGCTGCCGCCGCTAATTCGCGGGGTGGGGTCGGTGG
>VXOC01000134.1 GCA_009840215.1 Gemmatimonadota bacterium | reverse complement strand
CCTCGAAGCGCAGCACCAGCCCCTCCACACTCTCGCCCCCCCACAGCGCCGGCGGAAACGCGATCACCCCCTCCACCGTCTCCAGCACCGGCGACACCCGCACCGCCCCCGGCGGCAACTCCACCTCGCGGTCGATCAGGTTGCGCGCGGCCGCCGCCCGCTGCGCCGACGCATCCCCATCCTGCTTCGTCACCGGCCGGTCCCCCACCTCGAAACGGATATCGGTCCCGGCGGGGGTCGTGACGCGCACAGCGCCCTCCCGGAGCGTCCCCTCGAAGGCGGCCAACGTCGCGGCCAGCGCTCCGTAGTCCGTATCCAGCAGCGCCCTCTGATAGAGCCGGTCCACGCGGTCGTCGACGGGCAGTTCCACCATGTCGAAGGCGGTGGCGCCCGCCCAGTGGAAATGGACGGTGCGGCCGCGCCCGCCGCGCAGGACATCCTGTAGCGCCCGGTAGACGTCGTGGTCCACCTCCGGGTCGGGAACCGCGCCCGGCAGCTTTACCGCGACATCGACCTCGACGAGCGCTTCCGCCCACCCTGCGGCATCCTGGCCGAGCCCGGCCGCGAAGTCCGCCGGCGCCGTCCCGGGGAGTGGCGCGCCGTAGTTGTCGACCACACCCAGGTCGACCGCCCCCGCCGCCACGACACCCTCCCGAAGCAGCGGCACGAGCGCGTCCCACCGGTCCCCTCCCCGCGCCACCAGCAGCACGCGCTCACCGGACTCCAGCGCCATGCGGTCCAGCAGCGCCCCGCTGATCGCCGGGAGGTTCAGCCCGCCGGCTCCGTCCTCCCCGCCACCCTCGTCACCGGCTCCTCCGGCACCGCCGTCAGGAGCGCAAGCCGCGAGTGCGAGGATCACGCCGCAAACAATAGGACCGAGCCGGACGCGCCGACGGAAAGCCATCGCGGATCCGTCCCTACAATTCGCCGGACCGGTAGACGATCGCAATCACGGTGTTCCCGTCGTCCTCGTCCCAGCTGATGTTCAGCGAGAGCCCCTGCGTTTCGTCCTCCCACGCCGAGGCCTCCATGCTCGCCCGTTCCACCTTGCCCATCCGCACCCGGGAAAAGCTGTACGACGTCAGGTGGCCCTCCAGAGCCTCATTGTACCAATCGAAGATCCGGTCCGGTGCCGCGTCGCTCCTGAAGACGGCTCCCCCGGCGGAACCCTTGTCGAGCTCGACCGAGAACTGTCGCTTGCTCAACCGGGCGCCGGGGTACACGGGCACCCAGTCCGGAAGGGCCGACGAGGAGGTTCCGGCCCCGAAACGCACCTCGTGGCCGGGTGTGGAGATGTCGAGGAAGCCGCCGTCCTCGGTCCCGCGCAACTCGACGGTGGTCCTTCCGGATTCCGTGTCGACGCGCAGGATCCCTCCGCTCCGGTCGGCCTCGCCGTCGAAGCGAACGCTCCCGGAGGCGGCCTCCTGGTCCGGATCCGCAGCCTCCCGGTCCGGTTCCCCGGCCTGCCGGTCCGGCTCCGAGGGCTCCGAGATGTCCACCGTGACCAGTTCGTCCGAGCTTCCGACGCGCAGCACGACCGTGCCCTCGTCCTCGTTCGAACTCACCACGGTGACATCGGTGCCCAGGTTGTCCATCATGCTGGCCAGCGTCGCGGCGGGCTGCTCGCTGAAGTCTCCGATCCCGTCGGCGATCCGCTTCGCAACGGCCAGGCCGATCATCACCAGAACGGAGACCAGCACGATGAAGAGACCGCCCACGATCAGGGCGACCCTGGCGAAGGTCGGCATCCCTCTCGACCGGCTGTGACGCGTTGCTTCCCTGTACGGATCCGACATCCTCTTCCTCACTTTCGTTCCTTGGGTGGTGGGCACGACAACTGCATCCCTCACCCTACGTCCCACCCACACCAACGTTTCACTGTCACCCCACGCCCCGGCATTATAGGTTGCGGGGGCCATTTCCACGACCCCCTCAGGAGGTGTTCCATCCCCTATCCAATCGCCGAAGCTCTGGTGATCGCGCTGGCAATCTACGCCGTGGCGGGGATCGCATTCGCCGTTCCGTTCGCGCTCAGGGGCGCCGGCTCCATCGACCCCGCCGCGAAGGGGGGGACCTGGGGATTTCGCGTCCTGACCTTCCCGGGCGTGGTGGCGCTCTGGCCCTTCATGCTCGTGATGTGGCGGCAGGCCAAGGGGGACGGGCAGCCGTGAGGAGCGGCCACCGCTCGGCCCACCTGTGGGTGGTGATCGTGAGCGCGATCCTGGCCGCCTGCGCCCTTACCCTCGGTTGGATGATGCACTCGCAGCGTCCGGTGCCCGAGCCGCTGGCGGCCGCCGGATGGTCGGCCGACGCGCACGCGCATCCGGCGACGCCGCCGGGAGGGGCAGCGTGAGCCACGTCTACCAAGCGGTGGGCTGGTCCCCCCAGAAGCGCAAGTACGACCTGCTGATCGCGCTCTGCACGGTGGTGTACCTGGGGATATTCACGGCCATCACCATGGCGACCCAGCCGCACGTCACCTTCGAGACGCTGCTCCTGAGAGCGACCGGCAGCCTCGCCTTCGTCATGCTCTCGTTCATCCTGCTGATCGGCCCGCTGGCGCGCATCTCGCCGCGTTTCCTTCCGGTCCTGTACAACCGCCGCCACCTGGGCGTGGCCACCTTTCTGCTCGCGCTCGTCCACGGTGCCTTCGCCGTACTCCAGTTCCACGCTCTGGGCGACATCAACCCGCTCGCCAGCGTGCTCTCCAGCGACGGAAGCTTCGGAGACGGCGGCGCCTTCCCCTTCCAGCCGCTGGGTATGATCGGACTGGGCGTCCTCTTTCTGATGGCCGCGACCAGCCACGACTTCTGGCTCGCCAACCTCACGCCCACGGTGTGGAAGGGACTGCACATGGCGGTGTACGGCGCCTACGCGGTGCTGTTGGGGCACGTTGCGCTGGGCGCGCTTCAGGGCGAAGGGAAGGCCTACCTGTGGCCGGCAATCGGAGCGCTGGCTGCGATCGTCTTCGCGCTCCACCTGTACACGGGACTTGCGGAGCGCCGCCGTGACCGGGCGACCAGCGCCCATCCCGCCCCCGCTACGAACGGCACGGCCCCCGAGGGCTACCTCCGCACCGCCGTCCGGGCGCATGAGATTCCCGACGCCGAGGGCAGGGTCGTGACGCTCGGCGACGAGCGGGTGGCCGTCTTCCGCAACGGCGACGAGATCTCCTGCATCTCGAACGTCTGCCGGCACCAGATGGGCCCGCTCGGCGAAGGCCGGATCATCGACGGCTGCATCACCTGCCCCTGGCACGGCTTCCAGTACGACCCCGTGACCGGCTGCGCACCCCCGCCCTTCGACGACCGGGCCGAAACCTACGACATCGCGATTCAGGACGGCCTCGTGTGGATCAACCCGGTGGCGAATCCCCTCGGCACGGCGTCGCGAACCGCGCGGCTTCCGGTGGCCGGCGCGACCGCGAACCCTCCCGGTGAGACCCCATGACGGACTTCTACGTCGGCTACATCGACCCCCCGCCCCCCCGCACCCGCCGCTTCCTGCGCCGGGTCGCCCTGGCCACCCTGGCCGCGGCCGCCGTCGCCGCCGCCATCTTCGCCCTCGGCCACCGCGACCTTCCCGCCGCCCACTTCGAGTTCGGCCACGTCCGCACCTTCGAAGGCTTCGTCGTGGCGGACCCCTATCCGTCGCTCCTCGTGCCCGGCGACCCGGCCTTCTCCCGCTACCTCCTGACCGCTCCGGGGAAGTTCGGCGCGGACGACCTGGTGGCGTCTGTCGTGGGACGCGCGGCCACGCTCCAGGGAACGCTCGCCCACCGCGACGGCCAGGCCATGATCCAGGTCGAGCCGGGAACCGTGGCGTCCCGGGAGACGGTGGAGCCTCCTCCACGGGTGCCGGAGGTCGATCTGGGGACGCGCCGTGTGGAGGGCGAGATCGTGGGGTCGAAGTGCTACCTCGGCGTGATGAATCCCGGGTCCGGCGTCACGCACCGGGCCTGCGCGACGGTGTGCATCCGGGGTGGGGTTCCGCCGCTTCTGGAGGTGCGCCGCGCGGACGGGGGGCGGGAGGGGATCGTCCTGGCGGGAAGCGGCGGCGAGGCCATCGGGGACCGGCTGGAGGGGCTCATCGCCACGCCGGTTGGCATGACGGGCCGTCTCGTCCGCAGGGGGGAAACGACCTTCCTGTTCGTGGATCCGGGGGAGATACGGAGACTGCGATGACCAGGCCCGGGCAAGGCACGGAGTCACCGGGCGAACCCGGGGCGTCAGCACCCAGCCGCCGCGCCACCGGCTTTCCCATCGCCGACGCCGGGCTGCCACGCGATGTCGTCAGGTCGGGTCCCTACCGCCTCGGCTTCGCCCGCACCCTGGAGGAGCTGCGCAGCATCCAGCGCCTCCGCTTCGAGGTCTTCAACCTGGAGCTGAACGAGGGACTCGCTTCCTCCTTCGACACGGGGCTGGACCAGGACGATCTGGATGAAGTCATGCACCACATCCTGATCTCGGATGCGCGAAGCGGCGAAGTCGTGGGGACCTACCGCATGCAGACCGCAGCCATGGCCGCCGCCAACCACGGCTTCTACACGGCGCGCGAGTTCGACTTCTCCGCCTTCCCCATGCAGATCATCGACGACGCGGTCGAGGTGGGGCGCGCCTGCATCGCGAAGGATCACCGGAGCCGCCGGGTCCTGCACCTGCTCTGGCGGGGCCTGGCCGTCTATCTCACCCGGACGGGGAAGCACCACCTCTTCGGCTGCTGCTCGCTGACCACGCAGGACGGACGGGTCGGCAACGCCGCGCACGCCTTCCTCGTCGAGGAGGGACACCTTCACCCGCACGCTCGGGCCTGGCCGCTTCCCGGCTTCGAGTGCGGGCTGCACGACCACGGGGACGGCCCGGAGAAACCGGTCGACATCCCCCCTCTCTTCCAGAGCTACCTCAACCTCGGCGCAAGGATCTGCGGTCCCCCGGCGATCGACCGGGAGTTCCAGACCATCGATTTCCTGGTCGTGCTCGACGTGCGCGAACTGGAGCGCCATGTCTTCCGCAGCTTCTTCCGTTAGCGCGGGCGAGGCGGGTCCTGCACCGCCGCATGTGCCGCCTGGGCGGTGGCCGGTCGTCGCAGCCAGGGCGTTGGGGGTCCTGTCGTGGACGAGCGTGATGGCCACGGTGCTGCTCATCCTCCGGTTGCTGACTCTGGCGCGCCCCCGGTCCGGGGCGGCGCTCAGGGCGAAGGCGCGGAGGTGGGTCGTGCGCAACTGGGGGCGCGGCCTGGCGCGAATCGCCGGGGTGCGGATCGTGACGGAGGGCAAGGCGCCGCCGAGCGGGGTGCTCCTGGTGTCCAACCATCTGGGCTATCTCGACATTCCGGCGCTCGACTCGGTGATGCCGATGGTCTTCGTGGCGCGGGCCGACCTGCGCCGGTGGCCGTTCTGGGGCTTCATGGCCACGCTGGGGGGTACCATCTACGTCGACCGGGCGACCAGGCGCGACGTGATGCGGGTGCGGCGCGAGATGGGCGACGCAATGGCGCTTGGGGACAACGTGATCGTCTTCCCCGAAGCCACCAGCACTGCGGGCGACACGATCCTTCCCCTCAAGCCGGCGCTGTTGGCCGACGCCGCCGAGCGAGGGACTCCCGTGCACTGGCTGACCATCACCTACCGCACCCCGGGGGACGGCCCCGCCGCGCGCGACCAGGTCTGCTGGTGGGGGGACGCCCGCTTTCTTCCGCACGTCCTGGGACTCTTCGCGCTCAAGCGGGTGGACTGCACGATCCGGTTCGGCGATGCCCCCCTTTGCTCGACCGACCGCAAGGCGCTGGCGGTGGATCTCCGACGCGCGATGCTCACGCGCTTCGAGCCGGTTGCGCCGCGTGAGCCACAGCGGGACTCCGAGCCGTGAGCCCAGGGTGGTTCACGGGCCCGGCGGCCGGGCCGGATCGGGTCGCCAAGGCCGGCCGGGCGGGTCAGGACCCGTCGCCGGCGAAGGGGCGACCCAGTCGGCGCGGTTTCCGGATCCGCAAGCGCGTGGTCCTGGTGGTCTACCTGGCGTTGCTGGCCGCCTCCCATGTGGTGCGCGCCACGCGTCCCGAGCCGGCACCGCGGCCGGGGTTGTCGCTGCAGGCGGTCGAGGGGTGGCCGAAGCCGAAGCGTGGCGCGGTCACGATCGCCTACCGCGAGTGGTCGCCGGACACCACCCCAACCGCGTCCCAGTTCGGATTTGTGACAGATTCTACCCCGAATCTGTCCGGAAGGGGTATACAGGAGACAGAACCGGCCCGTACTCCGGGAGAAATCGCTCCACTTGTGACAGATTCTATCCCGAATCTGTCCGGGAATCTGTCACGGGGCGCCGAGGAGAGTTCCGAATTCCCGATACTTCTCCTCCACGGGAGCCCCGGATCGGGCGGAGTGTTCCGCCGCCTGGGATCCGAACTCGGAGCCACGCGTCGCGCGATCGCACCGGACCTGCCGGGATTCGGGGGATCGACGACGCAAGTCCCCGACTACTCGATCCGGGCCCACGCCGCCATGACGCTCCAGTTCATGGACTCGCTGGCGATACCGCGCGCGCACGTGGTGGGCTTCTCGCTGGGCGGGGGGGTCGCGCTGGAGATGCACCGGGCCGACTCCGCGCGCACCGCGTCCCTCACCCTGCTCTCCTCGATCGGCGTTCAGGAGCACGAACTCCTCGGCGAGTACTACCTGAACCACGCCATCCACGGCCTCCAGCTCTTCGCCATCTGGACGCTCCGCGAACTCGTCCCCCACTTCGGGTACGCCGACGACGCCTTCCTGAGCCACAGCTACGCCCGAAACTTCTTCGATACCGACCAGCGTCCGCTGCGCGGCATCCTGCGCGGCTACGCGGGACCGATGCTCATCGTGCACGGCACCGACGACCCGCTCGTTCCCCGCGCCGCCGCCGAGGAGCACCACCGCATCGTGCCGCAGTCCGGGATGGTCATGCTGGAGGGCAACCACTTCATGACCTTCCTCGAGCCCGGCCGGATCGCGCCGCCCATCGAGGACTTCCTGGACCGGGTCGAGGCCGGGACGGCCACCGTGCGCGCAACCGCCGATCCGGCCCGCGCGGCAGCCGCCGCCACCCCCTTCGACCCGTCCACGCTGCCTCCCGTCACGGGGTTTGCCCTCGTCGTAGCCCTGCTCCTGATCGTCGCCGCCACCTTCGTGAGCGAGGACCTCACCTGCATCGGCACGGGGCTGCTGATCGCGCGGGGATCGCTGCCATGGACGGCGGGTGTGGGCGCGTGCCTGGTCGGTCTCGTGGTCGGCGACCTTCTGCTTTACGCGGGGGGACGGTGGATCGGGCGGCCCGTCACCCGGGTCGCGCCCCTCAGGTGGATGATTCGCGGGGAGGAGCTCGAGCGCGCGTGCCGCTGGTTCACCGAGCGGAGCGCGGCCCTGCTCATCGGCGGCCGTTTCGTGCCCGGAACGCGCCTGCCCACCTACGTGGCCGCGGGCGTGGTGCGCATGCCGCTGATTCCGTTCTCCCTCTGGATCGTGGTGGCGGCCGCGCTGTGGACGCCCCTCCTCGTCGGCGGGACGGCGCTCTTCGGTGCCGTCGCGGCCGAGCAGATCGGCGCCTTTCAGCACCGGGCGCTGCCATGGCTGATCGCGACGGCGCTGGGGGCGCTGATCGCGCTCCGGGTCGGGATCCCCCTCTTCAGCGCAGCGGGGCGGCGGAGGTTCCTGGCCCGCTGGGGGCGTGTCCGAGGTTGGGAGTTCTGGCCGCCGTGGCTCTTCTACCTGCCCGTGCTCGCGTGGGGGGTGTGGCTGGCGGTGAAGTACCGGTCGCCCACCGTCTTCACCGCGGCCAACCCCGCGTTTCCGGATGGTGGACTGGTGGGTGAGTCGAAATCGGAGATTCTGGGCGCGATCGGGGACAGGGGGCGGGTGGCGCGGACGGTGGTGGCG
>VXOC01000063.1 GCA_009840215.1 Gemmatimonadota bacterium | reverse complement strand
TCGGCCACGAGGTGAGGCTGGTTCCGCCGATCTACGTGAAGCCGTTCGTCAAGCGGCAGAAGAACGACGTAGCCGACGCGGAGGCGATCACAGAAGCGGCGCAGCGTCCGAACATGCACTTCGTGGCGGTCAAGACGGAGGCGCAGCAAGCGCAGGCGATGCTCTTTCACACGCGTGACCTGCTGGTGCGCCAGCGCACGCAGACGATCAACGCGCTTCGGGGGCATCTGGCCGAGTACGGCATCGTCGCTCCCAAGGGCAGAGCTCGGATCGCGCAACTGGCCGCGGTCCTCGAAGACGGGGATTCGGGCCTGCCGGAGGCGGTCGTCGAGCTGGGCCGGCTGCTGCTCGGGCGGATCGACGAGCTCGACGAGAAGATCGACGGCCTCAACGGCGAACTCCGGACAAGCGCGAAGGAGAACGAAGAGACAGCGCGGCTGATGACGATCCCGGGAGTCGGACCGGTTACAGCGATGGCGCTGCAGGCCTTCGCCCCGCCGATGGAAAGCTTCCGCCGCGGGCGCGACTTCTCGGCTTGGCTCGGCCTCGTGCCGCGGCAGCACACGACGGGAGGCAAGCCGAGGCTGGGCAGGATATCGAAGATGGGGCAGCGAGACCTGAGACGGCTGCTGGTCACGGGAGCCATGGCAGTCGTCCGGCACGCGGTTCGGCGCGGCGAGATCACGGATCCGTGGCTGGGTGCAATGTTGGAACGCAAGCCGAAGAAGGTGGTCGCGGTGGCGCTTGCCAACCGGACGGCACGGAGGGTCTGGGCGATGGCCATGAAAAAGGAGCCCTATCGGGTTCGAGCCGCCGCCTGACCAACCAGCGAAAGGAGAGGAGCGAAAGAGAAGAAGCTGCCGGGAGATGTGAGCAGCAGGACGCAAGGAACGGGGTAAGGGCAAACAGTCAAGTAAGACGTGGGTCGGAAAAACCAGCTAGTAGCCGACTGCCACCGACCCAGCTCGCAAATCAGGCTTGTCCATCTGGGGGCGTCCACATACGATGTGGACTATGTCATCAGATTGGCCAGGAACTTGCTCGGCTGGATGTTGACGCTCCAGAAAACGGAAACCACGTCCCTTACAGGAAGGTCGATTGGGGCCAAACCGCCGGACGATGGCATTCTTTCAAACGGGCCTGACGAGCAAAGCGGCGGGATCCCAGTTTGGTGACTGTTCCGGTCAAACGGGACGAAAACTCGGGCACAGGGCCTGCCGCCCGTTGATCGGACCGGGCTTTGCGAACTCGCGGTCGGTTATACCAACGCGCGTCAGTTTCCGGTTCTCGCGTTGGAATTCAGTGCTCGGCCTCCTGCCTTGCGACCTTCACCGCCAGCGTGATGTCTTTCGCCGTAAACCGCTTGTTTGCACCGCTCGGCCGCTGGAGGTGCTTCACGTGCACCTCGCGGTTCCGCAACGCCCGCTCCCGCGTCGCGGGCGAGTCGAAACGGCACGCCAACAACTCGTTCACCCGGTGTAGTTCCCTGCCGAGATTCCGGTTGATCCCGACCAGCGTCTTGACGTGCTCGGCGAGCGTCTCGTTTTCCTTGGCGAGTCTTTCGTTCGCTCCCCGCAACGCCGCGGTTTCCCGCCGCTGCGCTGCGTAGGCCTCTTCGAGCTTGAGTTTGGCCTTCTTCAGTGCCTCGACGATGCTCCTGAGTTCCCGGACCTCGGCAGGCGATGCCTCGTGCGTCTTCCGCGAAACGCGGAGGATTCTCCCAAATGCAAACCGAAGCAGCCTCGTCCTCACGCGAACAGTTCTCCTTGGTTGAAGGGCTTGCCGTTGTAGGGGTCGGTCATGGATCGGCGGGCGGGCGTTTCACGAGGTGGTCCGCAATCGACCACTAACTGGCGACGCGGGTATCCTTCCGCCCACGGTGACCGTGCGAGCCTTCCACAAGGTGCTACTAGTAGCCGCGAAGCCACCGGCGAGAAGAGGCAGCGACAACCGATACCTGATCGTCCACGATCCTCCGACCGCTCGTATCAGTTTGATAATGGCCGTTGGGAGCACGCAGGTAAAGCGGCTTCTTCCGGTTCGTGATCCCAGAGGTTTCGGGGGCCGCCATGAATACCCGGTAGCTCCGGTCAAATATGCCCCGCCGCGCATCGGCCATTTCCGTACGGGTGAACTTCTGGACGATTAGCAGGCTTGGGTTGGGAACACCTCCACTCGCCTTGAAGGTGGTCGGCGGCAGGTCTATGGAGGCGACGATCACACTTCGCTCCAACAGCCAGTGCCGTATGAAGCGGGTCTTCTTGGGGTTGTTCAGGATGCCACGCGGTAGAACGATGGCGAGATGGCCACCGGGCTTCAGGAACCGCATTGCCCCTTCAACGAACAGTTCTTCGGCCGGTAACGACGAACGGGGGTTCCGCCTTTCCCAGCCTCGTAGTTCGTACTGTGCCAGGATGTGGCTGTCGTCAATCTTGGCGTTGCCGCCGAACGGCGGATTGGTCAGTACGATGTCGGCCTCGCCCCATGGAATCTTCTGACCGGCATCGTCCGGCCACTCGCCGGGCGACCTTGCCGAATCGGCCCGGAACACGTTCGATGACCCGTCGCCGTGCAGTACGAGGTTCATCTGCGCGGTTCGTACGAGGTGGGCGTCGATGTCGAGCGCGTACAGGTTTCGTTCGCAGGCTTCCCGCAGGCGGAACCGGGCCATGGCCTCGTCTCCCATACGTCGCCGCTCTTGCTCGGCAATCGTCCGGTACAAATGATTCAGCCACGACACGAGAAATCCGCCAGTGCCGCAGCAGCAATCGACCACCTTTAGCGAGGTCAGTTTGTGCTCCGGGTATAGTTCCATGACCATTTCGACGGCCATGTCGCAGACGTTCCGCGGCGTGAAATACTGCCCGCGATCACCTCGAAGGTTCGCGCCCACCAACTCCTCGTAGGCCGCTCCCTTCACGTCTTCGTTGGTTTCGCGGAGCGAGATATACTGAAGCTCGTGGACGATGTAGGCCACCACGCGTGGATCTAGCTTGATCCGCTCGTCGGCGTCGAAGATGAACGGGTAGCGGTCTACGACACGCGCGAACAGTGGGGCTAGCCGGTCCTCCAGCAAGCGGCGCAGACCGCTCACCGATTTTTGTTCGCGAGCGAGAACGGCAAAGGCGAGCCGGTCCGCACCTTCCTCCTCGTCAAACGCCTTACAGAAAATGAGCTTCACCAACTCGTAGAATGCCTGATCGGGTTGCAGTCCAGCACGAGCATAGATGTAGTTGTGGCATCGACGAAACACCGAACTCAATTCGTTGGCCGGTTTCAGGTCGGTTCGTTTCGGCGGCTTTGGTTCATCTTGGCCGAACCGGGGAATATCCCCTACCTTGGTGATCTCGTTGGTATCCGGTTCGCGCTGGAACGCCAATCGTTCCAACCCTACCCACATTCCGTACCGGCAAGAGCTTGCGAACATGTAGCTCTTGAGTTGCTCGACTCCACGTTGCCCGTGTGTTGGTCTTTCGTCGTCCCGCTTGGTTTCCAAAATGATGACGGCCGCGTCCGCGGTGTGAGGAGCGCCGGGGCGGAAAACGACAAGGTCCGCATACTTTCGGGCGCGCCCCATTGGGATGGTGACATTCAGACCGATGTCGGTCTTGGGGTAGCCGTAATCTTCAACCAAGCTCCGCGCCCACCGTTGCCGGACGTGTTCCTCCGCAGTCTCACGGCGGAGTTTGTCCGTGATGTAGCACTTGATTTTTCCCGGTGGAATCAGGTGCAGGACTTTCGGCTCCATTACGGTCAGATCTCCCAAGCGCTCACTAGCGTTTCGATTGCGCGTTCCCGGTCCTTCAAGGCGCGCATCACCACCTTGTTGATTCTCCCCTCCACGGTGGCGGAAAAACGCGGCACGAGGGACTCCGCCACCTGTTCTTCCGTGATATGCTGCACGACCCCCCCGTGCTGGTGTCCCGCGATGTGTTTCTTGGCTTGAGGTGTCGTCAGCCATGCGTAGATGTAGCCCGTGAGACCGTCGTGGGGTACAATTCGGACGATGTCGTGTGTGGCTACCCACCCATGTAGCCGCTGGCCGACGTAGAAAACGCGGCTGACGGAACCGGAGCAAGTCAGCAGGAGCCAACCTTCACGGATCAGCAACCGGTCGATGTCCGTATTCGTAGCTGGCGAGAGATAGCGGATCGCTTGGGGAACGCCGAACGCCATGAGATTCAGCAGGTCGGTGGGGTTGCAGTACGGAACGCCGTGTTCTGGATCGTCGGTGAACACACGCTCAAACCACTTTCCCAAGCTGACGTGGGCCAAATCGCCCAGCGGCACAAGCTCCTTGGCACCCGCCGCCAACTCATCCAGCGTTTCAGTTAGGCCTGGTTCGTAGGAACCCGCATCCAAGCGGGTGCCCTTGCCCTCGGTAATTTCGTCAGCCGTCACGCTCCACGATGCCACCTGCGGTTGCACGGGCGCATCAGCAAGCGCGCCTCGTCGAACTTCCCGTAAGTGGGGTTTACCTTTGCTCATGCAGTGAGCCTCCGATAGTCGAGCCGCCGACCTTCAGCACCGGCAATGATCCGGCGAATCCCTGCCATCGTCTTGGCGGGCAGAGTGCTCCGTCTTCTCCGGCTCGTCGGCGACCGCCGCCCTGACCGTCGGCGGACAGAACCCAGAAGATCGGGCGGTAGAACCCGGCCATAGGAACAGTCGTGGGCGTGGGCACGGCCCAGCGCGTAGCCCATCCCGCCCGCCAGAAAGACCACGAGGCCGTACAGCAGATCACTCATGTGACGAACGTCCCTGGCCGACGCCCCCGGCGAACCAGCGGATGCTGCGCGGTCGCCCACTCGAGCAGTGCCCGGGTCACCTCCTCGGGCGTGCACCCGCCCGAACACCGGATCTCGACCGATTGCAGCAGCCGTCCGGCCCGCTCCGTGCGCAGGAACCCCTCGGCACCACGAATGTACAGCCGGTCTTGGCCGCCACCGCACCGGAAGCAAGGGCCGCGCCATTCACGCTCGCCAACTTCACTCCCGCCGTTCTGCCGCATTCCTTCGAACCATGCTTCGTACCACGTCATGGCTCGGATGGGCGTCACAAGTTCGTGTCCTCGCGCTCGAACCGTCCTGTCAGCCATTTGCCCTCCTGCATCCATAAGTCGTTTTTCCACTGAAGTTTAACAGAGATTTAGCCAATCGGATAGTCCCCTTCCGGCTCCTTCCGCCGCTTGGTCACCGCCGCCATGCGGCCGGAGACGGAATCCCCCGGCTCGTCACCACGTCGAGCGCGACACCGGCCAGCTGGCCCGGTGCGCCGTTCGCCTGCACCGGATCGCCCTGCAGGATGGCCCGCACCTTGCCGTCCCCGTCGCGGTAGATCGACATGGGCCGATCCGTGGATTCGTCCAGGGTCGCCGTGCCGCCCGGTCCCGACAGCGTGACGCTGGCGAGGGCCTGCCAACCCGGCCGGACCGGCAGAGTGTAGGCGAAGCCGCCGGCGCCCTCGCCCGCGTCGGCGATCTCCGGCATGGCGAACGGCAGCGTGAACAGCACCCGCCCGCCGGCGTCCCTGCCCTCAATCGTCCACGGTCCGTCCGATTCGGGGAGCGACGGCGGCGCGTCGACGATGAACGCGGGCTCGAGGTGCGGCCCGCTCTCGCCATCGGTGCCACCCCACAGCAGCAGGCTCTGGACCGGAGAACTGGTGATCGCCACGCGGCTCCCGGTGTGTAGCCGGTTTTCCAGCGCCTTGGTGAAGTGGTATTCGCTGATCCCCGCAACACCACCATAGCCCATCAAATCGCGGGTGCTGGAGTCCACTAGCCTTCGCATACGCCGGATGAAGCCTTTGACCACGCCCTCGTTGCCGATCCTGCCGTCGCGATAAGGGTAGCGAGGGTCCGGGTCTGGGGCACCGGGCGCGTGTTTGAGCCCGAAGTTATGGCCGAGTTCGTGAGCGATGGTGCTATGAGCAGCCTTCGAATAGCTGACCCACCCTCCAAGCACGGCAATGCCAGAAATCCCGGTAGTGGAGTCCGCGCGTCCCAATCCCATCCAGTACCCCGTTCCGCCCTCCAGTCTCCGGATAGCCTTCACGATCGTCAAACGTTGGCGGGGATCTAGCAGTTCCGTCACAACCGGCGCATGGGAGGTTACTTGCAGGGTTGCCACAGGTAACAGATCGGCCCCAGCAAGTAGGCGGAAGCCCTGGGGGTCGGCGGCCATGCTGTCAGCAAACGCGATGTACACCGAGTCCTCTTCCACCCCGCTTTCGCGCAGGAACGGAATCACAGTCAAGTTGAGATCGGGCACTTCTCGGACCTCGATGCCTTGCCGTCCCGTGACGGGTATACGCCCGGCTTCCCCTTCGATCACCATCTCCAATCCCGTTTGTATAACCGATCCGGGGATCATCGCGGTCGCAGCCAGGTCCACGTCGTCTCCCTGCACATCGCTCGCGGCGTCGAAGTAGAATCGCGGAATCTCCACCACATGCGTTTCGTTCCCGTCCAAGTAGAACCGGGCCGTGACCGGCGCTGACATGGTGAAGACCCGAAGTAGCGCATCTCTTCCCGCGACCAAGGGGACCGGAGATTCCCGTGATTGCACGGACTGAAGGAGGTACGCACCGGCTAAGCGATGATCGCAAGAACGGACGCCTCCACCGGCGGGTACGCTGTCTCTCGGCCCCATCTCCTCCAGCCAAGCACGCATCGCTGAGTCTGCGCACAGCTCTTCGTTGGCATCGAGTCTCACCTGCTCAACGACCGGAAGGTCTCTCAGTTCCCCCGGCACCACGCCGGAGAATTGATTGCCGTCCAAACGTAGCACCTTCAGTGCCTTGAGGTTGCCCAATTGAGGGGGGAGGTGACCGGACAGAGAATAAAGGCCAGCGGTAGCCGCGCGGAGACCGCGGCTGCCAGTGGCCGACAAGGTTTCCAGCTTTGTGAGGTTACCCAGTTCGGGCGGAAGAGGGCCGGATGTAGCAAGCTGCAACACCTGAAGGTTCACGAGGTTGCCCAGTTCGCGCGGAGCCGATCCGGACATGCGAAAACTGAGCCAGGTCAGGGACGACAGATTGCCTAATGTCTCGAACGAGCAATTCCAAATAACCAGCTCCGTCAGGTGCGGCAGGCTGCCCAGTTCGTCCGCTACCGAACACTCGCGCGAGCCGGCCACATACAACACCCTCAAAGAAGGTCCCAACTCGGCAAGTTCAGGTGGAATCCGAAGATTGGGTCCGGAAACGCTCAACTGCTCAAGGTGGGCTAAGTTGCCAACCTCCGGCGGGATTTCACCGCTGTCTAGCCGCGAGCCGGCTATCCACAACCGCTCAAGGGCGTCCAGATTCCCCACCTCCGGCGGAATTCGGCCACCCCCAAGCACCACCATTTCCTCGCCGTTTCGCAGCCCCTCCCAAAACCATCGTCCCCGACCTCCGCCACAACGCCCCAGACAGATAACCCGGCCTGCTTGGTTGACAGCAACCCCGTGCCAGTCACCGAGGGACGCATCGCTCACCCAATTCTCACTTCCTACTGCCACCCCCAAGTCCCGAAGGTCTTGCCAGTTCGGGCCATCCGTAGCGTACCAAAAAGCTCCCAGTGCCGCCCTGTCTGGATTCTCAACCACCGTAACGGTAAAGGAAAGACGGCCCGCGTTCCCGTCTGGATCGCGGGCCGTGACGGTGATGGTCGCTTCGCCTTGAACCGGCCCCGCGAGGCTCACTACCGGGCCGGGATGCAGTTCCACCGGCACGACCTCCGTGTTCGAGCTGGCCGCCTCGTAGGTCAGTTCGTCGCCGTCCGGGTCGCTGAACGCCCCGGTCAAATCCACGTCCACACGCGTCGCCCCGTGCCACAGCGTCTGGGCGGGAATCTCTACCGACCCCAAGGGGCGCCGGTTCACCACCACCCCCAACGTCACTATCGCCTCCGCACCTTCCGGATCGCGGG
>VXOC01000065.1 GCA_009840215.1 Gemmatimonadota bacterium | reverse complement strand
CGCCCTTCAGTTCGGTGCGCAGAGCGTCCATGTCGCCCTTCAGTTCGGTGCGCAGGTCGTCGATGTCGCTCTTCAGTTCGGTGCGCAGGCCTTCGATTTCCGCGCGCACCACCCCGGCCAACTTCATCTGCATACCGACGAGCGTGACGCCGATTGCAACGATGGAGGCGCCGACACCCAGGATCGCAATAAACTCGGGGCTCATCCGGACACCTCCGAGCGTGAGTGCCCTGCCTGCCGGTGGTCCACCGGATCCGTAGTCGCGGGTGCCCTCATTGCTGCCCCTTCCCCCTTCCCCGTGGTGATCAGACCGGCGACCGCGTGCAGGTGACCGTGCCGCTCGGGCCGCTTTCCAGCCGTCATGGTACCGACCGATTTGGGGCGCCGGAATGCTCCGATGGGACAAAGTGACCCCACGAACGGTAGCCGTCCCGTGTGATCCCTGCCAGTTGACGGCGGGTCGCTTCCGGCCCGTCACTGGAAACGCCATACAACCAGGCACCCTGTTCGGTGTGTCCAAGTGATGGCAATGCAGTCTCTTCCGTCGCCCAGACGTCCGTCAACACACCCGCGCGAGGCCCCATGCCCAAGCACCGCCCCCACCCCACCCGGCTCCCACTCCCCTTCCTGCTGCCGTCCCTGTGGCTCGCCACCGTCTCCTGCGGCGACGCCGCCCGGGACGCCTCCGAAACCACCCGCGACGACTCCCCCGCCACCGATATCCCCCTCGCCGCCACCACCGAACATCTCTACCGGGTCGGCGCGCTCGTCGGCGAGGACTGGGAGACATTCGGCAGCATTCGCTCGGTCCACTTCGACGCGTCCGGCAACCTGCACCTCTTCGACGCGGGCGCGCACCGAATGGTCGTGGTCGATACCGCGGGCAACCACCTCCGCACCGTGGGCACGCAGGGCGAGGGGCCGGGCGAGATCCAGAACGCCCACGCCGCCGCTCTCCTCGCCGACGGACGCACGGTGATCTACGACTTCAGCAGCCCGGCCGCCTTCGAGATCTTCGACCCCGGGGGCGAGTTCCTGGAGAGTGTCACCTCGGAGATCAACAAGGGCGTTCCGGGGGAGTTGCTGCTGCCGTTGCCGAACGGACGCCTGGTGTCGATGGGCGGTCCCACGATCCGGATGTACGGACCTGGCGAGGCACCCGACGAGGACGAACTGCGCGAAGACGACCACCTCCGGGACATTCACGTCTTCGCACTGGACGGCAGCGACCAGAGCGTCCTCTATCGGGCCTGGAACCTGCCGCCCACCGATAGTGACGAGTCGATCGACGGAAGCTCGGAGGACGGCAGTGACCTCTCGATGAGCTTCAACCGCATGCGCGCATTCGACCCTCGGCTTTCGATCGGCGTCCTGTCCGACGGCCGCGTCGCGGTGGCGGATTCGGTGGCCTACGAGGTGAAGTTCGTGGCCATGGACGGGACCGTGGACGGCACAATTTCCAGGCCGGTCGCGCCCGAGCCGGTCACCGAAGCGGTAAAGGACGCCACCAGGGCCGCGCGTCTGGAGGGATTTGGCGGGATGACGGGCGGTGGCCTGCGGTTTCAGACGGTGGTGGGAGAGGTCAACCTCGGGGACATGCAGGAGCAGCTGCAGACAATGCTGATCCGCCAGGTCGAGACGATGGTCTTCACCGAAGAGATCCCGGTGATTGCCGACCTGGCCGTGGACCGCGAGGACCGGCTCTGGATTGCGCGAATGGGACCCGGGGGGGACGAAGCGGCGGGTACGACGGATGTCGTAACGGCGAACGGCGAGTATATTGGAACCCTGCCCGCCGACGGGCTGCGGATCCCGGCGGCGTTCGGGCCCGGCGGGCTGATGGCCTACATCGAATCGGACGAGATGGACGTTCAGACGGTTCGGGTGATCCGGCTGCTGTCGCTGGATCGCCGGTAGGCCGGCTCACGAGACCGAGCCGCCCGAGGACTGCCAGATGAGACATTTTGCCCTCCCGATCACCCTCTTCGTGCCCCTCTCTCTCGCCTGCGGCGACTCGGCGGAAGCTCCCGCCACCGGGGACGGAGCCAACGATCCCGCCGGTGCCGACATCGCACTCGCGCCGGTGCTGGAAGACGTCTACACCGTGGGGGCCATGGAAGGCGAGGACTGGGAGATCTTCGGCCGGATCCGCTCGGTCGACTTCGACGAGAACGGCAATCTTCACATCCTGGATTCGCAGGCGGACCGGGTCGTGGTCGTGGGTCCCGACGGGGACTTCGTACGTACGGTTGGCAAGCCGGGGGAGGGGCCCGGTGAATTCTCCGGGTTGCGCGACCTGGTGGTACGCAGGGACGGGAGCTACGCAGCGCTCACCTTCGGGTCGATCCACCTCTTCGATGCCGATGGCGAGTTCACCGGGACCGTACCGGCGGACATCAGTACGGGCATGCCGATGCGGGCACAGGGGCTGCCGGATGGGCGGCTCGTCAGTTCGAACGTAGTCAGGATGAACATGCTAGGGAGTGGGGGGTCGCTCAGGATCGCGACGAGCGAGGAGCCGGAGGGCCGGGCCATCGAGGTGTTTTCGCTCGAGGAGGGGATGTCCGAACTCCTCTACACGGCCTGGGAACTGCCCGAAGAAGATCCCGACGACGGTTCGATTTCGGTGTCGGGAAGCTCCACCGCGGCCAGCATAAGCATGCGGATGAGTCCGCCGAAGGCCTTCGTTCCCGGACTCCACGTCGGGGTCCTGTCCGACGGCAGGATCGCGGTGGTGGACTCGGTGGGATACCGGGTGAAGCTGGTGGGGATGGACGGCAGCGTGACCGGAACGCTGGAGCGCCCGATAGCTCCGACCGTGGTCACCGAGGCGATCAGGGAGGCGGAACTCGAACGACGCCGGGCCGCGCGGGAGGAAGGGAACGCGCCGGGCGGTGAAGTCGTCATGAGTGTTCGCGGTACCGCCGGCACTTCGGCGAGCGCGCTGAGTTCACTGAACCCGGACAACGTGCAGAGTATTCAGGTGATGGGCGGCTCGATCGAGGACATGACCTTTGCGGACGAGATCCCCGTCATCGACGCCATCACGGTCGACTGGGACGACCGGGTCTGGATCGAGCGAACCGGCGAGAACGGCCAGGGCCAGGGGCCGATCGACATCATGACGGTGGATGGCCGCTACCTCGGGACGCTTCCGGCGGACGGACTGCGCACCCCGTTGGCGTTCGGACCGGGCGGGCTGGCGGCGTTCGTGGACTTGGACGAATACGAGGTTCAGACGGTGCGGGTGGTGCGGCTGTCGCTGGAGAGGTAGCGCCGGAGCCAGGGCACCGCCCCCGTGTACCGGACGATGAAACATGGCGCGGCCTCGTGACCGTCCGGAGAGGTATGGGGCGGCTCAGCGGAAGAGCGCCGGGTGGCCGCCGGTGTGCAGGAAGACGGCGTTGTCGCCAGCCGGGACCCTTCCTTCCCGCAGCCAGGCGATCATGGCTGCGGCCGCTTTGGCCGTGTAGACGGGGTCGAGGATGACGCCGGTGTGGGTCCCAAAGAGGCGCGTGGCTTCCTGGCCCTCGCGCGTGGCGATTCCGTAGCCGGCGCCGACGAGGTCGTCCGTGACGATCGCGTCCTCGGCCACCTGCCGCACGCGGTTCGCCAGTCCGGCACCCGGTCCGGAGGTGCCGTGGCCATGAGGGTTACCCGATGGCGCACCGGGGTCGGGCTCCAGCCGGTGGGCTGCCGCCATGGCCAGCCGGAGTGCCGTGCCTCTGATCCAGGCCGCCGGTTCGTCCGCGCTCACGGCCACCAGCCGGGCGCGCCAGTCGAAGATCGCACACCCCAGGATGAGCCCCGCCAGCGTCCCTCCCGAGGACGATGACGTGAAGATCCAGGGTGCCTCCCCGTCGCTGCCGGCCTGATCGCGCACTTCCGCAACCGCATGGACATACCCGAACGCTCCCCGCGCCGTCGAGGCGCCGATGGGCACCGCCAGCGCCTTCCCTCCGGCCGCGCCGATTCGGCGGACCTCCTCCTCCATGGCCCGGTCGCGGTCTTCCCGGTCCCGCACCGTCACGATTCGCGCGCCGAGCAGCCGGTGGAGGAGGGCGTTGCCGCGCCCCGGGTCCTCCGGTTCGCCGTTGACGACGAGCGTGCACCCGAGCCCCAGCCGGGCCGCTGCCGCCGCGGTGACGCGGCAATGGTTGGAGTGCGGTCCACCCGCCGTCACCAGGTGCGTCACACCATGCAGCCGCGCCGGGTCCAGCTCGTACTCCAGCTTGCGCACCTTGTTGCCGCCCAGTCCCAGCCCCGTGCAGTCGTCCGCCTTGATGGAGATTTGCACGCCGGTCCCCAGGTGCGCCGCCAGCGCCGGGGCGGGATGGAGCGGTGTCGGTACGGTCGCGAGCGGCGTGCGGCCGATTCGGGCCAGCCGTGCGAGCGCTGTGGCGGAACTGGTGGAACCTGGAACACTCATGGGGGCAAGATGAGGGTGGAAGGGCAATTCCACCAAGGGTCCGGACCGGGTAGCTTTCAGAGGTTCTCGTCGAAAGTCGGTTTGCATGCGTCATAATCCGTTCACCGAAACGTCCCGACCGCCTTCACCCTCGTCCGGCAGGACGGCGGCCACGCTCGTCGCCATCCTCGGCGCCCTTGCGTTCCCCGTCACCGCTGCCGCGCAGAACAGCGCGATCAGCGGTCGGGTGTGGTCCGAAGACGGCCTCCTCCTCGACGCGGCCGGCGTCCGCCTCGTGGCGGCCTCCGATACCACCAGGCAGCGCGTGACCGAAACGGACCGCACGGGCTACTTCGCATTCAGGGATGTGGCGCCCGGAACCTGGGTCCTCGTGGTGACCCGCCTCGGATACGCCCGCCACGAGCAGACGGTGGAGGTAGCAGCCGGGGAGCCGCTCGAACTCGACATCACCCTGGAGGCGCAGGCGATCGTGCTGGAGGGGATCGAGGTCGATGCGGAACGAAGCCGCGCCCGCGTCCGCTTCGAGGAGTCGGCGGGAACGACCGTCCAGGACATCAACCGCGTCGCGATGAAGTCGCTTCCGACCCTGGCAGAGACCGATCCGATCCGTGCGGTCGAAGTTCTGCCCGGTGTGAATACGGTCTCCGACTTCACCGCGGCCTTCAATGTGCGCGGTGGTTCGGCGGATCAGAACCTGATCCTTCTGGACTACATCCCCGTCTTCAATCCCTTTCACCTGGGCGGCATCTTCTCGGTGGTCAACGCGGACATGGTGCAACGCGCCGAATTGCGGGCGGGCGGCTTCCCGGCCGAGTACGGGGGCCGCGTGTCGTCGGTCCTGACGGTTGAGACCGACGTCGGCGACGGCGAGTTCAGCGTCGACGCCGGCGTCAGCCTGCTCGCGTCGCGGGTGGCGATGGACGGGTCCATGCCGAAGGGCTTCACGGACCAGTTGGGACTCGCGACCACGCGGTGGCGCGTGTCCGCCCGGCGCTCCTACCTCGATGTCCTCGTCAAGCCGTGGTTCAAGTTTCCGTATCACCTGACGGACCTGCAGGGAGCCTTCGAGGCGTGGTCCAGAGGGGGCGGCCGGCTTCGGATCACCGGCTACACGGGGCGAGATGTCCTCGACCTCGCCGATGTGGGGGACAACCCGCTGCCGATTCAGTGGGAGTGGGGAAACGACGCGGTGGGCGGCTCCTGGACGAATCCGATGAGTGGGGGCGGGTCCATGGATGTCGGGGCCTCCTATTCGCGTTTCATCTCGGACTTCGAGTTTACGGAAACCAGATCCCGGTTCACCTCCAACATCGAGGAGTCGGCAGTGCGGGCGAACCTCGAACTGCGCCCGACCGGGCGCACGCGGTGGAAGTCCGGAGTCGCCGGGAAGCGGGTCGTCTTAGACAACCGGATCGAGGCGGGGGGCACCGTATTAAATGAGAGCGCCGGAAGCGGGTGGGAGGCCGCCGCATACAGCCAGATCCACTGGACCCCCAACACCCGTTGGCTGGTCGAAGGCGGGTTGCGCGTCGACCACTGGCTGCCCGATCCGGGCGATAGTGAGACCACCCTGTCGCCGCGCTTCGCGGTCAAGCGCTTCCTCCGCGACCGGAACGCCGCCGTTCGCCTGGCCGGGGGACGGTACTCGCAGTTCGTGCACTCGCTCCGCGACGAGGAGGTGCCTCTCGGCGTCGACTTCTGGGTGCTTGCGGGCACTCGGGCGCCGCGGATCGTCTCGGATCAGCTCCAGCTGGGTGTCGAGAGCTTCTTCGGGGCCGGCGACGAATGGTACGCATCGCTGGAAGGCTACTACCGGACCTTCGACGGGGTGGTCTCCGTCAACGCCGCCGAGGATCCCAACGACGAACTGGACGACCTCGTGGCCGGGGACGGGTGGTCGTACGGCGTGGACCTCTTCCTGAGGCGCGACCAGGGTGCGACGACCGGGTGGGTCACCCTCTCGTTCCTCAGGACCGAACGCACCTTCCCGGACACGCGGTCCGGCCTCGATCCCCCGCCGGTGCTGACGTATCCGCCCGTCTTCGACCGCCGCGTCGACATCGACCTCGTGCTGCGCCGCCCGTTGAACTGGTGGGGCGTGGTTGCGGGCATTCGCGCGAACTTCGGGACCGGAATCCCCTACACGCGGCCGCTCGGACAGTACGATGTCTACCGCAGGCGTCTGGCGGATGGCCTGCTCGACTACAACAACGGGTCCGCCGTGGCGCTGGGGCCGCGCAACGGGTCGCGGTATCCGGCACGCCACCGTCTGGACGTGTCGTTCAGGAAGACGATCGAAAGGGAATGGGGACGGCTGATCCCGTATCTGAGCATCATCAACCTGTACAACCAGAAGAACGTGCTCTTCTACTTCTACGACTTCGAGCCCGACCCGCCCACGCGATCGGGCGTGTCGATGATTCCCTTCCTGCCGACATTCGGCGTCGAGGTGTCGTTCTGATGTCCGGCCGCACGATCGCGTGCCTGGCCGCCGCGTGCCTGGCCGCGGGCTGCGAGCTGACCGAGGTCACTGTGGAGTTGCCCGCGGACGTGATCGTGGCCGAAGCGCACGTCGTGCTGACCATGGACCTCGACGATGACGAGGTGTCGATGGCGGCATGGACGCTCCTGCACCGGACCTACCAGCCCGAGGACGCCCCGACGCTTTCGGGCGCGGTGATCACGGTGGCGGGCGAGGGACGTGACACCGTCCGCCTTGTGGAGCAGGACGACCTCGATTCGTGCATCCTCCCGGACACGGCCGAGGATTTCTCCCCGGAAGGGGCGGCCTGCTACCGGACCGAGGTCACGCCCGCCCCCTTCGAACCCGGAGAAGTGCTGTCGCTGCAGGTCAGGGCCGCAGACGGACGGATCCTCACGGGGGCGAGCCCTGTACCCGGAGCCTTCTCGATGACCCGGTTGACCCAGGAAGATGGTCACTGCCGCCTGAATCCCGACACGAACTACCGCCTGGAGTGGACGCCCTCGGACGATTCGTGGGCGTACATCGTCGACGCGCGCCTCGAAGGCCTGACCGCGGCGTTCGCGCCCCGCGGCATCAACGCTCCCGACACGCTGTACCTGCAAGGTGTGTCGGTCGGGCGCGAGGACACGGACATGGTCTTCCCGAGGAATCTGGGACTCTTCGACTTCTTCGACAGCGACGAGGACGAGCGCGACGTCATTCGGGCACTGGACGACGGGCTTCCGGAAGGGGCCCGGGCCGACGTGGCGATCACCGCGATCGACCGCAACTGGGTGAACTGGGTGCGGGGTGGCAACTTCAACCCATCGGGACAGGTGCGCATTCCGTCGGTCTTCGGCGAAGGGACGGGGCTCTTCGGGACCGCGATCCAGCGGCGCGTGTGGATCAGGGCAAGCACGGGCGGGGAAGGGGAGCCGCCTCTGTGCGGGCTGCCGTGGAATTGAGCTGCCTGCGGCGATCCGACCGAATCTCCACAATGGAAACCATGGTTTCCAAAATGTAAACCAGGGTATACAACCTGACGAACTGCTACGTCTCCGAAACCGTCACCCGTCTGGCCACCTTCCGCTTGATCCGGATGCGGTCGGAGCCCCCCTCCACCGTCACCGTCACATCCCCCTCTTCCCCCCCACCCC
>VXOC01000223.1 GCA_009840215.1 Gemmatimonadota bacterium | reverse complement strand
CCCCTCCCCCCCCAATGTCCAACCACGAAGTCTACGAGGAAGCCCTCGGTCTCACCCGCCCCTGGTTCGTCGAGGCTGTCACCTTCGACCGCGCGAACGAACGCCTCCTCATTCACCTGGACTTCGAAACCGGCGCCACCTTCAACTGCGGCAGTTGCGGCGCCGCCGGCCGCAAGGCGTACGACACCTCCGTCAAGGAGTGGCGGCACCTCGACTTCCTTGGGCACCAGGCCTTCCTGCGCGGGCCGTCTCCACGGGTCGACTGTCCGACGTGCGGAATCAGGCAGGCGCAGCTGCCGTGGGCGCGCAGATGGCAGAGACTCACCGTGCCCTTCGAGGAGCTGGTGGTGACCATGGCGCGGGAGATGCCGATGGTGGCCGTGTCACGCCTCCTGAACGAGCACGAGACGCGGCTGCGGCGCGTCGTCGTCAGCTACGAGGAATAGCGGCGCATTCCCCCCGGCTCCGGGTGGACGGCATCCCGCCATCCCGGTATCTTCCCATGTTCTTCAGGGGCATTCAGGATCGTTTTTCCCACCGGGGATCCCCCTTGTGTCACCTCCGCATTACATACTGTAAATCGCACTTCACATTCTACTCGCCACCGAGGTCACCATGAAGGTTCGCAGGTCTGTCACACCGGGTCGGTTCGCCGCGTCGTCCGTCGTCCAGGGGCTCGCGCTCCTCGTGGTGCTCGCTGCGTGCGAGAGCCCGCATCCCCCCGCCGCCTGCAATCCACTGCCGGGCCATACCCTCCACGTGGGCGAGTCGGCCACCGCACCGGTCTGCTTCGAGGACCCGAACGAGGCCGATTCGCTCACCTACTCGGTCGCGTCATCCGACCCCGGGGTCGCAACGGCCACGCTTTCGGGGACGACGGTCACGGTCATGGCCGCGGTGCCCGGCTTCGCCACGATCACGATCACCGCCACCGATCCGGAGGGGCTGGAGGGGCACGCGCGGTTCACGGTCACGGTGCCCAACCGGGCGCCGGTCGCGACCGGGACCATCGAGTCGTTGACGATTGATGTCGGGGCGACGGCCACGATCGACGTTTCCTCCTACTTCAGCGAGCCGGACGGGCAGACTTTGACCTATTCCGCGGCGTCATCGGACGCGGATGTGGCCAGCGTCATCACGAATCAGCAAATCATCATCGTTTCATCACAGGCGCACGGCACCGCCCTCATCACGGTGACGGCCACCGATCCGGGCGGGCTCACGGCCGCGCAGTCCTTCACCGTCACCGTCCCCAACCGCGGGCCCGAGACCCGGGGGCAGATCCCCGCGGCCACCATCGTGGCGGGCACCACCGTCACGATCGACATGTCGCCCTATTTCAGCGATCCGGACGGCGACCCGCTCACCTACTCGGCCACCAACTCGGACCCCGCCGTCATCGCGGTCACGGCGGTCTTCGAGGCTGTCATCGTTTCATCATTGGCCCGCGGCACCGCCGACGTGACCGTCACCGTCACCGACCCCGGCGGCCTCACCGCCACGCAGTCCTTCACGGTCACCGTTCCCAACCGGTCACCGGAGGTCGTGGGCGCGATTCCCCCGGCGTCGCTCCACGTGGGCGACACCCTGATGCTCGACCTGTCCTCCTACTTCAGCGATCCGGATGGGGACGCGCTCGACTTCGCGGCGACCACCGCCGACGCGACCATCACCGCGTCCGCGGGCGCGGGCGGCGTGGTCACCCTCGCCGGGCTCGCGCGCGGAACCGGCACCGTCATGGTCACGGTGACCGACCCCGGCGGCCTCACCGCCTCGCAGTCCTTCCGGGTCGACATCCCCAACCGGCCTCCCCGCGCGGGACTGAACCTGCCCGCCTTCGACTTGAGCGTGGGCTACCCCGCCGAGCACAACGCCGCCCCCCACTTCAGCGACCCGGACGGGGATCCCCTCACCTATTCGGCCACGACCTCCAACACCGGTGTCGCCACCGCTTCGGTCAGCGGCTCCATCGTCACCGTGACGCCGGTCGCCCCCGGGACGGCCACGCTCACGGTCACCGCGAGCGACCCGGAGGGACTCGAGGTCACCCAGGATGGCGAGATCACGGTCCGCCCGCCCGATCCAGGCTACTTCGCGGACGACTTCGCCACGTCGGCCAGCCTCCGCAACTGGACTGTGACCAACGCCAGCGGCCGGATCCGGGACGGCGTGCTTAACCTCACGAACTCGCGACGCGACCGGCGGGGGATGGCCTACCGGAACCACGCGGTCACCGAGTGGTCGCTCACCGCGAGGCTCGGACGGGCCGACACGACGGCGGCCGCCGCCCTGGTCATGTCCATGGACCACGCCCGCTACACGCACTACATCGTCCAGATCGGATCGGGGGTGGACGTAGACGGCCAGGACACGAACTTCCGGTTCCTCCTCTATGATGCGGACGACGACAGCTACTTCCACCCCCCCGGCCTCCAAGGCAAGTCGACGCTGATCCGCGACGACAGCGGCGAGTTCACCGACATCACCTTCTCCCTGGTCAACCGGCAACTCGTGCTCCGTTCCGGCACGACGGAACTCTTCCGGAGCTTCCCGCTGGACACCTCGCTGCCGGTCGAGACCACGGGATACGCCATGGTGCCCTGGCCGCTGGACGACAGGCCGGGGAGGACCGTCCTCTTCGACTGGCTGGAGATGGACGGGGACCTGGTGGGCGGTAGCGCCCAGTCCCGGCAGTCGGACGCGGGAGAGAGCATTCTGCGGCTCCCGCCGGATGCGGGGACGGACGGGATCAGGACGAAACGCGTGCCCGGGCTTCGGGTTGCGCCGCCGGGTGGATGACCCGGGGCGGGGGATATCGTCTGCTCCCACTGTAGCCGAAACGCCGGTTTTCCGGGGGTGACGAGGGGCGAGTCCCCGCTCTGATGTCCCCATCTTTGCCGCTGGCTATTGCCTTTACCCACACAATTCGTAAGATATCAATCGGAGTGGGCATTATGTAAATCACGCGTTTGGCTATTTGGAACCCACGGAGGTCACCATGAAGGTTCGCAGCCTCACCACGACCCGTCGATTCGCCGTTCTGTTCCTTTTCGCCGGTGCATTCGCCTGCGGTGACCCCGAAGTTGAACCGGACCCGAACCGTCCCCCGGCCGCGGTCGGCACCATCCCGC
Source organism: Gemmatimonadota bacterium (assembly GCA_009840215.1). Classification (GTDB taxonomy): domain Bacteria; phylum Gemmatimonadota; class Gemmatimonadetes; order Longimicrobiales; family Gaopeijiaceae; genus Bin94. The sequence goes on along the minus strand of VXOC01000223.1, from coordinate 4,944 downwards.
CCCTGAGTCTTGTGGAAGGCCAGACGGAAACGGTGGACGTGTCCATCTTCTTCAGCGATCCGGACGGCGACCAGCTCAGCTATTCGGCGTCTTCGTCGGACAATTCGGTGCTGACCGTCTCGGTTTCGGGGAGCAACGTGACCGCGAACGCGGTGGCCAGGGGCCTGGTGCAGGTCACGGTCACGGCCACGGACCCCGACGGAGCCTCGGCCTCGCACATGGTCGACGTGACGGTCGAGGCGCCGAACCAGGAGCCCGTGGTGACCGATACGATTCCGGCGCAGAGCATCCGCAAGGGCGACACGGTCACGATCGACGCCGCCGACCACTTCAGCGACCCCGACGGCGACGAACTCACCTACGCGGCCGCGAGTTCGAACACGGACGCGGCCACGGCCGGACACGAGGGTTCGATGGTCACGATCATTGCGGTGGCCAAGGGGTCGGCGACCGTGACGGTGACCGCCACCGATCCCGAGAACGCCTCCGCCTCGCAGGAGGTCAACGTGACGGTCAAGGCGGCGAACCGGGCGCCCAGGCGCACCAGGAAGATCCAGGATCGGGACATGGCTCCGGGCGACACCGTCACCTTTGACGCCGCGAACCACTTCACCGACCCCGACGCCGACACCCTCACTTTCACCGCCGAAGCTGGCGGCGCCAGCGTGGCCTCGGTCTCGGTCGACGGGTCGATAGTGACGATCGTGGCGCACGCCACGGGAGCGACCTTGATGACGGTCACGGCCACCGATCCCGGCGAGCTGTCGGCCTCGCAGAAGTTTATTGTCTCGGTGACGCAGGGCAACCAGGGCCCCGAAACGCGGGCTCCGGGTTGCGCCGCCGCGTGGATGACCCGGGGTGGGGGACATCGTCGGCTCCCACAGTGAGCCAAACGCGGGTTTTCCGGGGGTGACGATGGCGGGTCCCCACCCTATATTTCTAATCCGCCGATAGACTCTAACGAGTCTTCGCCCACGCAATCCGCAAAATGTCAATCACAGTTGACATTAAGTAAATCACGCTTTACTCATTGGAGTCCATGGAGGTCACCATGAAGGTTCGCAGGCTCACCACCGCCGGCCGATTCGCCGTTCTGTTCCTTTTCGCCGGGGCATTCGCCTGCGGTGACGGCGAAGTTGTGCCGGACCCGAACAGTCCCCCGATCGCGGTCGGCATCATCCCGCCCCTGAGCCTTGTGGAGGGCGAGTCGCAGACGGTGGACGTGTCCGGGTTCTTCAGCGATCCGGACGGAGACCAGCTCAGCTATTCGGCGTCTTCGTCGGACAATTCGGTGCTGACCGTCTCGGTTTCCGGGAGCAACGTGACCGCGAACGCGGTGGCCAGGGGCCAGGTGCAGGTCACGGTCACGGCGACGGACCCCGACGGGGCCTCGGCCTCGCACATGGCCGAGGTGACCGTCGAGGCGGCGAACCAGGATCCCGTGGTGACCGAGACGATTCCGGCGCAGAACCTGACGGAGGGCGACACGGTCACGTTCGACGCCGCCGACTACTTCACCGACCCCGACGGTGACGACCTCACCTACTCGGCCATGAGCTCGAACACGGACGCGGCCACGGCCGGACACGAGGGTTCGATGGTCACGATCATCGCGGTGGGCGAGGGATCGGCGACCGTGACGGTCACCGCCACCGACCCCGAAAACGCCTCCGCCTCGCAGGAGGTCGAGGTGACGGTGGAGGCGGCGAACCGGGCGCCGGTCGCGGTCGGTGAGATCCCCGCCGTGCCCATGGTCGTGGGGGAGGACTTCACGGTCCCGGTCGACATGTTCTTCATGGACCCCGACGGCGACACGCTCACTTACGCGGCCGAGTCGTCGGATACGACGGTCGCCACGGCCAGCATGGCGGCGAACCTGGTCACGGTGGTGGCGGTGGGCGAGGGCGAGGCGACGATTACGGTCACCGCCACCGATCCCGGCGGACTGTCGGCCACGCAGACCACCACGGCCACTGTGTCGACGGCAAACCGGGGGCCGGAGATCTCCGACACGATCCAGCACCGGAACATGGAGCCCGGCGACACGGTCACCGTCGACGCCGCGAACCACTTCACCGACCCCGACGGCGACACTCTCACCTTCACCGCCGAGAGCGGCGATACCGCCGTGGCCACCGTCTCGGTCGACGGGGCGATGGTGACGGTCGTGGCGCTCGCCGAGGGATCGGCCTTCATTTCGGTCACGGCCACCGATCCCGGCGGACTGTCGGCCACGCAGACGTTCGAGGCCACTGTGGCGAGCGGGAACCAGGCCCCCGAAACGGTCGGCGAGATTCCGGCGCAGAACGTCAAGGTGGGCAGGATGGCGATGGTGAACGCCGCCGACTACTTCACCGACCCCGACGACGACGAGCTCACCTACGCGGCCTCCAGCTCGGACGATGCGGTCGCGGGAGTGGCGGTCAGCGGGGACGAGGTGACGATCACGGGCGTGGCGGCGGGCACGGCCACGCTGACGGTTACCGCCACCGATCCCGGCGGCCTCTCGGCAACCCAGGAGGCGGAGATCACCGTGGCCGTCAACCAGGGCCCCGAGATCAGCGACTCGCTGCCCGTCTTCGACCTCCTGCACGTGCTTGACTCGCTCGACATGACGGTGGTCGACACGGTCACGATGGTCGTCCTCGACATGGCGGACTACTTCAGCGATCCCGACGACACCGAGCTGACCTACACGGCGTCCACCTCGGACGAGGGCATCGCGATGGTGACCTCGGTGGAGGGCAGCGTGGTCACAACGATGGCGGTCTCCTCGGACTCCACTTTCCCACACGACACGACCATGCTGACGGTGACGGCCACGGACCCGGACGGCTTGTCGGTCACGCAGGAGACGAGGGTGCTGGTGGCGAACTCGGACTACAAGCCGTGGGACCTCATCGAGATCAACGAAGAGGGGCAGCCCATCCTGGTGTCGCTTGGCGTTGCGTTGACCGCCTGCACTCCGGTCAACAACCTGCCGGTCGGCGACAACGTCTATATCGCCCACTGGACCGCGTGGCAGGTGAAGAAGGGGGATGGCTGGGTCATCATTCCGGGCACCTACAAGGAGCTGGAGGTCTGCCCCTACAACGATCTGCCCAGCGCCCCGGCGGGCACCTACCGCCTGTTGGGCGAGGTCTCCATCTATCCCTTCGGTAGCTCGGAAGAGGACGCCGTCCGGGACCGCCTGAAATCCGGCAACGACATCGTCAGGACCGACAACTGACGGCTGCCGCGCGGCCCGCGGACAGGTCCCCGCCCGCATGCCGGGAGACCCTGTCCGCGGGCCGCCGGGCGGGGGAGGCCCCCAACCATGATCTCCGTCACGGGCCTCGAAAAGTCCTTCGGTGAACGCACCCTCTTCACGGGTGTCTCCTTCCGGCTGAACCCCGGCGAACGCTACGGGCTGGTCGGGGCCAACGGGTCCGGCAAGACCACCCTGCTGAACATCCTCGCGGGCGATCTGCATGCCAGCGACGGCTCGGTGTCGATCCCGCGCCGCACGCGCCTGGGCGTACTGCGCCAGGATCGCTTCGTCTACGAGGACGAGGAGGTCCTGCAGGTCGCGCTCATGGGCAACGAGGAGCTGTGGGACGCAATGGCTGAACGGGACGCCATCCTGGCCTGCGCCGACGAGCACTTCGACGCCGAGCGCTTCTCCGAGCTGGAGGAGGTCTTCGAGCGGCACGACGGCTACACGGCCGAGGCCCGCGCGGCCGCCATCCTCGAGGGATTGGGCCTGCCGGCGAAGGTCCACCGCCAGCCCCTCTCCACGCTGTCCGGCGGGTTCCGCCTGCGCGTGCTCCTGGCGCAGGTCCTGGCCGGCGCCCCCGACGCGCTCCTCCTCGACGAGCCCACCAACCACCTCGACATCCTCTCGATCCGCTGGCTGGAGAAGTTCCTGCGCGGCTTCCGCGGACCCGTCGTCGTGATCAGCCACGATCACCGCTTCCTCGACAACGTCGCGACGCACATCCTCGACATCGACTACGAGACCGTGACCGGCTACCCGGGCGACTACACCGGTTTCCTGGCGGCGAAGGCGGCCGAACGGGAGCGCCGCGAGAAGGAGATCGCCTTTCGCGAGCGCGAGATCGCGCACCACCGGAAGTTCGTCGACCGCTTCCGCGCCAAGGCGTCCAAGGCGCGCCAGGCCCAGAGCCGCGTGCGCATGATCGAGAAGAAGGCCGAGGGGCTGGTCGAGTTGCCGAAGAGTTCGCGGCGGTACCCGAAGTTCCGCTTCGAGCAGCGGCGGCCGAGCGGGAAGACGGTGGTGAAGGTGGAGGGGGTGACGAAGTCGTTCGGGGACAATCGGGTGCTCGACGGGGTGGACCTGGAGGTGGGCCGGGGGGACCGGCTGGCGATCGTCGGGCCGAACGGGATCGGGAAGTCGACCTTGCTCAAGGTGATGACTGGGCGGCTGGACGCGGACGAGGGGGCGGTGGAATGGGGATATGAGACGTATCCGGGGTTCTTCGCGCAGGACCCGAAGGACCACCTGAGCGGGGCCCGGCAGACCGCCGCCGGCTGGATCGGCGGGTACTGCGAGGGGAAGGGGACGGGGTTCGCGCGGGGTCGGCTGGGTCTGGTGCTGCTGGGCGGCGACGACGCGGACAAGCGGCTCGGGGCGCTCTCCGGGGGCGAAACTGCGCGGCTGGTGCTCTGCAGCCTCATGATCCGGATGCCGAACGTGCTGGTGCTGGACGAGCCGACGAATCACCTCGACCTGGAGTCGATCGAGGCGCTGGTGAAGGGGCTGAAGGGGTTCGGGGGGACGCTGGTCTTCGTGTCGCACGACCGGTGGTTCGTGGAGCGGCTGGCGAACCGGATCGTGGAGATCACGGCGGAGGGGGTGAGGGACTATCGGGGGACTTATGAGGAGTATGTGACGTATTGTGGGGATGATCACCTGGATGTGGAGAGGGTGGTGGGGGGTGGGGG
>VXOC01000257.1 GCA_009840215.1 Gemmatimonadota bacterium | reverse complement strand
CTATTTGCCTCTTCGTGGTGGGGGCTGGGTTTTGTTTATAATAGAATGCCCCTCCCCCTCCCGCACCACCTGAAGCGGTCGTGGTTCGCCCCACGTCGCGGCCGATTCGATCCCCTCCAGCGTCTCCCGCACCGACGCCTCCACGAAGTCCTCGATCGGGCCGCGCCGCTGGAAGCGCACCTCGGTCTTGCCCGGGTGCACGTTCACATCGACCTGGCCGCGCGGCACGGTCAGGAACAGGAACACCCACGGACGCGTGTTCTCGGGCACCGTCGTGCGGTAGCCCCGGTCGGCCGCCGAGAGGATCCCGGGATCGCGGAAGGGCCGCCCGTTCACGAAGAGGTGGGCGCGCCGGAATCCCGGCCGTGCCCGGTCGGGACGCTGCAGCGCACCGAAGAGGCGCATCCCGCCGCGCTGGGTGGCCACGGAAATCAGTCCCGCCGCGTCGGCATCCTTCCAGATCGCGGCGATGCGCGCCGCCAGATCCCGCCCCGCCGGCAGGTCGAAGACGGTGCGCCCGTTCGACTGGAAGACGAAACGCGTGTCCAGGTTGGCCAGCGCCAGGGCGTGCAGCGCCTCGGAGACGGCGCGCGTCTCGACGCCGGCGGCGCGCAGGAAACGTGCCCGCACGGGGGTGTTGAGAAAGAGGTTGCGCACGTCGACGGTGGTGCCCGGGCGGCGGGGCGCGTCCTCGACGCCCTGCATGCGGCCCGCCAGCACGCGCAGGCGGCTGCCCGCGGCCCGGCCGGCGGGCGCTGTCTCGATCAGCATGCGCGACACGGCGGCGATCGAGGGGAGCGCCTCGCCCCGGAAACCGAGGGTGTGGATGTCGCGCAGGTCCTCGGCGCGCCGGATCTTGCTGGTGGCGTGGCGGTCCAGACACACCAGCAGGTCCTCGCGGATCATGCCGCAGCCGTCGTCGGCGACGCGGATGCGGCTCTTGCCGCCCTGTTCGATCGACACCGTCACCGCGCCGGCACCCGCGTCCAGCGCGTTCTCGACCAGCTCCTTTACCACCGAGGCCGGCCTCTCGACGACTTCGCCGGCCGCGATCTGGTTCGCGACGTGGTCCGGCAGGACGCGGATGCGCGGGCGGGGGGCGTCGGACTGCGTCTTCATGGCCGGGGGCCGCGCTCCTGGAGGTCTTCGCGGGGCGCCACGCCTGCCGCGCGGCTGCGCTCTTTCAACCCATAGAAACGAGCCGTGTTGGACCAGCTGTCCGCGGCCACCTGCTCCAGCGCCTCGCCGCGGATGCGGGCCAGGGCGGCGGCCACGTGCGGCACGAAGGACGGTTCGTTGCGGCGGCCCCGCTTCGGCACGGGGGCCAGGTAGGGCGCGTCGGTCTCGATCATGTAGCGGTCGCGGGGCACGTCGCGGGCAAGGGCGGCGTCGAAGCTCTTGAAGGTCGCGATCCCGGTGAAGGAAACGTACCACCCGGCGTCAATGGCCAGCTCGAGCAGGTCGGCGGGGCCGGTGAAGCAGTGGAGGACGCCAGTCACGCGGCCGGCGCCTTCGCGGATCACGGCGGCGGTGTCGGCCACGGCCTCGCGCGAGTGGACCACCACGGGAAGGGCCAGCTCGGCGGCCAGTTCGACGTGGCGTGCGAAGCTCCTGCGCTGGGCGTCGCGGGGGGCGTTGTCGTAGAAGTAGTCGAGCCCGGTCTCGCCGATGGCGGCGCAACGCGGGTGGGCGGCGATGTCCCGCACGGCGCCGAGATCTTCGTTCGCCGGCCCGTTGACCGAGTGCGGATGGATCCCCGCCGTGCACCACACCCGGTCGTGGGCCCGGGCAAGCGCCAGCGCGCCGTGCGAGTCGTCGGCGTCCGAAGCGATGGTCACGATGCGGCGAACTCCAGCCTCCCCGGCCCGCGCGAGCACGGCCACACGGTCACCGCGGAAGGCGCGGTCGGTGAGGTGGCAGTGGGAGTCCGCGAACCTCACACCGCGGCGGCCCTCCGCGCGGCGCGCTTCCTCTCCTTCTCGCGCGGGTCGGCGGTGCCGTAGCGCTTCTGGATCTCCAGCAGCGCCGGAGAGGCGATGAAGATCGAGGAATACGTCCCGATCAGGACGCCCAGAATCAGCACCATGGTGAAGTCGCGAAGCACCGCGCCACCGAGGATCAGCAGCGACATCAGGACCGCCAGCGTCGTCCCCGAGGTGAGCACTGTGCGCGGCAGGGTCTCGTTGATCGAACGGTTCACCAGGCGGTACGGGTCCTCGCGCCGTCCACCCCGCCTGTTCAGGTTTTCGCGGATGCGGTCGAAGACGACGATGGTGTCGTTCAGCGAGTAGCCCAGGATGGTGAGGATTGCCGCGACGGTGGGAAGTGAAATCTCGACCCGGAAGAGGGCCAGCAGGCCGAGCGTGATCATGATGTCGTGCGCGGTCGCGATGATCGCGGCCACGCCGAAGCGGATCTCGAAGCGGATCGCGATGTAGCAGAGCGTCAGGAAGAAGGAGAAGAGGATCGCCAGGGCCGCCTGTCCCTGTAGTTCCTCGCCGATCTTCGCACCGACGGACTCCCGTCTCACGATCTCGAAGGCGTCCTCCCCGTAGGCGGCCGCCACCTGCGACGCGATGTCGGCGGCGACCTGGTCGATGTCGGTCCCCTCGTCGACCGGGGCCCGCACCACGAACTCGTTCTCGCCGCCGAAGCGCGTGATCGGGGGCGCGTCGACCCCGCCGAGGGCCGTGCGCAACTGGCTGTCGTCGGTGTCCTCGTTGAAGCGGACCTGCACCAGGACGCCTCCGGTGAAGTCCACGCCGTAGTTCTGCCAATCCCCCGGCGAACCTCCGCGGACCATGTTGAGGACCATCCCCGACACCCCGAGTACCAGGACGATGGCGGAGAAGAGGTACGCCTTCCTGCGCAACCCGATGAATTCGTACTTCGACTTGTGAAAGAGCCACATGGCCGTGTCAGTCCGTAATGAGTCCTGTTGAGCGACGCTAGACGCTGATGGGATCCGAACCGCGCTTCCCCGTGAGGTACATCAGGAAGAGGGTGCGGGTCACATACATGGCGGAGAAGAAGGAGGCCACGATCCCGATGCAGAGCGTGACCGCGAAGCCCTGCACGGGCCCGGTTCCGAACTGGAAGAGGATCAGGCCCGTGATGAGCGTGGTGATGTTGGCGTCGACGATGGCGGATACCGCGTTGCCGAAGCCCTCTTCGACCGCGGTTCGGGGTGCGCGCCGAGCCTCGAGTTCCTCCCGTATTCGCTCGAAGATGAGCACATTCGCGTCCACCGCCATTCCGATCGAGAGAATCAGGCCGGCGATTCCGGGGAGGGTCAGGGTGGCGTTCAGCGCCGCCAGCCCCCCGAGCACCAGAAGCAGGTAGATCCCCAGGGCGACCACCGCGAGGATGCCCGCCATGCGGTAGTAGAACATCATGATGCCGATGACCATTATGATGCCGATGATTCCCGCGATCCGACCCTGGTCGATCGAGTCCTGGCCCAGCGACGGGCCCACGGTGCGCTCCTCCATGATGCTCAGCGGCACGGGGAGGGCCCCCGCCCTGAGAACCAGCGCCAGGTCCGCGGCGTCCGCCATCGGCGACCCCTGCATCTTGATGGATCCCCTGTTCCGGATCACGCCCTCCACCACCGGGGCACTCACCACCTCGCCGTCCAGTATGATCGCGATGCGCTCATCCTTGGCGTTTCTGGTGACCCGCTCGAACTCGCGGCCGCCGAGGCGGTTCAGTTCGAAGAGCACTTCGGGATGGTTGAACTGGGGGTCCCGGGATGCGGTGGCTTCCTGAAGCTGGGCGCCGGTCAGGAAGGCATCCTCCTCGAGCACGAAGAGCTCACGATAGAAGCGGCCCTCCCATTGCACCGGGTCGAGTCCCCACTGCAGGCTGACGTCGCGCGGCAAGGCGCGCTGGAACGCGTCCAGCGACAGGTAGATGTCGGCGGTCTCGACATCGTCCATGTCGACGCGGTAGCTGACCGGCCTGTTCTTGTTGTCAAAGCCCCCCGTCAGGAGGAGGCCCGCAAAGGGATGCAGCAGGCTGGCGTCGTCCTCCTCCTGTGCCGCGGCTTCGGTGGCGCTGTCCGTTTCGGTGGAAGTCTCGGCAGCGGCGGTCTCGGCGGACTGGGCCGTGTCGTCCGCGTCGGGGAAGAGGAGCAGCTCCGGCGAGAGCTCCTCGGTCTGCTGCACCTGCGTTCGGGCACCGAGCGTCCGCAGGGAGTCCTCTCCCAGGGCGGCCACGATGGCACGGTCCAGCCTGGGCAGCGCCTGGTCCACGTCGTGGGTCGGGACAACCAGCTTCCACTCGAGGAATGCCTGGCGGTTGATGATGTCCTTGGCGCGCTGTTCGTCGTCGATCCCGGCAAGCTCCACGATGATGCGGTCGCTGCCCCGCTTCTGGATGATCGGCTCCTCCACCCCGAATGCGTCGATCCTGGTGCGGAGAATCTTCAGCGCCTGTTCGGTCAGTGCCTCGCGCCGCTCCTCGGTGAAGGTGCCCTCCGGATCGTCGATCTCGAGGACGAGGTGCATCCCGCCCTGGAGGTCGAGCCCCAGCTTGAGGTCCCTGTCCCACAGGTAGAAGCCTGCGACGCCGACCGCGAGGACGATGATGACGATCCTGCCCCGAAATGATTTGAGCATGGTGTGTTTCCGACCCCTTCTTGAACCCCCGGCGCCTCTCCGGTATCCCGGGCGCCAAATGACAGCCCTGCAAGTTCGCCCGGGCGGGTGGGGGTGTCAATCATCTGGCCCGCCAGACCCCCCGGCCCCTACACTATGCCGCATGTCACATTGCAGCATGGCAAAGCCCGGCGGTGCGCAACTGCCTCATTCATTGAGGCGGATTGCCCTTGCCGTCCTGGCCCTCTCCGCCTTTACGCTGCAGGCGGCCAGTCCCTTCGAATCACCCGATCCTGCCCACGTCCCCTTCCACCCCGACACCGTTCTCCGCGTCACCTTCCTCGATGTCGGCCAGGGCGACGCGGTGCTCCTGCAGGCCCCGGAGGGACAGACGGCGCTCATCGACGCGGGACGGGGCGATATCGTTCCCCTGCTCCGGGAGATGGGCGTGACCCGGATCGACCTGCTCCTCGCGACCCACCCTCACGCTGACCACATCGGTGGCATGACCGGGGTGCTCGAGTCGATTCCCGTGCGGTTCTTCATGGACAACGGCGACCCACACTCCACCGCGACCTACAGGCGCCTGCTGGCCGCGCTCGATGCCAGGCCGGAGATCACCTACCTGGAGGCCGTGCCGCGCACCATCTCCCTGGGATCCGCCACACTCGAGGTGCTGCCGCTTCTCCCGCGCGGCACCGCCGAGCCCAACGACCGTTCGGTGACCGTCGTGGTGCGGTACGGGGGATTCTCGGCGCTGCTCAGCGGGGACTCCGAAGTGCGGCAACTGACCCACTTGGCGGGACTCGGGGTGGTGCCGGAAGTCACGCTCCTGAAGGCGCCGCACCACGGCAGCGACAACGGGTTCACATGGGACTTCCTGCGCCTGGCCCGGCCGCGGCTGGTGGTGATTTCGGTCGGGCGCAACAGCTACGGGCATCCCCGTCCGGCGGCGCTGAGCGCGTACGCGGAGACCGCGCGCGAGACGTGGCGGACCGACCTCCACGGGCATGTGCAGGTTCTCGGGCGCGCGGACGGCGGATATGCGGTGGTGCTGGGGGACGAGGTGATCGCGGGTGGCGGCCGGATCGTGGTGCATTCGGGGACCGGACGCCACGATGGCGAACGCTACTACATGGGGCAGCGGAGGGCCGTCTGGAACAACGACGGGGACACCGCGACGCTCTACGACGCGGAGGGGACGGCCGTGGTCGTTTTCAGCTATTGACAGGCCCGGGCAAGCTTGACGGAAGCGGGGAGAGCCGGATGACCCACATCTGGGTGGTCGACCGGTTCGAGGGGCGGCTCGCGGTCCTGGTGGCGGACGACGATGAGCGTCAGGTCCACGTCCCCGTTGCGAAGCTCCCGGCGGGCACCCGGGCGGGCGCGGTGCTTCGGGTGCCTCACGCCGATGGCGAGCCGCGCTGGGAAGCGGCAACGGTGGACGAAGAGCTTCGCCAGGCCCGGCTGCGCGAGGCCGAGGTGACACTGGACCGCCTCCGGCGCCGCGATCCCGGGGGCGACGTCGCACTCTGACGCTGTCTGTCATCCCACCCTTGCACCTTTCGGATCTTTCGTTACCTTGTGGTGTAAGGTATGTTGCACCTCAAGGTATGGAGCGAATCGTGAAGAAGCGGGTCTACAAGGAACTCGTGGCGGCCTCGTCGCGCCCGATGGTGCTTTCGATCCTGACGGGAGGCGAGAGCTACGGCTACGAGATCCTCAAGCAGGTCAAACTGCTCTCCGGCGGCGAGGTGGAGTGGTCCGACGGGATGCTCTACCCCGTCCTGCACCGGCTGGAGCGCGACGGGATGATCACCGGCCGCTGGCAGCTGACCGAGGAGGGGCGGCGGCGGAAGTACTACCGCCTCACCGACCGCGGGAAGGGCCAGCTGGCGCGCGACCGGGAGGGGTGGATGGCCGTGCACGGCGCCCTCCAGAGCTCGTGGGGAGGGGGTCGTGCCTGACCTGAAGTACACTACACTTGTCATAATGTAAACTTTAGTTCACATATCGTCGTTGGGGAGGAAGGATCAATGTTCGATTTGGAGAAGGCGGTTCGGAGGTGGCGAGGGAGTCTGGAGCGCAGATCGTCGCTCTCGCCCAGGGAGCTGGACGAGCTGGAGGATCACCTGCGGGCACGTGTCAACCTGGAGTTGGAGTTGAACGCGGCCCTGACCCCCGCACGCGCCTTCGCGGCCGCGCGGGAAGAGCTGGGTGAAGCGGCCACCATGTCCAGTGAGTTCGCGAAGGCGGGCAAGCCGCGCTGGCGCGGGTTGCTGGTTGCCGGCTGGGCGCTCTTCGGAGTGTCGTTCCTGTTGCCGGCCCTCTCCGTACCGGGCAACGGGCTCGGCCTCTCACGGCCCGTCGGACTTCAGCCCTACTACGGTTACGAGGTGTTTCGGGAGTTGTTGCTGGCCGACGGGGAGCTGGCCAACCTGCTGGCGGCGATGGTCCCCAACCTGGCGATGCTGTTGACGTTGCCTTCACTCCTTCGGGCACGCGGCGGGCAGGGGCGGTGGGTGTTGCGAACGCTCGCAGTCGTCGGCGCCGTCACGATGGCCATCGGTGTGTTGATGCCACCGATGTCGGTTTCGGTGCCCGGGCAGCCCACCTTTGTCCAGCACCCGGGAATCGGGTTCTGGGCGTGGTCGCTGTCGTTTGTCTGTGCTGCCACCGCGATTTGGCTGCGGAACCGGCAGTGGACGTCGGTGGGCGCCGAGAGATCGACGGCGTAGAAGGAGAGGACGTGATGTTCGCGGCCGCGAGCCGGGCAATGGGGGACTCGCGGTCGCTTTCAAGGGAGTTCGCTCGGGCCGGCCGGCCGAGGTGGAAGTGGCTGCTCGTAGCGGGATGGGTGCTGTTCGCCGCGTCCTTCATGATGCCGACTTTCAAGCGTCCCTTCCTGCTCCGGTTGCCGCCGCCTTTTCCGGGGACGGATTCGTCGAATCCCGGCACCGGGTCGGAGTATCTCCCTGGCTGGGAAGTGTTCGTGGAGGCGCTGTCGGGACAGGTCGGACCATTGGGCACCGTGAGCGCACTGTCGAATCTGTTGATTCCGGTCACTGCTTTCGCCGTGCTCGGAAGATGGACCATGAAGGCACGCTGGCCGGTTCGCCTCATGGCTGGGGCGACGGGGATGAACATCTGTGTGTGGATGTCCTTCTTCCTCGCCGATCTCCACGTCGGGTACTACCTGTGGGTGGCGTCGTTCGCTTGCGTTACGGTCGCCTGGTGGCTCTGCAACCGGGGATGGTCGTCGGCAAATGCCGTGAAGGTGGCAGCCTCAGTGTCGTGTCACACATCACACGTCGGATAGACGCGCTTGACGCGTCCGTCGTCCGTGGTGAATGGCCTGCCAGGCCGAAGTCGGCATTGCGCTGCGGCGGGATCACCCAGCCGACGCGCCGCGCTGAACCTGCCTTGGGGGGGCGGTACGAATCCCGCCGGTGGCCTGTCCCATTCCGACATGCTCGCGTCCCTGGTTTTGC
>VXOC01000062.1 GCA_009840215.1 Gemmatimonadota bacterium | reverse complement strand
AGATGTGTATAATAGTCATCCCCCCGTGCGTGGCCATCCCCCGGACACTATTCTCCCCTTGAACATCAGCCCACCCGATTGCAGGTTCCCATATCAGCCTGCCACTCATGACACCCGGCCGCCTCCCCGCCACACCCTCGCGCGGGCGCGCGCCCTCACTACCAAAGGACAGCCCACAGATGAGCACCCAGAGACGTTTCGATTCCGTCAGCGCCGCCAAGACCTGGAGCCGGAGACAGGAATCCCGATCGGGCGACCGCGACCTGCTGCCGCGCGTCTTCGGAGAGGACACCTTTGGACTGCGCGAGATGCAGTCACGGCTGCCCGACAACGTCTTCAAGCAGCTCGTGAGCACGATCGAACACGGCGAGGAGCTCGATCCCGACATCGCGGACACCGTGGCCGCGGCGATGAAGGACTGGGCGCTCTCGCGGGGCGCGACCCACTACACCCACTGGTTTCAGCCCCTCACCGGGAGCACCGCCGAGAAGCACGACTCGTTCCTGAAGGTCGGCCGCGACGGCCGCGCCATGACCGACTTCGGGGGTGACGAACTCGTCCAGGGCGAGCCCGACGCCTCCTCGTTCCCGTCGGGGGGCCTGCGCGCCACCTTCGAGGCCCGCGGCTACACCGCCTGGGATCCGACCTCGCCCGCCTTCATCATGGGCGGCGAGTCGGCGACCTATCTCTGCATCCCCACCGCCTTTTCGAGCTGGGCGGGCGAGAGCCTGGACGCCAAGATCCCCTTGCTCAGGTCCATGGACGCGCTGGACCGGGTCACCCGCCGGGCGCTCAAGCTCTTCGGCGTGGACGCCGGGCGGGTCACGGCCAACCTGGGTCCCGAGCAGGAGTTCTTCCTCCTCGACCGCGAGTTCTACTACCGCCGTCCCGACCTGATGACCTCGGGCCGCACTCTCTTCGGCGCGAAGCCGCCGCGTGGACAGGAACTCGACGACCACTACTTCGGCTCGATCCACGAGCGGGTTCTGGCGTGTATCCAGGCCGTCGAGATGGACCTGTACCGCCTGGGCGTGCCCATGAAGACCCGCCACAACGAGGTGGCGCCGGGCCAGTACGAGATGGCCCCGGTCTACGAGAACGCGAACGTGGCCTCCGACCACCAGCAGCTGACGATGCGGGTCCTCGAGCGGAACGCGCGCCAGTACGGCTTCATCTGCCTGCTCCACGAAAAGCCCTTCGCCGGGATCAACGGGAGCGGCAAGCACGTCAACTGGTCGTTCGGCACGAGGGACCGCAACCTGGTGGACCCGGGCGACACGCCGCACGACAACCTGATGTTCCTCTTCTTCTGCACGGCGGTGATGAGCGCGGTGGAGAAGCACCAGGATCTGCTCCTGGCCAGCGTATCGACCGCCGGGAACGACCACCGCCTGGGCGCCAACGAGGCCCCGCCGTCGATCATTTCCGTGTTCCTGGGGCGGCAGCTGGAGGACATCTTCAACCAGCTGGAGGAGTCGGGCCGCGCCCAGGAGAGGGAGCGCGAAGGCCTGCTCGGGCTGGGCGTCAACGTGCTTCCGGATCTTCCGCGCCACTCCGGCGACCGCAACCGCACCTCGCCCTTCGCGTTTACCGGCAACAAGTTCGAGTTCCGCGCGGTGGGCTCGTCGGCCAGCATCTCGCTGCCGGCCACGGTTCTGAACACCATCGTCGCCGAGGCGATCGACGAATGGACGGATGTGCTGGAGCCCATCGTCGAGGCCGGCACCTCGATCGAGGATGCGCTCTGGACGCTGCTGGCGAACGAGATCCCGTCCTTCAAGCGGATCATCTTCAACGGGGACAACTACTCGGACGAATGGGTCGAGGAGGCGGCGCGTCGCGGCCTGCTCAACACGGGTTCGACGGTCGATGCGCTGCCGGCCCTCGCCTCGCACAAGAACGAGCTGCTCTTCGACAAGTTCGGGGTGATGTCGCCGCGTGAGCTGGAGGCGCGCCTGGAGGTGCTGACCGAGCAGTACTTCATCAAGATCAACATCGAGGGCGAGACGGCGGCGCGAATTGCCCGCTGCATGATCCTGCCCGCGGCGGTCAACTACCTGAACCAGCTCGGGTCGGCGCGCAGCGGGGCCGCATCGGCGGGTGCTTCAACCGCGGGTCTGGACTCCAACGCGGCCCGGATCTCGGGCCTGATCGACGAGCTGAGCGCCGCGCTGGACGAGCTCGACGCGCAGAACGAGGAGCTGGGCGGCGACGAGGTGTCGTCGAAGGTGATCCACATGCGCAACAACGTGATTCCGGCGATGAACGCGGTGCGGGAGGTGGCCGACCGGATGGAGAAGGTGATTCCGGACGATCTGTGGCCCCTGCCGACGTACCGCGACATGCTCTTCGTCAAGTAAACGGAACAGCTAACGGGAGGGGTTGCCGTGAAATACGGTGTTGGTGCCGTGGTAGGCGTGGCCGCGATCGTGTTCGCGCTGGGCGGGTGCGATCGTGGGGTGGCCGGGGGTGAAGGGCAGGCCGGCGATGTACAACTCGGTGAACCGGAGGCCGTCTACCCGGAGCCGTTCGCGGTCGTGTCCACGGTGCGCGAGTTCGGTGACGGACGCGTCCTGGTGGCCGACCCGCTCGGGCAGGTGGTGGTGCGCGTCGACCTGGACGCCGGCACGGCCGACACCATCGGCGCCGTCGGCGAGGGCCCCGACGAATACCGCCAACCCGACGCGGTGTGGCCGCTCCCCGGCGGCAGGACGCTGCTCGTCGACCTCGGCAACGGCCGCCTCACCGAACTCAGCCCCGAGTTGAGGTTCGGCGAGACGCGTCCCTATGCCATGGTCAACCCGGAGCAGGGGACCCTGCTCATGGTGCTGCCGCAGGCGGTTGACGACCTGGGCCGGCTCTACTTTCCCGATATCGGCGGGATGGGCGGGGGTGCGGATTCGGTGGGTATCCTGAGGATCGATCTGGAAACCGGTGTCGTGGACTCGCTCGCCAGGGTCAAGATGCCGGACATGACGCGCCGGGAGACCGGAGGAGCGAACAACCAGAACGTACAGGTGAGCGCCATTCCCCTGTCGCCCGCCGACGCGTGGGGCGTGTCCCGCGATGGGCGGGTGGCGGTGGCGCGTTCCGGGGACTATCACCTTGACTGGATCGAGGAAGACGGCTCGGTGACGAGCGGGCCGGCGCTCCCGTACGACCCCGTGGCCATCGGGCGCGCCGAGCGGGAGGAATGGCGGGACGCGCGGTCCGAAGTGGGCGGCGGTTTCAGCATTGAGCAAACGAACATCAACGGCGTGATCACCATCCGGGCCACCCGGGGCGGGGTTTCCGACGACGACGACCAGGATGATTCCACATGGCCCGAGGTGAAGCCGGCCTTCTACAGCCGCCCCTTGTCGGTGGACGGCCGCGGGCGGGCCTGGGTCAGGCGGCATCGCGAAGCGGGCGAGGCCACGGTCTACGACGTCTTCGACGGTTCCGGCGAGGTGGAGATGACGGTCGAAGTGGGCGAGGGACGGCGCGTGGTGAGCTTCGGCGACGGGAAGCTGTATGCGGTACGGATGGACGAGTACGGGCTTCAGGTTCTGGAGCGGTACGCGCTGCCATAGGCACCGGGCCGGCCCACGCGCAACCTCCCGTTTCGAAGCGTCGCATGACACCCGTCTGCTGCGTTCAGCGCGGCGACCCCCTCCGCCCCTACGCGCAGCAGCGGAATCGTGCGATACCCGAGTTCACCGGCCACCAGAATCCCCAGCACCAGGATCGCGTCCGGCTCGGCGACGACAATCGCGGCGGGCGCCACGTCGTTTCGCAACAGCTCCAGCATGATCGCGCTGGAGGAACTCGACCCGATCACGCGCTCCATGACCAGGATGCGCCCGCTGGTCCCCTCCCCGTACTGCGGGTGGCGCGGGTCGGCGATGCCGCCGCTCAGCGGATCCACGCCGCCCCAGAAGCTGAGCGGTTTTCGCAAGACCAGCAGGCGGCCCCCGCCGTGGCCGTCGCACACCGGGGTTCCCGTCAGCTCCACAGGCTCTCGTCCCTCGTGACGCGCCCCCGGATCGCGGAACGGACGCAGTCCTCGAGGCTGCCGTAGACCACCCCGTATCCGGTATTGGAGGGGGTGTAGTGGGCGAACTTGCCGGAGTTGGTCATGAGCACGCCGTCACTCGGGGGCAGGATCGGGGTGACGACGACGCAGGTATCCACCACGATCTCGACGCCGGCCTCGGCGAAGCGCGCGAGACGCCCGGACGCGTCGAGTCGACTGTACTCCGACCGGCCCGTGCAGACGTAGAAGGGGACCGTGAAGGGGGTCGCGGGGAGGAGCGCTTCGAGTTGGGCGAATTCACCCAGCGAGAAATGGGGGCTGCCCACGGCCACCGCGTCGATCCGGTCGGCGTCCGCCGTGCTGAGACTGTCCCGGACGGCCCGCATGGCATCCGGTTGCAGCGCGATCACGTCCTCGGGCCGGCGACCACCCAGCGCGGTCACCAGGTCGGGCGCCTCCGGGGTCACCCCCTCGACATGGAACAGCCCCACCGCCCCCGAGGACGCCGCCGCGGCCCCCATCGCCTTGAGCTGGTCTTCGCCGACGCTCGCGGGCAGGCCAGTCACCACGGCCACCCGGTCACCCGCCACGCTCCCCAGCCAAGTCCCCAGCACCGGATAGAACACGTCCCGCCGCCTCAGCGCGGCCGAGACCCCACACGTGTCCACGACCACGGTCGCGCGGCGCCGCTCGCCCAGGTGGAGACCCGTGCGCGGCGCCCGCCCGGTGAGCGCGCAGCAGATGTCCATGAAGTCGCCGTAGCGGTTGGTGCGGGCCCCGAGCACCGAGTTGGCGAAGGCCACCGCGTTGCTCTCGCCCCATGCCACGTGATCGCCGGTCGCGGGCCTGTGCCCGGCCTGGTAGGGTGCGCACGTCCATGTGGGCGCGCAGCCCAGTGCCTGGTAGGCCCTCATCTGGCGCAGCGCCATCGCGCACCGCCGGTCCGAGGCGCGCACGCGGGCCGGGTTGAGGAGGTCGAGGGCGCCCACGTTGAGGGTGGCGGTAACCGACACTCGCCCGCCCAGTTCGACCAGCCGCTCCGCGAACTCCACGCCGCCGTCGCCGTGGTAGAGACAGCCGTCGATGTGTGCGGAGGTGATCCGGACCAGCTCCCGGGCGCCGAGGATCTCGCCCATGCGCACGACGATCCGCATGGCCAGCCGGGTGGCTGCGCCGGCTTCTCCGCCAAGGAGACTCCGCTCGCGGGGAGAGAGCCGTAGTGGAGTGTGGTTCATGGAGAGCGCGGTGACGGCGTGGCGCGCGCATTCGCGGCGCGTCTTCGGTGTACGTCGGGCCTGAAGCTTGGTAGAATTGAATGAATAGCGTGTTTTCGGAACATCCGCCCACCGGTTGGGTAATGCCAATGACATTGCGCTCGGATGCTGGCCCCGGTCCGAGAGTAGCAAGTCGCCGGCAGGGCACACTGCACACCGAATGTATCGAGGGCCGAAACTCCGCAGGAGGAATGAAAATGTCGTTAGCAAGAAAACTGGTACCCGGCGTCGCGCTTGCCCTTTTGCTGGCAGCGTGCGAGGACGACCCGGTGGGTCCCGACAATGCACTCAGCGAGGAGGAGTCGGTAGCGCTGTTGAAGGGGGCGGGGATAGCGTTGGCCCAGGTGCTGGAAGACTCCACGCTGATTGTCGGCGTGTCCGAGAGTGGCCTCATTGCCCGATGCCCGTTGGGCGGCCAGGCGGAATTGGTCGGTGCCTTCATCGAGGAACCGGGGGATACCGCCCGTCTTGGAGTGGACTTCCTGATCACGCCGAACGAATGCGTCATAGCCGCCGACGAGATACAGTTTACGGTCGACCCCGGCCCGGCCCTGCGCTACCAGCTGCTCGTCGAGATCATTGCCGCGACCTTCGAATTCAACATCAGCGGCATGATCACGGGTGGCGTGGACTGGACGCTGGATGACCGCTCCGGCAACTGCGCGATGAACCTGACTCTCGAGGCGGTGCCCGACCTCGTCAACGAAACGCTGACCGGGGTGTACAGGGGCACACTCTGCGGCCACGAGGTGGAGATCGACGCTACCACTCTCCTTGTAGTGGACCTGTGACCGGACCCCGGTGATGCAGTACCCGTTCGGGCGGCCTGCCGAGTCACCGCCCGGCCTCCCTCCACCCCGCAAGATCGGCCGCTCGCGAGAAGGGCGGCCGATCTTCGCGTACCGGATCGGCGGCGGCCCGCTCAGGGTGAGCCTCGTCGGCGGCTGCCATGCCGACGAGCCCGTCGGGCCGCGCTTCCTCGGGCGGCTGGTGCGCTTCCTGGCGGGCCCGCGCGGCTCGGCCCTCCGCACCACCGCGACCTGGTGCATCATCCCCCATATCAATCCCGACGGCGCGGCCGCCAACGCCGCATGGCAGCCGCCGGGCGCCGACCGGTATGATCCCGCCGCGTACCTGAAACACCGCGTCCGCGAACTCCCCGGCGACGACATCGAGTTCGGTTTTCCGCGCGACGAAAGCGATGCCGGCGCCCGCCCCGAGAACCGCGCCGCGTGGGACTTCTGGCGCGCCCACGCACCCTTCGACCTGCACGTCAGCATGCACGGCATGGGTGTGGCGGCGGGGCCGTACTTCCTTGTCGAGCGGTCGTGGTGGCCGCGCTTCGGGGCGGCGGCGACCGATCTCACGCGCGAGGTGGAGGCCGCCGGATACACCCTTCACGATGTGGACCGGCACGGCGAGAAGGGGTTTCACCGGCTGGCGAAGGGGTTCTGCAGCCGCCCCGATTCCCGCGCGATGAGGCGGCACTTTCTCGACCTCGGGGACCCGGACACGGCGGCGCGCTTCCGTCCCAGCTCGATGGAGTCGGTGCGGGCGCTGGGGGGCGATCCGCTCACGCTCGTGACCGAGATGCCGCTCTTCATCACGCCGGGAGGGGGGGACGAGATGGTCGGAGCGATGCCGGTGGAGGACCAGATGCGGTTCCAGTGGGCGTTCATTCGGGCGGGGCTGGGGGCGGTGGGGGAGCGGCGGGACTGAAATCGCCCCCGGGCCTCACGTCACGCGAAAGGATTGCGCGTTTTCAATTCGGGGAAGAGGGCGAAGTCCCGATCCCGGGTCAGCAGTTCCTCGATTCCGTGGGCAAGACAAAGCGCGGCGACGCGGGCGTCGTGGACGACCGGTCCGCGCACGCGGGGCCTGAGCAGCAACCGCTCCAGGATGTCCATGAAGTCGCTCGTCTCCGCGAGCAGTCGGTTCGAGGGCGAATCGGTCCACACCTTCAGCTGGCTCCAGGCCTGGTCCGGAGTCGACTGGGCTCCCCGCCAGATCCGGCGATTCGTGACGACGCTGAAGAACTCGTAACAACAGGGCCAGGGAATGGCCCACGGCCGATCGCCCTCGGCCAGCCGCTCGAGAACTCGGCGAGCCTGTTCATGCTCGCGGGATTCCCGGCGGTGCGCGTAGACCAGCAGATTCGTGTCGACCGCGATCACGGCTCCGGGTCCCCGGGTTGCTCGTAGATGATCTCCGAGAGATCCTGCCAGGAGTACGCCTCCAGGGGATCCTCATCGGTCGGATCGCCGACACTCAGGTCGGGCAGCCGGTACGGATCGGAGGATTCGGACGCGGCCAGAACGAGGCGTAGTCCCTGTTCGACCACGGCCCTCAGGGGACGGCCCATGTGCCGTGCGTGCCGCTTGGCCCGGAGGAGCAACTCGTCATGGATTTCGATGGTAGTCTTCATGACCCATATTACCCATATCAGTAAATATGGGCAACCCATATTCATGTAAGCATCATGGCCCGGCCAAGTTCCTTCGCCTATCTTTGGCGCAGTCGCCGGGGGTATCCCGCTGCGTGTGAACGGCGCGCCGACGGGATTGAGACTGCACCCCAGAACCTGATCCGGCTGATACCGGCGTAGGAAGCGCGGCCTGGACGGGGGTGCGATCCCGCCGCCCGACCAGCTTCCCTTCCGGCGACGACGCCGCGGCCGGGGGAAAGCGTAGCCGCTATGATCAAGCCAGCCGGGCCACTTGCGCCATCCGGTCCCCCGACGCCGGGTGCGACCCCCGAGCCGACCGCCCCCACCC
>VXOC01000071.1 GCA_009840215.1 Gemmatimonadota bacterium | reverse complement strand
ATTCGAGGTCGCCCTCCCAGGTGACCGGCACGGCGAACACGAAGCCGCCACGCTCCCCTTCGGCGTCCATCATCCTGGGCATGTCAAACCGGATCGAGAATGCTTCGGTTCCGTCCTCCGTTCTTCCCCTGACGACGTGGCCGTTGCCGGCGGGTGACTGCGAGGGCACGACATCCGCGATGAAGGAAGGATTCAGGAATGGGGCGCCGCGGGCGTCAAGGCCTCCCCAGACCAGGACCGATCGGGTCGTGGTGGCCCTCGCAGCGGAACCTTCCTTCTCCACGCGATGATTGATGGACTTGGTATGGTGGTACTCGCCGATCCACTGGCCGCCGCAATAGGACTGGATGTCCGGCGACCACGGCGAGACCGTCCTCTCCGCCTCGCGGTCGTACCCCCACGATCCGATCACGCCGCTGGCGTCGGGGAAGGATGGGTCCACTCCGCTCGGCCCGCCGCAGTTTGCATGAAACAGGCTCAGGTTGTGGCCCAGTTCGTGCGCGATGGTGGGCGAAAGCGGCAACGACCAGCTCGTCCATCCCCCAACCCACGCGACACCCAGGAGTCCGAGGGTAACCGGAGTGCGCATCCCCATCCAGTAGCCGCTCCCGTTTTCCAGGTTGCGCATCAGGCTCACCTCGTCGAGGTGATTGAACCCGCTGTTCGACGAGGACACCACCGGATCATGCCGGTGGACATCCATCCTGTTGATCGGGAGGAGCGAGCGCGTTTCGAAGAGCATGGGATGCCCTCTCGGATCGCTCGCCATCTCTGCCGTGATGTCAAGGATGGCCGAGTCGGGATTCTGTGCCCATAGGAACGGGACCAGAGTGAGCTCGAAGTCGGGCACGTCGATGACCGCCACCGCCGTCCGGCCCGTTTCCGGTATCCGTGCCGGGATTCCCAGGCCAGGGTCGAGGGTCCCGTTCGGGTCGACCTCGATGACCATCTCCAGGCCCGGACGAATCACCTCGCCCGGTATGTCGGCGTTGGCCGAACTGGCCAGCGAGCCCTCGTCGACCGCCGTCGGGATGGCCGCCTGGCCACCCGGGATCACCGCTTCATGAACCTCCACATCGTTGACATATAGAGTGGCCCGGACCTCGGGCATCATCTCGCCGACGGCGTGCTCCGACGCCACGAACACCCGCAGGAGCGCGGGTTGTCCCGCTACGAGCGACACCGGAAAATCCTGCGACTGCACGGCCTGCGTCAAATAGGCCGGAGCGGGCTTGCACAGGGCCAGGCGAGTTTCCGAAATACCACGCAGCCACGCGAGGAATTCGGCGTCATCGGGCGCGCACAGACCGGTGCCGCCTGCCATGAAGCTGTCCAGGCTTCGCAGGCCGGACAGGGAGGCGGGCACGGCGCCTGACAGCTCCGGGTTCCCGCCGACCCGCAGCGATTCCAGCTTCGTGAGGTTGCTGAACGTTTCCGGAATCGAGCCTTCCAGAGAGTTGCCGTTGAGGTTCAGGGTGTTCAATTCGGCCAACTCGCCTAGTTCCGGCGGGATGGACCCGGTCAGGTCGTTTCGGGCGAGATCGAGCCACGACAGGTCGTTCAGGTCACCGAGCTCCGCCGGGATCCCGCCGCTCAGGCTGTTGCGGTTCAGAATGAGCCCGGTCAGCGCCGAGAGACCGGCCAGCTCGGCTGGCACGGAGCCGGTGAGCCGATTCGACTCAAGATTCAGAGTCCCCAGCTTCGAAAGGTCGCCGAGTTCCGGCGGGATCGCTCCGACCATGGCATTGCCGCCCAGTCTGAGGGATACGAGCTCGGTCAGCGCGCCAAGTTCGGGCGGGATGGGTCCGGTCAGGCCGCTCCACCCCCAATCAAGGTCCTCCAGCTTCGCAAGCCTGCCGATGGCCGGCGGCAGCGGACCGCTCATGCTGGTGTCTTCGAACTTCAGTACCCGCAACTCCGTCAAGTCGAAGAGTTCCTCCGGAATCGGCGGTTCCAGGAAGTAGTTTGCACTCAGGTCTAGGGATTCCAGGTGAACCAACCCACCGATTTCCCGCGGGATCTTGCCGTTCAGGAAGTTGCGTCTGAGATACAGGCCGATCACGTGTCCCTCGGCGTCCGTTTCCACTCCCTGCCACCCCCCGAGGGGCGCATTGGTCAGCCAGTTGTGGCTGTCGTACCAGCCATCGCCATTGGTGGCCTCGTAGATGGCCTCGAGAACCTCGCGCTCCGTCAGAACGGCGCACACCTCGCCGGTGCCCTCGTGCGTTGCGATGGAGCCCAGCCAGGCCCGGAACGCCGCGTCGTCGGGAGCGCACAGCCTTGTGTACTCGTAGTTCAATTCCTCGAGCGCCGTGTTGCTGAGAGACAGTGGGAGCGGTCCCGAGAGGTCGTTGCGGGAAACGTTGAGCCGGGCCAGGCTCGCCAAGTCTCCCAATTCCTCCGGGAGCCGTCCCGAGAGGCTGTTGGAAGAAACGTCGAGCGCGGTCAGGCTTTCCAGGCCTCCCAGCGTCTTGGGAAGCGCCCCGGTGAGCCCGTTGGTGGAAACGTCGAGCGTGGTCAGGCTCTTCAGACGTCCCAATTCCTCCGGAAGCGTCCCGGCAAGTCCGTTTGCGCTCAAATCCACTCCCGACACGCGTCCCATGAAATCGGTCTCGACGCCGTGCCATGCGCTCGCGTTGTTACCTTCGAGCCAGCCGTCGGTGTTGGTCCAGTTTGCGCCGCCGGTGGCCTCGTACAATGCCCGCAGCACCTCCAGATCGTCCTTGCCGCACACCGAGCCCGCGAAGAAGAGGAGTTTCTCCGCCCAGGCCGTGAACTCGGCGGTTCCGGGCATGCAGAGCCTCTCGTTGCCCTCGATGTCAAAGAAGAGCGGTTGCAGCTCCGTGAAGCCCGCCGGCACCACACCCTCGAGGCTGTTGTCGCCGACCCACAACCCGACCAGGCTGTCGAGCTCCGCGAGCTCTTCAGGCAGCGGGCCGCTCAGGTCGTTGTCGCTCAGCACCAATGCGCCCAGGCGCTGGAGCCACACGAGGTCCGGCGGGATGGAACCGGTCAGCTCGTTGGCGTGGAGGTGCAGGGATCGGAGCCCGTCCAGGTCGCCGAGCGCGGCCGGCAACTCGCCCTTCAGGCCGTTCCCGGGCAGATGCAGGCCCGTGACCCGGCCCGCGTCGTCGACCACGACTCCGTACCATTCGTCAAGGGGCTCGTCGGTCAGCCAGTTGCCGTTGTGTGTCCAGTCGGGACCGCCGGTGGCGTTGTAGAGGGCTTCGAGCGCGGCGCGGTCGGCCGCCTGGGCCAACATCGCGGCCTGGGAGAGGGGCGCCGAAGCGGGTGTGGGCGGTTGGAAAAAACCGTCGTCGCAGGCGGTTGTCGCGAGGAGGAGGGCGAGGGCGGCGACAAGGTGGCGGCGGGTTGCGGCGATGGGCGGAGGGGTCGGTTCGTCCGTTGGGCGGCGGTGGCGGGGTGGTGCGGGCCGGCGTGGGTTCGAAGGGTCGGCGTTACTCATTCTCGGGGTCTCTTCGATCGTAGTGGTGGAATGGCAGGCCGGGTCATTGTCGATCTCGCGTCAGCGCGGAATCCCTCGGCTGAACAGGAGCTCAAACCCCGGCTGGCCGGCCGCGGCCATCGCCTGCTCGGGCGGGCGGCGCAGGATCGCGCGCACCTGGCCCGTGACCGGGTCGCGCAGGATGGTGATGGGGTTGTCCGAGTCTTCGTCGAGCATGACGGAACCGTCGGCCCCGGCCAGGGTGATCGATTCCAGCGTGCCCTCCCAGGTCACGGGGATGGCGAACACGAAGCTGGCGTTCTCGTCCTCGGCGTCCTGGGTGTTCGGCATGTCGAATCGGATCGAGAACGCCTGGTCTCCGTCCTCGGTTCGGGCCATGACGGTGAAGTCGTTCCCGGGCGGCGGCGCCGACGGCAGCGCGTCCGCGATGAATGAAGGCTCCAGGAACGGATTGCCCCCGGCGTCCAGGCCGCCCCACACCATGACTGAGCGGGTCCTGGGCCCGAATGCGGCCGCCGCCTCGGTGCTCATGCGGTGCCGGACGCCGTTCGCACGGTGGTAGTCGCTGACCCATTGGCCGCCGCAGTAGGACATGATGTCGGGCGCGTAGGGGGTCACGAGGCGCTTCGTCTCGCGGTCATATCCCCAGGAACCGATGGTCCCGAAGTCGTGGGGATAAAGCGGATCCGGTCCGCCGGCCCCGCCGCACGGAGCGTGCCAGAGGCCCATGTTGTGTCCGAGTTCGTGCGCCACCGTGGGCGAAAGCGGTATGGAGTAGCTGGTCCACGAGGGGATGTCGTACGCGACACCGAAGAGTCCGTAGGGCCTGACCGGACCCATCATGGCCAGCCAGTAGCGGGGGCTCTCGGCCTCCATCCGCCGGATCAACTCGGTCTCGCGCATGATCGTGAAACCGTTGTTGGTGGACGAAACGACCGGGTCGTGCAGATCGATGTCCCAACCGCCGACCGGCAGGAAGGTCCGGGTCTCGGCCAGCATCGGGTGTTCGTCCGGGTCCCGGGCCATGCCCGAAGTGATCTCCAGGATGGTCGAGTCCGGATCGTATTCGTAGAGGAAGGGAACCAGGGTGAGCTGCAGGTCCCCGAGATCGGCCACATCCACCGCCATGCGCCCCGTGGCGGGGATCCGCGAGGGTATGCCCAGGTCCGGATCCAGCTCCCCGGCGGGGTCGATGTCGATCACCATCTCAAGTCCCGGGCGCACGACCGATGCCGGTATGTCGGCGTTTGCCGAACTGGACAGCGAACCCTCGTCTACCTCCTTCGGAATGTTGCCCGTTCCCGCGGGGATCTGCTCCACATGAACCTGGGCGTTGTCTACGTAGAAGGTGGCCCGGACTTCGGGCAGCTTCTCGCCGGCGGCATGTTCCGACGCGAGGAACACCCGCAGCAGCGCCGGGCGGCCGGGCACCAGCGGCACCGGGAACTCTCGCGACTGGACGGCCTGCGTCAGATAGGCCTCCGTTTGCTCGCAGCGTGCCAGGCGGTGGAAGGGAACGCCGCTCAGCCAGTTCAGGAAATCGGCGTCCTGCGGCGCGCAGAGGCCGGTAAGGCCCGATTTGAAGCTCTCCAGGTAGTCGAGAGCGGTCATTCCGACCGGAACGGGGCCCGAGAGTCCGGGGTTGTTGCCGACCCACAGGTACCCGAGGCTCGTCAACTCCGCGATGCCGTCCGGAAGCGGGCCTTCCAGGGCGTTGCTCTGCAGATACAACCACGACAGGTTCCGCAGGTTTCGGAACGAGGGCGGGATCGGACCGGTCAGGTTGTTGCCGGCGAGATTCAATCCGTAGAGATCGTCGAGGTTGCCCATTTCCGGCGGGATGGGGCCGGTCAGCTGATTCTCGCGCAGGTCGAGGTTTTCCAGACGACCCAGGTTGCCGATTTCGGGCGGTATCCCTCCGGTCAGTTGGTTGCGCCCCAGACGCAGGTACCGCAGTTCGGACAATTCACCGATCTCGGGCGGGATGGGACCTGTCAGCTCGCACCACCACAGGTCCAGTCTTTGCAGTTTCGTCAGCTTGCCGATCTCCCGCGGGATTTCGCCGAAGAGATAGTTGCTACGGAGGTAGAGCCCGCGCAGTTCGGACAACTGTCCGATCTCGGGTGGAATGGGCCCCGTGAGGCTGGCGCCGTTCATGGACAGGTAGGACAACCTGGCCAGTCTGCCGATGTCCGGTGGCAGGCCGCCGATGCTGGCGCCCGAAAGATCGAGCGAGAACAGCTCTGACAGGTCGAACAGTTCCGGCGGAAGTGGACCTTCCAGGTGATAGTTGTATGACAGGTGGAGGTCCTCCAGGTGGGCAAGCCGCCCCAACTCCGGCGGGATCTTCCCGACCAGCAGGTTGCTTCCGAGCGAAAGGCCCACCACGTGCCCGTCCGAGTCCGTGCGCACCCCGTACCAGTCCCCGAGAGGCGCGTCGGTCAGCCAGTTGTCGTCGTTGTACCAGTTGGCGCCGCCTACGGACTCGTAGAAGATTTCCAGGATATCCCGCTCGGAGAGCGAGGCGCAGTGCTCCCCCGTACCCTCGTGCGTCTCAAGGGTTCGCAGCCATAGCCGGAACCCCGGATCGTCCGGGATGCACAGCCGTGTGGATCCGTATCTCAGATCCTCGAGCGCCGTGTAGCGAAGAGGAATGGGCAGAGGTCCCACGAAGTCATTGCTGGATAGGTCGAGCCTGGCCAGCCTCGCCAGATCTCCCAATTCCTGCGGGAGCCTCCCCGAGAGCTCGTTGGCGGAAAGGTCGAGCACAGTCAGGCTCTCCAGGCCTCCCAGTGCCCCTGGAAGCACGCCGTTAAGCCCGTTGCCGGAAACGTCGAGCACTGTCAGGCCCTTCAGGCGTCCCAATTCCTCCGGAAGCGCACCGGCAAGCCCGTTGCCGCTCAAATCCAGGCCCGACACGCGCCCCACGGCATCGAGTTCCACGCCGTGCCACCCGTCGGCGTTGTCACCCTCGAGCCAGCCGTCGGCGTTGGTCCAGTTGGCGCCGCCCGTGGCCTCGTAGAGGATCCGCAGCACCTCGACATCGGCCTTGCCGCACACCGCGCCCGCGAAGTACAGGAGACTCTCCGCCCAGGCCGCGAATTCGGCGGTTCCAGGCATGCACAGGTTCTCGTTGCCGGCGATGTCGAAGAAGAGCGGCTGCAGCTCCATGAAGCCCGCCGGAACCACGCCGTCGAGCCTGTTGTCGCGGACCCACAGCCCGACGAGGCTGTCGAGCTCCGCGAGCTCACCGGGCAACGGACCGGTCAGGTCGTTGTCGCTCAGCGACAGCGCGCCCAGAAGCCGGAGCCGTCCGAGTCGGGAAGGGATGGAATCGCCCAAAGCGTTGCCGTGGAGGTGTAGCGAGCGTAGTCGGGACAAGTCGCCGAGCGCGGCGGGTAACGCGCCCGTCAGACCGTTCTTGTGCAGGTGCAGGCCCGTGACCCGGCCCGAGCCGTTGACGACGACGCCGTACCACTCGTCAAGGGGCCGGTTGCTGAGCCAGTTGTCGCTACGTGTCCATTCGGGACCGCCGGTGGCGTTGTACAGGGCCACGAGCGCGTTGCGGTCGGTCGCCTGGGCCAAGATCGCGGCCTGGGAGAGGGGCGCCGAAGCGGTCGTTGGCGGTTTCAGGAATCCGTCGCCGCAGGCTGCCGTGGCGAGGATGAGTGCCAGTACCGCGACGGTGCAGGTTCGCAGTGCCGCGATCTTCGGAGGGGTCGCGTCGTCCAGTCGAAAACGAAGCCTTCCTGACATCGGCGCCATCCTGCCTGGGCCCGGGCCGGTGTTCATCCGGGCCGGCTTCCTAGTCCATATAATGGTTTACCACCCGCCACAGCCGCGTGTCGTGCTCGCCGACGAGCCGTGACACGGCCCGGATCGGCATCTCCTGAACCAGCGACACGACCATCTCCTCGAAGGCCAGGGTGAGTCTCTGCCGCCTGCGGGCCCACGGCAGCGCCGCCTGCTTGATCCCGCACGACGGACAGGAGACGCGGGGCGACGGCCCGTGCAGGAAGGTGCGGTAGCGGAAGAAATCCAGGTGCCGCCACTGCTTGCGGTAGGTGTCGTAGGCCTTGCAGCCCGTGGTCCCGCAGCTGCCGCAGGTGAAGGTTCCGCCCTTTTCGAAGTCGAGGTAGACGAGCAGCGTCTGGCTCTCGTCGTCGAACCCGAAACGGTCGACGTACCAGGGCCACTCGAGGTTCAGGACTCGCTCGAAGATCTCATTCGGGTATTCCGTCATCTGGCGTCGGGCCTCCGGTTGGTCGGGCGGTCTTTTCGATTGGTTTCGGGGTGGGTTTATGCGGGATCGTCCCCGCCCGGCAAACCGGACGGGGACGATCCCTGGGCTCTCGTCGGGGCTAACGAGAGGTTGAAGGATTGGCTACTAACCCCTGGAGACGTTGAGCCAGTAGTTGCGCGTCCGACCGTCCTCGGAGGTCATCACGACCCGGTAGGTGGTACCGGTCGTTCCCGCGGTAAGCCTGTAGTGCTTGGTGCACAGCACGGCGTCCGTGTCCGCAATCTGTGTTTCCGCAGTGGTCGCGCCGGGCGCGTATACCGCCACCGTTTGCACACACTTCAGGTTGATTCCAGCTCCCTTGCCGAACATGGTGAAGTTCACTATGACATCGTTGGCGGTAGCACTGCCCGTTGTAACCGTGTACGGCGCCGCAGTAGTCCCGCTTCCTCCGGCGGCGTTGCCATTTGCTGTGACCTCAGCGGCGGCCAACTCGTTGCCTGCCGGGTTGTTTCTCAGCGCCGTGAAGGTGTACCAGTGATCGTTGTAACCGTTTTCGCCCGTGACCTCGATCTGAAGGCTGTTGTCGTTCGTAGCGCTAGCAGGCGCGTCCGGTCCGCCGGCTGCCGGCGTGCGGGTGAACGCCAACGGAACCGTCGCACCCGTCGTCGCGGTAGGCGCATAGGCCAAATCTCCAGTCGCCGTCAAATTGCGGACGACGTACGAGGCTCCACCGCTGACGGTCGCCGTCACGAGGATGCTTCCGCCGTCGCCGAAGGTGATGGCGGCATCGGTCGCGCCGAGCGCATTCGAGCCTCCGGCGGCCTGCGCAGCCGCTACGGCTCCAGCGATTGTGCCCGTGTGCAGGAAGTCTGCAGTGTCGCCGACGGTCTGGACGCCCTTGATGGTCACCGCGGCCAGGCTGTCGGCGCCGCGCAGATCGTTGTTGTAGATGTAGAACAACGCGCGGTCGCTGTTGAATGCCTGGTCGCCCTTCAGCAGATCGTATTGCGTCCTCGTACGACGGGTATCGCAGATGTTGGCGCTGGTGTTGTCGCCGGGAACCGCGAAGTCATTCTCCGTCCCGGGTCCGCAGTTGGCTGCGTCATCGTCGATGCCCATGGAGCCCCACTTCGCCTGCCGGTAGTCGGGGCCGGCGATATTCACGCGATAGTAACCCTCGCGCAGGCTACCGAAGCTCCAGTTGCCAGTGGGGCCCGCCTGCTTGACCTGTGCCCTGAACGAGTTATCGGGGGTGCAGGATTCCGGGATGTCGTCCGCTGTACCGGGGCCGACAGTGTCAGCCGCCGAGTACACCAGGCAGCGCCGCAGTTCAACCGCGATCTGGGCCGGATTGTCGGTCGCCTCTCTCAACGCCCCCGAATACGTTCCGTCCGCGTGCAGGAGCGCGAAGTTGTAGAAGGTGAGGTTGACCGCGTTCATACCGGTGCCGACCGTTACGGCGTCGTTGAGCGAAGTGGCGGCCGTGCTGCCCGGGTTGGGCCGGCCCTGGCCCCTGCTGGTCTCGTAGTTCCAGAGCGGCATGTTCAGCGTGGCGTTCTGCTCGTTGACGTCCACGTATTGGTGGCTGGCCGATGCCCCCGTTACCGTAATGGAGTCGGGACCGTAGCGCAGCATTTCGTGATCGGAGCCGTTCACCGCCGTGATCGTGTAGGTGCCTTGCGGCAGCCCTGTGAACTTGTAGAGACCGTCTGCCCCGACTGTTGCGTCGAACGATCCCTGTCCGGCGGTTCCGGTGGCCTTGAGCATTGCCCCCGCGTACGTCTCGTCGCCGCGGACCACGCTGTTGAACTCATGGTCGACGTTGGCAACGAAGCCTCTGATCTCGAGGCTCCGGCGGGACATGGTCCAGGAAGCCGACGGATCGGGCTCGAAACAAGCTCTGCCGACCCATGCGGAGTCCGCCCTGGGCTCATTCATCTCATCGGCATACTCGTCGTGGTAGCACCACACCCTGACGGTCTCCGGGCTGACAATCGCCCAGTTGGCGTTGGCGTCCGCCGACGCCGAAATGTCGTAGGTGCCGTCCTGGACGGTGAAGTTCACGCTGCCGGCCGCGCTGGTCGTCCCGTCCTGGTTGCGGGCGCCGTGCTTGTCGGTGACGGCTTCGAGTGTAACGGGCAGGCCCCGGACTGCCGGGGCGGTTGAGCCGGTCACCGAACCTGTCGTCCACTGGTACCCGAAGGTCGCGCAGTCGCCATCATCGGCGGACGTGTCGATGGACGAGGTGCAGAGCCGAACTTGCGGTCCTCCACCGCTCATCGCGCCAAAGGCGCCGACCGTTGTGCCGAGGGCCAGGTCCTGGCCGAACGTCTCCACGTACTCCCGGGGCTCCGTCACCAGAGCGCGGTTCAGTCCCGCGTCCAGCCGAACCGTCAACTCCATGTTGGCCGGCAAGTGCCTGGCTGTCACCAGCCCGTCGGCGATGGATAGCGTCGGGTGGATGGGATCGGTAGTCGGATCATCGTCGTGGTCGTACCACTCATACTTCTCGAGGCGGCCGCGATCATTGCGGCGCATGATCTCGACCACCATCTCTGCCGCAACGCGCGCGGCCGGACGCTTGTCGTCCTCCACGCGGTGCGAGATATGGCCGATGAAGCCCGGCACATCATCCCGCTCACGGTACACGCCCACCACCAGCGACTGTGTCGTCCAGGTCACGGAGATGGCACCTTCATCCGCCGTTTCCTTGGGTGGCAGATTCAAGGCATTGTGGGTGTGCGTGAGCGCCGCCGACTGCGTCCACATCTCGCCGCCGTCGGGCTGCATGGCGTCGTGCGCGGGCTCCTTGGAGTCCACGTCCAGCTTGACCGTGTACTTGGCCTGCGCGTTGTCGTCCAGATCGGCGATCGCGACCGTGCCGGAGAAGGAACCCTTGCCGTGGTCGGCAGCTGCCGCCTTCATCGTGGCGTCCGCGTGAGCGCTGTCGCCGGTGGCGATGGTCGTGTCACCCACGATCGCGTTCCAGCCCCCGAGGAACCGGTCGCCGTTGGGCACGCCCGACTTGCTCTTCACCCACCACTGGAAACTCACGGCGGTGTTGAGCAGGCGAGCCGCGGCCGGCGCGGCGCTGACGCGGTCGGTCCCGGCGTACTCGATCTCAATATGCGCGTTGTCCGCGACCTCCAGAGCGGCGTTGCCGCTCGACGTCACCTTGGCAAAGACCAGGTGGTCCATGCCCTGGCCGCCCGGACCAAGGTCCATGGCGCGCGGGAAGTCGAACTTTGCCATGCCGAAGTCCGGCTTGGTGTCGTCCGCTCCGGTTGTCCCCGTACCGAGGGCGTTGGTGCCGTTGTCGGCGTCCTCGACCGTCGGGTACAGCGTCAGCGCCACGCCGCCGACTCTCGTGTCGGTGGCCATCTTGCTGGTTCCCATCACCGCGCCGACGTGGATCGTCTGCATGACGATCCGGAACGGGAAGTTGACCGTCGCCCCGTCGCCCGCGGATACATTCGCCACCTCACCGGTGAGCTCGCCCGAGAAGCGGAAGCCGGCCTCGGTCAGCCCGGCCGCCACTGTGTCGGTCATGTTGATGAGCACCCGGTACGAGCCGGCTACCAGGTCCGGGAAGGCGTAGGAGCCGTCAGGCATGGAAGCCCCGTACCGCACCTCGTTCACTCCCGGTCCCTGCAGGATGAGCGGAATCCCCGCTTGCGCGAAGGCTGGCTCGCCCTGGTCCTGCATCATGTTGACGTCGATCTCGTCCAGGAACAGGCTGCCGGAGATCGTGTTGTTCTCTCTGTGCGTGCCATCGAAGTTCACGATCTCCGAGGCGTCCTGGGCTACATGCCGCTCCATCATGGCCGTCTCGAAGGCGTACAGGTCGTCGTCCCAGCCCTCGATCTCGACCGCGTAGTCGCCCTCGGCCAGGCCGGTGAAGGCGTACTGTCCGCCGTCGGCGGTCATCATTTCGCCGTCGGCGTCGCCCGAGAGCGTCACCGTGATGCCGTCCAGGCCCATGCCTCCAACGCTTACCCGGCCGCTGATCCCGCCGGTGCGAAGCAGGTCGCCCTGGAAGGCAACCGTCGCCGTCGTGCGCAGGCCGACATCGATCGTCCGCGTGGTGGCTTCGAACTCGTACTCGTTTTCGTCGTAGTCCGTGATCGCGACGGTGTACACGCCCGCGTGCAGCTCGTCGACCATGTAGTAGCCGGCGTCGTTGGTCACCCGGGTGTGCTCTTCGTCCTTCGGGCCGCCGGTCACGGTGACCGTCACGCCCGGAAGAGGATGGCCGCCATCGACCGTGATCGTACCCTCGATCCCCGCCGTGCGGAGCTCGATGCCCTCGAAGGGCTTCACGGTGGCCGTCGCCTTGCGCTCGACCGTGACCGTACCGGTGGTGACATCGAAACCGTACAGGTCGTCGTCAAAGCCGGAGATGCCGACCGAGTAGTCGCCAGCGTACAGATCCGTGAACCGGAACTGTCCGGCGGCGTTGGTCGTCTCGGTGAGTTCCTGGCCGCGCTCGCCGCCCTGGATCGTTACCGTGACGTCCGGGATGCCGCCGACGCCCTCGACCGTGACCGTACCGATGATCGTCGCGGTTCTGAGCAGGATCCCATTGAAGTAGGCTTCGCCGGTCTCGCCGTGCGCGACGGTGATCGTCTTCGAGGTGACGTCGAAGCTGTACTCGTCGATGTCGGGGTTGGTGATCCCGACCGAGTAGTCGCCCCGGCGCAGTTCGCTGAAGGTGAACTGGCCCGCGCCGTTCGTCGTCTCGGTCCGGTCCTCGCCCTTGCCCTGCAGGCTGACGGTCACGCCCTCGAGGGGGTTGTTGTTCTCCCCGATGGTGACCTGGCCCGTGATGGCGGAGGCCCGCAGGTAGGTCCCCTCAAAGGTCTCGACCTTCGATTCGCCCACGGCCACCGTCGGTGACTTCTGGGTCGAGCCGAATGCGACATCTTCCTCGTCGAACCCCGAGATCTGCACGGTATAGGTCCCCGCGCGCAGGCCGCTGAACGCATACTGGCCATTGGCGTCCGTCAGGGTCTCGGAATCACTCATGCCCGAGAGTGTGACCGTCACGCCGCTGAGGCCCTCGTTCTCGACCGTGACCGTCCCCATGATGGCGGAGGTCCGGATCCAGTCGCCCGGGAAGTTCACGGTGACGTTCTCGCCATCGGTGGCGATCGTCGCCGCGGCCGACGTCTGGTTGAAGCTCGCGTCGTCCGGGTAGTTGCTGATGGTGACCGTGTATGCTCCGGCTTCGACGCCGTCGAACCGGAACATGCCTCCGTTCGCCGTGGTGACGGTCGCGCCGTTGCTAAGGGTGACGGAAACTCCGTCGATCCCCTGGCCCTCGATCGATACCAGCCCGTCAATCGAGCCGGTCGGCGGAGGCGGAGGAGGAGTCTCCCCGCATGCGCTGATGATCGGGAGCGCAAGCAACATGGCTGCCGCCAGTAGCTTGAGTCTGCTCATTTCGTTCTTCTCCAGTTGAGGAACGGTTTGTAGGTGGCCCCGGTCCGTCGGGGGCGCGGTTACGTGCCCCGCTATGTGGCAAAAACGGTGCCAAGGTTATGGTATTCCGTGTAGCGGGACAGGTTGTCCCACTTATGACGTATATACAATTATTGGGTTCACGAAGGACATGGACAATGCGGTGTTTTCGGATACCATCATGTAATTCCTGCGCTTAGTCCAAGTTCACTCGCAGGGATACAAGTAACCAAATCCCAATTGTATTGTATCCGTGAAAACGGATCGAGCTGTTCCGTTATGACGGATGATATTTTATTTGACATTCGCTTTGCAGTCATACAGGCGAAAATCGCATGA
This sequence comes from Gemmatimonadota bacterium, assembly GCA_009840215.1. GTDB lineage: Bacteria > Gemmatimonadota > Gemmatimonadetes > Longimicrobiales > Gaopeijiaceae > Bin94. The sequence goes on along the minus strand of VXOC01000071.1, from coordinate 39,592 downwards.
TATCTTGCAGAAACGACTCATGGATTGTTGGGTATACCCAATGAACACATATCCGTCACAGCGGGGCATATGCGAGGCCCTCCAAGTCGCCGCAAACGACGCGAACACCGCATTTGCGGGTCGCCGGCGGTCAGGTTTCCCCACAACAGTCAAGAATCGGACCTTTTTCTGTCGCTTTGGAGATAGTTGGGCGACACGGCTCGCGGGTCACGACGCCCGCCCTGCGCCAGGCTATCACCGGCCTTCTTCTCGTCCGCAAACCAGGCGGCGGCCCGCCGCAGGATCTTCCGCTCAACCCTGAGCCGCTTGTTGTCGCGCTTCAAACGCCGCAGTTCCGCCCGCACCTCGGTCCTGATCCCGTCGCCACGCCGCCCTTCATCCAGATCCGCCTGCTTGACCCAGTTCCGGATCGTCTGCTCCGAGGGCTCGAACTCCCGCGCAAGGGAACGGGGGCGGCGCCCGCTCCTCACGAGCTCGACCAAGTGCCTCCTGAGCTCCGGCGAATACCGCTCCCTGTTTCCCGCCATCGGCAATCCCCCGTCAGGGCAGCTTGCGTGCGGGGGACGCGCTCCATTCCCCTCCCCTGGTCATCCGCACTTCCCACCGCTCTCTTGCCGGATCGTCCGGAACGCCGTCCGAAGCGTCGCCGCCGCGCCGCGCATCCTCCGAGGAAGCCCGCTTCAACCAGTCGTAGTACCCGCTGGGCGACAGGCCGAGTGCCCTGCACATCGCGAGGACCGGGAATTCGTCCCGATGGGCCTTCATGAACGCATACCCCTGCTGCGGATCGATCCGGGCTTCATCGCCGACCGGGAGGCCCCGCCCGTTTCCGCCGGCGCCGTTCATGACGAGGCACCAGCCATGTTGCGCGTCCGCGGCGGCACGACCGTATTGCTGGGAACCCGTATTCCCTGCTCCAGACGGGCGCGGTTCCCGACCTCGGCGTTGGAGCCGACGACCACCCGAGCCCCGAGCGCGGTCCGCGAACCGATCCGGGCACCCGCGCCTATCCACGCACGGGGACCCACCGAGACACGGCTGCCGACCCTGGCGTCGCGGTCGACCAGGGCACCCTTGCGCAGCGTGGTGCGCTGCTCGACCAGCGCTCCAGCGGAGATCCGCGATCCGGACTCGATATGGGTGCGGTCGCCCAGGACGGCGCGTGTCCCCACTTCGACCTGCGGGCCGATCCGGGCGGCCCGTCCCGTGGTGGACCCGGGCCCAAGCTTCGTTCCCGGCCCAACCAGCGCCTCGTCCCGGACGGTCGCGTACTCGCCCACGGACACGCCCGGCTGAATGATGGCGTTGACACCGATGTGCGCGTTGCGGCCGACGGTGACATCGCAACCGATCATGGCGCCGGCTTCCACGGTGGCGGACGGATCGACGCTGGCCGTCGAGTGGATCGTGGCCGTTGGATCGATGTGGCTCATCGTGGCGGCGCGCCTGTGGACCCAGGGCCGGTACCGCGCAGGATCGCGCTCCATCTTACGCCGAATCCGTGGGTGGAGAACTCCGGGACACGGGAATCTCCGCAGGCAGACAGCCGGTACGTCGTTATAACGGTGGCGGGACGCTGCATGATTATTCGAAGATATGGCGTGAGAATGTCGAGACAGAATAGCGATAATGGGGTGATGCGGCAAGCGAGGGGCTGGGTCGGGGACGGGCTGGCGGGAGGGCTAAATCAGTTCAGCCCCCCTGGCACGCCCCTGCTGACCAGCGCCTCGAGGCCCGGCTCCGGCAGACCGCCGACCCGGTCCCCGCGCAGGAAGCCGCGCGCCCTGCCGGTCGTGGGGTCGAGCAGCAGGGTGACCGGATCGCCGCTCTCACGGTCGACGGCGACCGTCCCCTCGGGCCCCTCCAGCACGATGCTCACCAATGCGTCCCAGCCGGGTTGCACGGGCAGCGCCAGAACGAAGCCCTTGGCCTCGCCATCGCCGTCCAGGTGCTCGGCCATCTCGAAGTTGACCGAGAACAGGCTTCCGCCCGCGCCGTCGCGCCCCGTGATCCGGTAGGGTCCCGGGTTCGCCGGCAGCACCGGCGGTGCGTCCACCACAAACGCCGGCTCCAGCCCGATGTTGCCGTCGGGGTCCACGCCGCCCCACAGCAGCAGCGCCTGCGTCGGCCAGGCCGCCATTGCCGCGGCCATGTTCTCCGTCTCCTCCTTCAGCCGCCGCTTGGTCGCGTTGGTGAAATGGTAGTCGCTGACCCACGCGGGGCCGCAGTAGGACATCAGGTCGTACTCGTCCGCCGGGTCCACCAGGCGGTCGGCGGCGAAATCGTAGCCCCACGCGCCCGACGATCCCCGAACATGCGGGTAGCTCGGGTCGGGGCCGCCCGCCCCGCCGCACGGCGCGTGGCGCAGGTACATGTTGTGGCCGAGCTCGTGCGCCATGACGTGCGCGTCGAGCAGCGAAATCGAAGTCCACGACCCGATGCCGTAGGCGATACCGCCGCGAATCTCGATGATCCCCATGTAGTAGCCGACACCGCCCTCGGCGACGCGCAGTGCGTCGACTTCGCCGGCCATGGTCCACCAGTCTCTCGTGCTGGTCCACACGCGCTCGTGGATTTCCACGTCGATGTCCCCGACCGGCAGAAGCGTTCGCGTGTCGTGCAGCAGCTCGTGGTCGTCCGTGAGCTCTTCGGCCTGCGCCGCGTAGGCCGTGTCCGGGTCCGGCTCGTAGAGCAGCGGCACGATGGTCAGGGGCAGCGTGGGCATGTCGCGCACATCCAGCTCGAGGCGGCCGCTGGCCGGGATGCGCTCCCTCACGCCGAGCGACGAAGGCACCTCGCCGTCCGGATCGACGTCCACGACCATCTCGAGCCCCGGCTGGATCACCGAGGCCGGGACCACGATGTTGACCGACTTGTCGAGCCGGCCTTCATCCACCGTCGTCGGGATGGACGCCGTGCCGCGGGCCGCGTTCGCCGTATGCGTCAGGCTTCCGGCGAGGTAGAACCGCGCCCGCACCTCGGGCAGCGGTTCGTTCGTCGAGCTGTTGGCGGTCACGAACACCCTGAGCAGGGCCGAATCGCCCACTACCAGCGGCACGGGGTGATCGATCGACTGCACCGCCTGCGTCAGGTACACCGGCGTGCCCCCTCCGGTGCCGCAGCTCTTCACGTAGGCGCGCGGCAGTTCGTGCAGCCACTCCTGGAACGTCCGTGTGTCCGGCGCACACACCTCCGTGTCGCCGAACACGAGGCTCCTCAGGCTCAGGTCGGTCAGTGCGGCCGGTAGCGGGCCCGACAGCTCCTCGTTACCGGAAGCGGACAGGTCGCGCAGCGTCGCAATGTCTCCATAGGACGACGGCACCGCTCCACTGAAGTCGTTGCGGTCCAATTTCAGGGATTGGATTTGCGGCAGCCAGCCCAGCTGCTCGGGCAGCGGGCCCGACATGCTGTTGCCGCTGACGTCCAGAACCTCCAGGGATTGCAGGTCTCCGATCTCATCCGCCAACCCCGTGAGCTCGTTGTCGTTCAAGATGAGCGTTTTCAGCTCGCCCAGTCCGCCCAGCTCGCCCGGGACGGTTCCCGTGAGTGCGTTGCCGTACATCACCATACGCCAAAGTTTCGGAAGGCTGCCCAGCTCGGGGGGGATCGGCCCGGAAAGCTCGTTCGCTTCCAGCCATAACTGCTCGAGATTCGCCAGTTCCCACAGTTCGACGGGAATCGCACCCGAGAACCGGTTGTAGCTGAGATCGAGATACTCCAGCCGTGACAGACGTCCCAGTTGCGGCGGCACCGGGCCCTCCATCCCGTTGAGCCACAAGTTCAGCACCTCCAGCATCGACAGGTCCCCGGTTTCCGGAGGCAGCCGACCGCTCAAATTGTTCCGAGTCAGACTCAGCACCGTAACTTCGCCATCCACGTTGGTGTCCACGCCGGCCCATTCGTCCAGCGGAGCATCGGTCAGCCAGTTCTCGCTGTCGCCCCAATCCGGCCCGCCGGTCGAGTGATAGAAAACCTCCAGGATTTCGCGATCCGAAAACGGCGGACACTCCACATCCGTGCCGTTGTAGGAATCGATGCCGTTGATCCACTCTTGAAATCCGTCGTCGGCGGGCTCGCAAAGGTCGGTGCCGGCATAGTGCAACACCCGGAGTGAGAGGTTGACGAGCGACCCCGGCAGGCGGCCGGAAAGCTCAGCGTTGCCACCCAGTCGCAGTTCCGTTGCCTGGACCAAGTCGCCCAGAGTGGCCGGGAGCTGTCCATCCAGCCCGTTTCCCGTCAGATCGAGTTCCGTCACACGGCCCAGAGAGTCGGCGCTCACGCCCTACCATCCGTCCAGTACCGGCCCGCTGAGCCAGCCGTCGGCGTTCGTCCACTCCGGGCCGCCGACTGCCTCGAACAGCCCTTTCAGCACGTCTACGTCGGACTGGTTGCACAAGGGTCCCCAGGTGTCCTGCACGCTCTCCAGCCACGCCCAGAACTCACCGACGCCGGGCGCGCACAGCTTTCGGTTCCCATACCAGTGGAACCTGTACACACCCAGCCCAACGAGGGTTGTCGGAATCGGGCCCTCCAAGTCGTTGTCTGAAAGGATCAGCTCGCTCGAGAGATTCTTCAGGTCACCGAGCTCGGGCGGGATCGCCCCGGTCAAAATGTTCCCACTCAAAACCAGCGTCTTGAGGCTGCCTAGGCCGCCCAACGCTGCTGGGATCGTGCCGGTAAGATCGTTGTCGAAGAGCCATAGCAGTTCCAGCTGTTCCAGGTCACCGAGCTCGGGCGGGATCGAGCCCGTCAGGTCATTCTCCCCGAGGACCAAGACCTCCAGCCTCGCCAGATTGCCGAGCTCCGCGGGTATCCGGCCCCGAAGGCCGTTGTTTCGAAGAGTCAAATGCGTCACGCGACCGGACTCGTCGGTCACAATCCCGTGCCAGTCCGCCAGCGGAGCCTCCGTCAACCAGTTCTCGCTGTTAGTCCAATTCGGTCCGTCGGTCACCTCGTACAGCCGCACGAGAATGTCGCGGTCCGACACGGGAGCATCGCACCCGGTGCCCGTCCCGTGGTGGTTGGCAATGGACTCCAGCCATGCCTGGAACTCCTCGCCGCCGGGGACGCAAAGATCCGTGTTGGCGTAGCCGAAGGTTGTCAGCGACAACCCGGTCAGCGCAGCCGGCAACGGGCCCGAGAGCGGATTGTCGCCGATCAGCAGGGAATCCAGGCTTCCGAGTCCACCCAGTTCGGCCGGCAGGGGCCCCGACAGGGCATTGTGGCTCAGCGACAGTCCGCCAAGCGCGTCAAGCTGCCCGAGTTCCGGCGGAATGGGGCCATCGAGTTCGTTTTGACCGAGCCACAGGAACTCGAGCTCGGAGAGCTTCCCGAGGGCCGGCGGAATCGGCCCGCCAAGGTCGTTGTCGGAGAGGTTCAGCCACTCCAGCCTGGCGAATTCGCCCACTAGCGGCGGAATCCGACCCGTCAGGTTGTTTTCCGGGAGCCTCAGCCGCGAGACGCGGCCCGCGGTGTCCACATCCACGCCGTGCCAGTTCCCAAGCGACTGACTCTCCAACCACCCGTCGTTGTTCGTCCACTCGTCACCGCCCGTCGCGTAGTAGAAGGCGACGAGCATCCAGTATTCGGCAGCTGCCACCGAGAGCTGAACGCTCGCGGATGCGCTGCCCGTCTCGGCCATGATCGTCGCCGTGCCCACACCCACGGCCTTGACGACGCCGGACTCGCTGACGGTTGCAATCGAGGGGTCGTCGCTCACCCAGACGACCGTCCGTCCTTCCATGGCCTGTCCGGACTGGTCCCGCACCTCCACTTCGAGGCGCACGGTGTCGCCCACGGCCATCAATTCCGTCGGCGTGTTCGTGATCGACAGCGTGGCGGGTGTCGGCGGCGGCATGCTTTCGTCGGCGCAGGCGGTCAGCCACGCGCATGCGAGCACCAGGGCCAGGCGCGGGGTCCATCCTCCCACCGCATCGTACTGCATCCCCAGAGATCGAGAAGTCTTCGGGTGGTACATCAACCTGCTTCCTTTCCAGCGGGTCCTGATTCGCTCACCAAGGGCCGCTCACCCGGTCGGTCTCCCGCGGATTCCGCGTGTCCAGACCTCCAAAGGCATGGGGCTCCCAGCAGCCGACTGCCCGATTACGCGGCTGTAGCACTGATGGCTTATTTGCGACTATTCGATGACTTTTTCTGACGAAAGTGAGGCAGAATAGCGATAATCGAGCGACTCAACAAGCTCAGGTCAGGGGTTCAGGTGGAGTACCCGGGCCGGTCAGCCTCCAGCCGGCCTGGCCAGCGGCAGGCTACGCTTGATGACCACCCCGTCCCGGGATCCCAGCGCCCTCGGGAACCCGCCCTCGCGCTCCAGCACGCCGTCCCAGTCCCTGGCGATCGTCACGATGCGCCCCGTTGCCCGGTCGGTGACGATAGCGCCGAGTCCCCATCCCCCATCACCGCCGCCCGCGACGACGGAACCCTCCGGCCCGCTCAGCGTCACCGTGGCCAGGCTCGCGGCCCAATGCTCCCGGGTCTCGACGGCGAAGAGGAATCCCCTGTCCCCGTTCCCCGTTTCTTCCGGGGTGAACCGCAGGTCGAATAGCGGCTGTCCCGTTTCGTCCGCCCCAACCAGGCGATACGGGCCCGCCGACTCCGGGAGCCTGACCGGGCCGGTCCACTCGAAGACGGGCTCCAGCCTGAGCTCGCCGTCCCGGATGGAACCCCACAGCAACAGCGTCTCGCGAGCCACCGCCGGCCCGGCCTCCAACGACGCGGAAATCGCGACCCGGTAGTCCAGCGCGCTCGTGAAGCTGAAGTCGCTGACACCCGCCGGTACGCAGTAGGACATGATGTCGGCGTGCCTGCGCGGACTCAGCAGACGCCCGAACCGGTCGCCGCCGCCGAACTCGTGACCCCAGATCCCGATGCTTCCGTCGTAGTAGGGATACCGCGGGTCGACGCCGTCCGGATAGCCGCAGGGTGCGTGGTACAGACCCAGGTTGTGGCCCAGTTCGTGGGCAACCGTAACGGGGAACCCGGGGTCATACTGCCCGTCTATTCGGTGAGAGACGGACAGACCGCTCCAGCCGGCGATGTAGGCGATGCCCAGGATCCCTTCCCAGTAATCGGGATACCGAGCGGCGGGCGCGGCGAATATGCCGTGGTAGTGGGTGTCGGTGCCGTCGGCTTCGACGTGCCTCAGCAATGTGATTTCATTCACGAGGGCCAGGATGCCATCCGGCAGCGTGTCGGCCCACGTCACGTAGCGTTCCCTGGCGGTAACGTTCATCTCCGCGACCGGCAGCAGCGACCGCGTGGGCCGGAGGGCGCCTCGGGTGTCGCTTCCGGCCATGTCCCTGGCAAGAGACTCCACGGCGTCGTTGCGCCCGGGCGCAGCGGACCCGAAGGCGATGGGCACGATCTTGAGGTCGAAGGTGTCGAGTTCGACGACATCGAGGGCCATGCGTCCGGTCGCCGGCACCCGCATCCGGCTGCCCTCCGCCGCCGGAATGACGTCGGTGCGGTCCAGCTCGACCACCATCTCGACACCGGGCACCATCGCCGCCGCCGGGACGACCCCGGTGAACGACGCATCGAGCCGGCTTTCGTCCACGGCGCGCGGCATGACGGCCGGCGGCGTGAGATCGACCTCGACGGACCGGTCGCCGAAGTGGAAGGTGGCCCGGGCCTCGGGATCGAAGTCGTTGTCCACCTCGGCGGTGGCGAAGACCCGCAGCAGGGCCTGGCGTCCGGCTACGAGCGGCACCGCGCCGTCCACCGACTGCGCCCCCTGGGTCAGGTAGACGGCCGGGATGTCCACCGTGACCTCGGCGGGATTGGCCAGTACCAGCGGCGCCCCGATGACGAACTCGAAACCCAGGTATTCGTCTTCGTCGAACCAGGACAGTTCGTCCCAGATCGAGTCGATGGCCACCGAATGGGCGACCGACGCTTCGGCGCTCGCAATCACGCTCCGGCTCTCCGTGTCACCCACCGAGACCTCGACCTCGGAGTCATCCAGCGTACCTCCCCGCGACGAAAGCGCGATCGACACCTCGAAGGGCGCGCCCTCCGTCACGCGGACCTCGACCGTCGCCGGAGGAGGGGCCAGCTGGTTCGTGTCGTCCGTGCGCTTCAGTTCGAGGTGGAAGGGGAACGGGGCCCCCGGATTCTCGTGCAGCCACACGGCCTCCAGGTCGTTGAGACCCGCCAACAGCCCGGGCGGCAGCTCGGTGAGATTGTTGCCGCGAAGGTTCACGCCTCGGAGATCGTTGAGGGGGTCCAGCACGCCATCGGGCAGCGAAACCAGCCGGTTGTCGGCCAGAACGAGAACCTGCAGGTCGCCGAGGTCGTCGAAGATGCCCTCGGGAAGCGTGGTCAGCCGGTTGTCCTCCAGCGTAAGCTGAAGAAGATTGTCGAGGCCGTCGAAGACACCCGCGGGGAGGGTGCTGAGCCGGTTTCCGATCAGGGCAAGAAGCTGGAGATCGCCGAGGTCGTCGAAGATCCCCCCCGGAAGGGACGTCAGCCGGTTGTTGTAGAGAGCCAGAGCCTCAAGGTTGTCGAGGCCCTCAAAGACACCTGGGGGGAGCGTCTCGAGCCGGTTGCTGGAAAGGTCCAGGAGCACCAGGTCGTCGAGTTCGTCGAAGACCTGCGCCGGGAGTTCCGACAGCGGGTTGTCGCTCAGATACAGTTCCTCGAGGTTGTCGAGGCCGTCGAAGACACCCTGGGGAAGCGAGTCGAGCTGATTGTAGGCCAGCACGAGTTCCTCCAGGTCGCCGAGCCCGTCGAATACGCCCTCGGGTATCTCGGCAAGCCGATTGTAGGGGAGCAACAGGGCGGACAGGCGGTCGAGTCCCTCGAAAGCGTCTTCGGGGAGCTTCGCGAGGCCGTTGCCGATGAGGGTGAGTTCGTCGAGGAATCGGAGGTCCCGGAAGACACCCTCCGGCAGCTCGGTGAATCCGTTGTAGTCCATCCACAGGACCGCCAGATTGTCGAGGCCGTCGAAAACACCGTCCGGCAGTTCCCTGACCCGATTCTGGTCGAGCAACAACGCGGTCAGACTGCCGAGTCCATCAAAGATGTTCCCGGGGATTGCCGTGAGCCGGTTGAGTCGCAGGTCCAGAGTCTCCAGACTCTCCAGTCCGTCGAAGACACCCGCGGGCAGCGCATGCAGACTGTTCAGGAACAGATCGAGTTCCTGCAGGGCATCCAGCCCATCGAAGACGTCCTCGGGGAGGGTGACGAGCAGATTGCCGGACAGGTCGAGTTCCTCCAGGCTGCCGAGGGCGTCGAAAACGTCCTCTCTCAGGGTTCTGAAGGCGTTCAGCGAAAAGGACAGCTCGGTGAGGTTGCCGAGGTCATCGAAGATCCCTTCGGGCAGCGCCCGGAGTCCGTGCCCCTCGAAGCTGAGGAACCAGAGGTTGGTGAGCCCGTCAAGGTCGCCTTCCTTCAGTTCGGTGATCCTCGTGGTGTCGTTGGCGGCGCCGGCCAGAAGACCCTCTCTGGAGAGGGGTACCATCGGGCACAGGGGCTTGCCGATTCCCGACTGCAACGATGTCATTCCGCCATCCCACCTCGTGGCGGGTTCCCGGCTGGCCTCATCCTCGCATGGATGCGACCACAACGACTCGCCTTCCAGGCGGAATCCGTACCGTTCCAGGCTCAGGTAGCCGATTCCCGCAAGATCTTCGTCGGTGACCTCGGCGCAGTCGTCCTTCCCCACCTCGTCCATGATCTCGTCGCGAACCTGCCAGGTGCGGTCGCATACGCCCGTCTGGCCGCCAGAGGCCGCGGTGGACTGTAGCGTGTCCGGGTGAGGTGCGCTTTCGGGGGGCGTCGTGACGGGATCGTCGCAGGAAGCGAGCCAGACGGCGGTGATGAGCGTCGACGTGGCGACCATCGGACGCAGGGAGCGAATACGGGGCGTAACGGACATCGGCCTGTCTCTGCTTTCGCTTGGGGGATGTGCGTGGGACGAGCGGATGCTGAAGGCTCGGCCACTCGTGATGTCACTGCCGATCGTGGCGCCACCTTCCACTGTCGCTAAGACGGTGCGCTCGTGGGGCTAAGATCCGTGAGATTTTCACGATAAGGCGAGCATAATACGAGATAAAATCGCGATAATCAAACGCCGCGAGGCCAAACTTTGCTTCGCCGAGGCATCGGGTCGCGCAGGGACCTGGAACCCGCTGGCTGCACGGATTTGCCGGCGTGCTGGAGTTCCCCGTCCCCTCCCTTGTGGAACTTTCGCGCTCCATATAGACTATCACAGTAGTCAACTAGTGTGGTAGTCGTCAGAGCGCGGCGCGAGTGTCGCCGCGGGGCACTACCCCGATTCCGAAAGGAAAACGACGATGAAGATCGCGATGATATCCCTGACGGTGCTTGGCGTCGCCGGGGCCGGTTTTGCCGCCTACGCGGACGGCGAGCAGCCTGTCGCACCCGTGGCGGAGGAGCAGCAGACGACGCAGGAGAGCACGGACGCGGAGATGCTCTATGGTCTCGTGAAGCTGGCGCGGGCCGATCTGCGGGAGATGCGGCTGGCGGCAGGGCTGAGTGCCCGGACGGCCGCGCCGCAGGCGGGCCAGCCGGCAGTCCGCGAACGGCGGGAGGGAGCCGGCGAGCACGGGGGGCGTGAAGGACGCGGCGAGGGCCGCGGCGAGCACGGCGGAGGCGAGGAGGGGGGCGCCTACATGCCGAAGATGACGAAGCAGGACGAGGTCTTTGGGAACGGGGCCCGGCTGGTCCTGCAGTTCAACCCCAGGACGGAGGTCTTCGTGGGTTCGGTGACGAACACGACCCGGCAGACCCTCTCGCAGGTGCGCGTCGAGGTCCATCTGGACAACGGCACGGAGCTCGGCCCGACGAAGCGGATCGATGTCGCTCCGGGCCAGACGGTGCCGGTCGAGCTGGGCGCCTTCGGCAATGACTTCAATGCCTGGATCAGTCACCCCGAAGCCGGCGTCGAGGCGGGACACGGCGCTGGTGGAGAAGAGGGCGGCGAGGGTCCCGGTGAGCACGGTGGCGGCGAAGGTCGCGGCGAGGGTCGCGGCGAACACGGCGGGGGTGAAGGAGGCGGCGAGGGTGCCCGCCCGCTCGGCGCCGCGTACCGGCCGGTGTTCAACCAGCTCCAGATTCTCCGTGGCGAGATGCGTGCGTTCGAGGCCGACCTCAGGGCCAGGGCCAGGTAAGCGGGCAGCCGGGGGGAACTTCTGAATGACTACCTGAGTAGTAACTACCCGAGTAATCGACAATCCACATCCACGGAGAGTCCAGATGAAGCGGAAGCGGCAACTCGGAGACCTGCAGCTCGCCATCATGCGCGTGCTGTGGGAGCGCGGCGAGGCTCCGGCGATCGAGGTGCACCGGGCGCTCTTCGAAGAGCGCGGCCTTGCGGTCACGACGATCAAGACGATGCTGCGCAAGCTGGAGGAATACGGTTGCGTGGAGCACCGCACGAACGGGCGGCAGTTCATCTACCGGCCCGCGATCGCCGAGGCCGATGTGCGCAAGGGGATGGTGGCCGACCTGGTTCAGCGGCTTTTCTCCGGTGACAGTGCGGCGCTGGTCAATCATCTTGTCCGGTCCGGCGAGGTCGATGCCGGGGATCTGGAGGATCTCGGGGCGATGGTCTCGAGGAAGCGGGAGGGGGACGCGAAATGACCAGCTGGCTCTTCACGTTCCTGGTCCACAGCACGCTTTGGCTCGGGCTTGCCTGGCTGAGCGTGCGCCTGTTTCCCGGGATCCACGCGCGCCTGCGGGAAACGATCTGGTGTACGGCGCTGGCCGCCAGCCTGATCACTCCCACGGTTCACACCCTGGCCTCGCCGGACTCGGCGGTGTGGCGCCTTCCCGTTCCCTCGGTCGTGACCGGAGGGGAGCACGCGTCCGGAGAACCCGGCCACAGGGACGGAGAGGCTTCCGGCCCCGTGCCGGCTGGCGGAGAAGTCCACCGCAACGAAGGCGGCGCCGATGCGAGCTTGCCAGCCCCGGCCGGCATCCCGTGGGTCTCGCTGGCTGGTGGTCTGCTCGCCCTCTATCTCCTTCGGCTGGAGAAGCTCCGGCGGCGCCTTCGCGACCGCGAGCCGGTCACCGATCCCCGGGCCTCGCGTGCACTGGCAGCACTTGGCGCGAGGGCGGGCCTGGCCACGCCGCCACGCCTGACGGAGAGCCACCACCTGGGCTCGCCGGTTGCACTGGGCGTGGGGACGCGCCGCGAGATCTGCGTGCCCGTGCGCGCACTCCATGAGCTGGACGAGGGAGAGCTCCGCGCGCTTCTGGGCCACGAAGTCGCTCACCACTTGCGCCGCGACACGATCCGGTTGTCCGTGCTGAACGTCCTGCAGGCGGTCTTCTTCTTTCAGCCACTCTTCCGGCTCGCCATGCGCGAGCTGCGAATGGCCGCCGAAGAACTGTGCGACGACTGGGCGGCCAACCAGTTCGATGACCGCTTCGCCATGGCGAGCTGCCTTACGGAAGTGGCCCGGTGGGTCGTCCGTGGCGACCGCCACAGCCCGGTTCCGTGCATCGGCAGGCGCCGCTCGCAGCTGGAACGGCGGGTTCGGCGGCTCATGAGCGAACACGGTTCACTGCGGGCGCCATCCCGCACCCGGCGGCGATTGAGCGCGGTGGGCCTCCTGGCGCTGGCCCCGTTGCTCGCTCCGGTCATGGCTCCGGGCACGGACCGGTCCCACGAGGACCGCCGCGTTCTCGAGGGTGCGGAGACGGGGGAACATGGACTGTCGCGCGAACATGAACTGCGCGAGCGGGGCGAGCACGGTCCCGCATCGCAAATCCGTGGGACGCTGTAAACCTCGTTATCCACCACAAATTCAAGGAAAACACCAATGACAAGACAGACATTCACCGGCCGCGCCGTTGCCCTGGCTCTCCTGACCATGATCGCCGCGGCGTGCGACACCCCCACCGAGCCCGGCGAGTCGGGCACACGCTACGATCCGTCGGAGACCGCGACGGAGACCCGCAACGGGGTAACGCTGGTCATCAGCTACAACTCTTCCACCGAGCGTTTCGACGGCACCGTGACCAACAACAACGACACGACCGTCACCGACGTGCGCGTTGAGATCCACCTGTCCAACGGGACCGAACTCGGCCCGACGCCGAGGGTCAGCCTTGCGGCGGGAGAGAGCAAGCCCGTCACGCTGGACGCTTCGGGTGAGAGCTTCACCTGGTACAGCGTCCATGTTGAATTGGGGTCAGGGTCGAGTTAACCCTGGCGCGGCGAGGCGCCGGAGCGTTGGATGCCGCATTCAGCTTTGGTGTCGAGGTGGAAGGCGAGGACACCAACTTCCAGTTTTCGGTTGCCAACCGCGCGGAGTGGCGAGCCAGGGAGTGTTCCGTTATGGTGAGACCGGCAAAAGTCGAGGTCGCCGGGCGCAGGGAATCCCTCGTTGGAATTCAATGACGAGCGGTTCACGCGCATAACCCCCTAAAGGATAAGGTCAACCCCATGAAGACGATCACCCTGGCACTGCTCATAGGTCTAACGGGCTGCGGACTGACGGACCCGGAAGAAAACTACGTGGAAGTATGGTCCGGCATCGCCATCCCGATGGCGTCCAACGCCGCCGCCGCCGACACGACGCTAGCCGATACCACATGGGTTTACGTCTTTCACGATCGCGATACCCAGACCAACGTCGTTCACGCGACCATATCGATCTATGAGACGCAACCGGACCCGTGTGAACTATGGTGGCTGGACGATACGGGATCACCGTGCTACTACGTGACCAAGGGATCAGGCATTCAGGTTCCGTTCGATGATCCTGAAACCCGCGTAATCGACTTCACGTTGCCAACCCTTGGCGAGTGCGAACTGGCCGGACCGATCACTGCCGAAGGCGTATGGGCATCGCTGTTTCGGTGCGGCCCGTCGAAACGGTCCTACTACCGGATCGACTTTACGGAGGAAGAGGAGGAGGAGAGCTGAGCCGGGGCCACGAGCCGCCCCGATTCAGGTCATCGCCAGGCCTCCCTGTCCGGGATTCCCCGGCTGAACCGCAGGATGAAATCCGGTCCGGGTGAGAGGAGGGCCATCGCGTCGGCGCGGGTCCTCGTCCTCGGGTGCAGGTCGTCCAGAATGGCGACGACCTGCCCCGTCATGCGGTCGCGCAGGATCGCCATGGCTCGTTCGCTGTCGCCGTCCAGGGTGACCGAATCGCCGGAATCGGAGAGCGTGATGCTCGCGAGGCGTTCCCACTCCTCCTGAACCGGGAGCGCGAAGACGAAAGCCGCCGCGCCCTCCCCGTCCGCCATCACCGGCATTTCGAACGAGAGAGAGAAGAGTTCGCGGCCGTCGCCGTCTCTTCCGACCAGGCGGTGGTCGCCGACTCCGCGCGGCAACGACGGCGGTGCGTCGAGGGCGAACGCCGGCTCGAGGAACAGCTGGCCGTCTTCTCCGATGCCCCCCCACACCAGCAGCGACCTGACGGGCGAACGGGACATCTCCGCGATTGTGTCCCCTACGCTTGCCCGGTAGCGTAGCGCGTTCGTGAAATGGAAATCGCTGATCCAGTTCGGTCGGCAGTAGCCCATCAGGTCGCGTGCGCCGGGTTCGATCAGCTGACTTCCATCCCAGCCCCAGGCGCCAATCCGTCCGCCCGCGTAGGGGTAGGCCGGGTCTCCGTCCACGCGGCAGGGTGCGTGCAGGAGGCTCAGGTTGTGGCCGAACTCGTGAGCGATCACCTTCGCGTCGGGTATCGAGAAGGTCGACTTGCCGGGGACGAATCCCACCCCGGCGATTCCCCCACCGACCCCGCTCATGGTCCCCATGTAATACTCGCTGCCGCCCTCCGCGACGCGAATGGCCTCGGCCTGCATGAGCAGCGTGATCGGATAGTTGCTCGATGTCGACACGGGATCGTGCGCCGTGACATCCAGCGCGTTGACCGGGAGAAGGTCGCGTGTCTCGCGGAGCAGGTCATGGCCCTCGGGGTCTTCGGCCAGCTCGGCGACAGTGCCGATGATCGAGCTGTCGGGATCCGGGGTCCAGAGAAACGGGATCGCCATCACGTCGAACAGCGACACCGGGTACACCTCAACCTGCAGACGCCCCGTCGCCGGGATGCGGGCGGGAACGCCGAACTCCGCATCGACCGGGTCGACTTCGATCACCACCTCCAGTCCCGACCGGATCACGTCCGGTCCGACCTCCGCGTTGAGCGACTTCGACAGGTCGCCCTCCAGCACCTCCGTCGGGATCGGTCCCGCCTTGCCGGCAAGGCGTTGCGAGTGGATCTCGCTGCCGTCGGCGTAGAATCTGGCCAAGGCGCCGGGAATGTCCTCATCGTTGGTCCCGGACGCGGTCAGGAAAACCCTGATCAGCGCCTTCATTCCCGCCACCAGAGGAACGGGGTAGTCTCTCGACTGCACCGGCTGGGTCAGGTACACGTTCCCGGAAACACCGCATGTGCGGACTCTGCGCTTTTGCACCCCCCTGAGCCACACCTGAAAGTCGGAGTCCCGGGGAGCGCACAGCTCGGTGCCGCCGGTCGCCAGGGTATTGAGGTTGGACAGGTCCGTCAGTTCGCCGGAAAGCTCACCGGCCATGGCCGGGTTGTTCGAGACCGTCAGCTGCCGGAGCTCCGCCAGACCACCGAACCCGGGCGGGACCGGGCCGCTCAACTCGTTGCCCGCCAGTTGCAGGATCCGGAGATTGGCCAGGTCGCCGAGCTCCGGCGGAAGCCCTCCGATGAGCCTGTTGCCGTCGAGCGTCATGTTCTCAAGGGCGCGCAAGTTGCCGAATTCGGGCGGGATCTCCCCGGTGAGTTCGTTGCCGGGCAATATCAGCTCCACGAGGTTGTTCAGCCTGCCCAGCTCCGCCGGAAGCTCCCCCGTCAGCCTGTTCTCATAGCTGTGAATGGCCAGCGTCCTGAGACTGGAGAGGTTGCCGAACTCCGGCGGAATCGGGCCGTTCAGACGGTTGACGCTGAGTTCGAGCCGCTCGAGCTTGTCCAGCTTGCCGAGCTCGGGAGGCAATGGGCCGCTGATCTCGTTCAATTCCAGGCGCAGGTCCCTGAGGTTGGCGGCGTCCCCGAGCTCCGCGGGAAGCGGTCCCTCGATCCTGTTCCAGTAGAGCCACACGCTGTTCAGGTTGGCGAGCTTGCCGATCTCAGGCGGCAGCGGGCCCGTGAATTCGTTGAAGCTCGCCCATATTGACCAGAGTTGCGTCAGGTTGCCGATCTCCGGGGGGATCGAGCCGCTCAGGTCATTGGAGAAGAGCCTCAACTGCCGGAGTCCGGTCAGGTTGCCGATCTCGGGCGGAATCTCCCCCGTCAGATTGTTGAGCCCGAGGGACAGGTAGTACAGCTCGGTGAGGTTGCCGATCTCGGGCGGGATTTCGCCTTCGATCCTGTTGTTCCCCAGCTCCAACCGCTCGAGTCCACCCAGGTTCCCTATTTCCGGCGGAATCGTCCCGCTCAGGTTGTTCTCCCAGAGGTCAACAAGGATCACCTGTCCCGCCGATACTTCTACGCCGAACCACTGGCCAAGCGGCCTGTCGGTCATCCAGTTCGTGTTGTCGGCCCAGTTGTCGCCGTTGGTTGCATTGTACAGTGCCGCAAGGGCATCACGCTCCGACGGCACGACGGTCACCGTGAACATCTGGGAGACGGACAGGCCGCCCGGATCCGTCGCAGTGATGGTGGCCGAGGCGGTTCCGAGGCTCACCGGCATCACCTCGACCGCGGCGTCGGACACCGACAGGCGCACCACCGCCGAATCCGAGGATGCGGCCGTGTAGGCGAGAGGGTCCCCGTCGGGGTCGGTGAAGTACAGGGACATGTCCAGTGTGACGGGTTCGCCGGTGCCGATTCTCACCAGGGTGATCGGGGCGGTGACCTCGGGCGAGCGATTGGGAATGGTGACCTGGAAGTTCTGCGATGCGGACAGGCCGCCCGGGTCGGTGGCGGTGACGGTCGCGGTGGCGGTGCCCTGAGCGTCCGCTGCAACGGTGACCGTGGCGCCCGACACCGACAGGGCCGCAACCTCGGTGTTCGACGAGGTGGCGGTGTAGGTGAGGGGGTCGCCGTCCGGGTCGCTGAAGTGCGGGGACATCGAGATCTGGACGCGGTCGCCCCGCAGGAACTCCTGATCCGGGATCGGGGTGGTGGATACCGGAGCCTGGTTGGGGGGTACCGGGTCCTGGCAGGCCGCGAAGGGGATCAGCAGGAGGAAGTACGCGGCGAGGCCGGGACGGCGGTGTGGCCGGTTCGGAACCTGCCAACGAGTTCGCGACCTGTTCCGTCCGGTCGTGGGACAGGTCGGTGCCGGGAATGGATGGCCAGGGGGGAGGCCAGATTGCGTCATGTCCGAATCCTCCCCCCCGGCCCGGTGGGGTGTGCCGTCCGCCCCCTCTGAGCCCACCGAGGTGGCACGACCCTCACCGTTGATCCCTTCTCATTTCATGCCTGGTCCTGGTGCGCGTGGCATATTTGCGATTATTTGGTGACAGGATGTAACACGATAGAGATAATATCGCGATATCTCAAGCGGGCGGACAGGCGCAGTTCCATCCTCCAGGAGCAGTGGGCGCCCCTTTGACGCCAGCTACGGTTCCTGCCGATACGCCCTCAAGATCCCCACCACCGGCGTCAGCCGCTGCCCCTCAAACGGCGCCTCGTGGATCGCACGCACAATCTCCATCCCCGCCACCACCCGGCCAAAAGCCGCGAATCCCTGCCCGTCCGCATTGCGCATGCCGCCGTAGTCGAGCGAGGGCTGGTCCCCGATGCAGATGAAGAAGCTGTGCGTGGCCGTGTTCGGTCCCGCGCGCGCCATGGAGATCGTGCCGTCGCGGTGGGTGATGCCGGTTTCGCTGGTGCGTTCCAGAGCGATCGGCGGGAAGGAGGGGATGGCCGCCCCGCGATTGCGGCCGGCCTGGATGACCGCGATCCGGATCGAGTCGTTGGGCTGGTTGTCCGCGTGGACGGTGCGGTAGAAGGAACCGCCCTCGTACTGGCCGTTGTCGACGTAGCGGAGGAAGTTGGCGGCGGTGACGGGAGCCCGGTCCACGGCGACTTCCAGCTCGAAGGAGCCGAGGTCCGTTTCGAAGATGACCCGCACGGAATCGCTCGTCACGGGTGCGGCCGGTGGGAGGCCGGAGATCCCGAATGGAAGCAGGAAGAGGAAGGTGGTCAGCGTCCGCCGGGTCGCCGGCTGCCGGAATCGGTGCGGCGGCGGTGGCTGCGCTTCGGATCTTCGCACTCTGTCCCCCCTCTTTGCTGACCGTGTCGGCACAGGCTTACGTTGTCGGGCCACGCCGGGTGCCCAGCGCCCACCGCCCCAGCCCTCCAAGGCAGCCGAACCATGAGTGAAAGAGCAAAGTCCGGTCCCGAGCCCACCGCCGCCAGTAGCCGGCGGAGATTCGTCAAGTCCGTCGCGGCCGGTTCGGCGCTGGCCGCGGGGCTCCCTTCAATGCTGCAGGGCGCCGCCCCGGGCGCGGTCCGGCGGACGCTGACCCGCGAGCACCGCAACCGGCAGGTCCCCCCCTCCGACCGCATCGGCCTCGCGGTCATCGGCGCGGGGGGCATGGGAATGGCCGATGTCGACACCGCGCTTCGCATTCCCGGCGTCGAACTCGTGGCCGCGTGCGACATCTTCGACGGGCGGCTCGACGCGGCCAGCGAGCGCCACGGCGACATCTTCACCACGCGCGACTACCGCGAGGTCCTCGCGCGGGACGACATCGACGCCGTCATCGTGGGCACCCCCGACCACTGGCACCAGCCGATCTCGGTCGACGCGCTGCGCGCCGGGAAGGCCGTGTACTGCGAGAAGCCGATGGTGCACGACATCGCCGAGGGCCGCGACCTGATCCGCGCCGAGGAGGAGTCGGGCAAGGTCTTCCAGGTTGGCAGCCAGGGGATGAGTTCGCTCGGCAACGAGAAGGCGAAGGAATTGTACGAAGCGGGGGCCATCGGCCAGCTCAACTACGCGGAGGGGTTCTGGGCGCGCAATGATCCGATCGGGGCGTGGCAATACCCGATTCCGGCGGGCGCGTCGGAGGACACGGTCGACTGGAAGCGGTTCCTCGGCCCCGCGCCCGACCGTCCCTACGACCCGCTCCGCGTCTTCCGCTGGCGCAACTACCGCGACTACGGCACGGGGGTGGCGGGCGACCTCTTCGTCCACCTCTTCTCGAGTCTGCACTTCGTGGTGAGTTCGAACGGTCCCACGCGGATCCAGGCGGCCGGGGGGCTGCGCTACTGGAAGGACGGGCGCGAGGTGCCGGATGTGCTGCTCGGCGTCTTCGACTACCCGGAGACCGACACGCATCCCGGGTTCAACCTGTCGCTGCGGGTGAACTTCGTGGACGGGACTTCGGGGAGCACCTACCTGCGCCTGGTGGGGAGCGAGGGCGCGATGGACGTGACGTGGACCGAGGTGATTCTCCGCAAGAACGTGGCGGTCGACCCGATGGACGCGTTCTCGCAGGAGAAGATGGCCGAGGCGGCGGCGGGCGAGGGAGGGCTGCCCGCGAGGGTGCGGATGCTGCCCCCCGCCGAGGTGCGCTACGAGGTCGAGCGCGGCTACCGCGGGGCGCACGTCGACCACTTCTTCAACTTCTTCGAGGCGATTCGGGGCGGGCCGGCGGCGCTGGAGGACGCGGCCTTCGGGCTGCGGGCGGCGGCTCCGGCGCTGGCCTGCAACAACAGCTACTTCGAGGACCGGATCGTGCGGTGGGACCCGGATGCGATGAGGCTGGTCTGATGGGGACGAAGGGCCGTGGGCAGGGCGGCGGGCCACGGGAGCACCGTGCCGGGGCCGAGCCGGCGCGGATGAACCGCCGCGACTTCTTCAAGGGTGCGCTGGGCGTGGCAGGGGTTGTCCCCGCCGTTTCCGTCCTGCCGAAGCGTAGCGCAATGTCCGGCGTCGGGGACCGTGGTGCGGTCACTCCCGGTTCGGCACAGCCCAACCAGAGTGTCGTGATCGTCGGCGCCGGTGTGGCAGGCCTGGCCGCGGCGGGCGAACTGCGCGCCAACGGGTTCGACGATGTCGTCGTCCTCGAGGCCCGTGACCGGGACGGGGGACGCGTCTGGACCGACACCATCGGCGACGGTTTCCCGATCGACCTCGGCGCTTCGTGGATTCAGGGGATCGACGGGAACCCGATCGCCGCCATCGCCAGAGAAAACAACATCGCGACGCACCGGACCGACTGGGACAACGGCGTGTTCCACTACCACGGTGTCGGCGAGCCGGCCCGTTCCGCCCGGCGGGCGATGCGGGACTTCTGGCGGCTGGCCGAGGCGAATCCCGAAAGGAGCTTCCAGTCCGTCCGCGAAGAGCTGTTGACGAACATGACCAGCGAGGCCGACAGGCATTACCTGGACTACATGCTCACCACCGAGGTCGAGAACGAATACGCCGCCGACCTGGGCGAGCTCTCGTACCGGAGCGTCGACGGCGGTGGTGGATTTCGCGGGGGAGATGTCGTCTTCCCGGGCGGCTACGGGCAGATCGTCGACGTGCTGGCGATGGCCCACGGGCGGCCGATCGTGCTCGGACAGGCCGTGACCGAGATAGACCATTCAGGGTCGGCGATCGTAGTGACGACGGCTGGCGGGGCGACTTTCGAGGCCGACAGAGTCGTGTTGACGGTTCCGCTCGGGGTGCTGAAGGATGGATTCATCGCGTTTCGTCCCCAGCTGCCGGTTCGGAAGAGGGACGCGATCGCGAAGCTTGAAATGGGCGTGCTCAACAAGGCGTACCTGCTGTTCGACGACGTCTTCTGGGACCGGGAGGTCGAGCGTCTCCAGTACGTCAGTGCGGACGGGGGGCAGTGGGCTGAGACCATCAGCCTGTATCCGTACACGGGGCAGCCGATTCTCGCGATGCTCAACTCCGGCACCTTCGGCACCCGACTCGAGCGGCTCTCCGACCGCGAGGTGTTGGCGCAGGCCGTCGCGGCTCTCTCGAACATGTATGGGGACGTGCCGGCACCGAGGGACGCGCGCATCACCCGCTGGCGCTCGGATCCGTGGGCGCACGGTTCCTATTCGTATGTGCCGGCCGGATCTAGCTTTGCGGAGCACGCCGAGCTGGGCGAACCCGTCGGCGACAAGTTGTTCTTCGCGGGCGAGGCGACCAGCGAGGACTATCCGGCGACCGTCCACGGCGCGTATCTGTCGGGTGTGCGCGCGGCCCGGCAAATCGCCGTTCAGACGCCATGAGGCCAGGAATCATACACACACCATACTCATATCATACTCATGAATATACACACCATACACACTGATGCCGCCAGACGGCCCGGTGCGGTGGCCAAGTCCGGCATTCCGCGCCTGACAAGCCCGTTCCCCTGGATGCTGGCCGTGTTGCTGGCCGCGGCCTGCTCCGACGCATCCGATGGCCCGCCCTCGGCGGACGCCGACGCGGCCGACCCACCCCCCAACACCCTCACCGAAGCCGAGCGCGCCGCCGGCTGGCGCCTTCTCTTCGACGGCGAGACCACCGAGGGCTGGCGCGGCTACAATCGCACGGAATTCCCCGACACCGGCTGGGCGGTCGTGGACGGCGCCCTGGTTGTGGGCGCGACCGCCACCGACCCGGATGTCCCCATCGGCGGAGACATCGTCACCACCGAGTCATTCAGCGACTTCGACCTCAGGTTCGAGTTCATGCTCGCGGAGGTGTCGAACAGCGGGGTCTTCTACCGGGTGATCGAGGAGGAGGGCGCCGCGATCTGGCACAACGCGCCCGAGTACCAGGTTCTCGACGACACCGCGTACATCGAGATGGGCACGATGGACATGAACACGCACCTCACCGGCGACAACTACGACCTGCACGCCTCGGGCGAGAAGACGCTGCACGGTCCGGGGGAATGGAACTCCGGGCGCATTCGCATCCTGGGAAGCGTGGTGGAGCACTGGCTGAACGGGACGAAGACGGTCGAGTACGAACTCGGCTCGCCGGAATGGTTGGAGATCGTCGCAGCCAGCAAGTTCGCTCCCTTCCCCCGCTACGGCACGGCCCCCTCAGGCCCGATCGGCCTCCAGGACCACGGGCGAAACGTCTGGTACCGCAACATCCGGATTCTGCCGCTGGAACCCGTCTCGATCTTCAACGGCGAGAACCTCGACGGCTGGGTCGTTCACGGAACCGAGCGGTGGTACGTCGAGGACGGTGAACTCGTTTGCGAAAGCGGTCCGGACGCGCAGTACGGCTATCTCACCACCGAGCGGACGTACAGCGACTTCGATCTGTGGGTCGAATTCAAGCAGGAGGCCGACGGCAACAGCGGCGTGTTCTTCCGCTCCAGCGTCGAGGGGACCACCGTGAGCGGCTGGCAGGCCGAGGTGGCGCCCCCCGGCATGGCGACCGGCGGGATCTACGAGTCGTACGGGCGGGGATGGCTGGTGCAGCCCAGCCCCGAGCACGACCGGATGCTGCGCATGGGCGACTGGAACACGCTGCGCGTGCGGGCTGTGGGCGACCGGGTCGGGACATGGCTGAACGGGACGCTAATGGTGGCGCTGGAGGACGAGAAGATCGGCGCGGCCGAGGGATCGATCGCGCTGCAGATCCACGACGGGGGCGGGATCAAGGTGCGCTGGCGGAATCTGCGGGTGGTGGACCTGGCGGACGGTGGATAGGGCCGGCCCGGCGCTTCACCGCTCTCGGTGCCCGGGCGGCTTCTGTCCACGGACTGTGGGCAGCCCGCGGACGGAAACCCCAGGGTCACCCCGAACACGCCGGGTAGGGACCGTCATTGTGGTTTATCGAAGCCAGCCAATCCGCGAAATCGGTCGTATCGGGCATGCAGACGCTCTGGTTGTCCGCAACGAAGAAGTAGGAGAGGTCAAGATCCAGATAGCTCACGGGAATCGCACCGGTCAACCGGTTGTTGTTCATCACCAGGGCGAGCAGTCTCGTGAGATTGCCGAGTTCGGACGGCAGGGGTCCCGTAAGGCGGTTCTCCCTCAGGTACAGGATACGGAGCGTCGAGATGTTGGCGAGTTCGGCCGGAATGGGGCCCTCCAGCGCGTTGTAGTCGAGGAACAGGTTCGTGAGGCTGAGATTGCCGAGTTCCGCCGGGATTTCTCCCGACAGGCCGTTGTTACCGAGATTCAGGTCGGTCAGGCTCACCATGTCGCCGATCCCCGGTGGGATCGTACCCGTCAGATTGTTCTGGATGAGGTCCAGTTTGGTCAGAGCGTCGAGTTGGGTCAGCTCGACGGGAATGGGCCCGGTCAGGTCGTTCCAGCCAAGGTCCAGACGGGCCAGGTTGGATAGCCCGCCCAGTTCCACCGGGATGCGTCCCGTCAGCTCGTTGGAGCTGAGGTTCAGGTCGCTCAGTTTCGACAGGTTCCCGATCTCGGACGGGATCGGACCGGTCAGGCCGATGCTGCTCGGGCCCGGCCGCCAGTTCCTCCCGAGGTTCAGGGTCTCGAGCGCGGTGAGATTGCCGATTTCGGGGGAAATGCGGCCCTTCAGGTTGTTCTTGTACAGGTCGAGCGAGACGACCCGGCCACTTCGGTTCACCTGGACACCATGCCAGTCTCCAAGTGGCGCGTCCGTCAGCCAGTTCCCGTTCGCACCCCAATTGTCCCCGCCGGCGGCTTCATAGAACGCGACCAGTGCGGCCCGGTCGGAGTTCGGCGTCACGTTAACCGCCCATTGCTGATGCGCCTCGAGGCCGCTGGGATCGCTTGCGGTAACCGTCACGGTGCTGCTCCCCTCGGCGACCGTGGAAACTTTGACCGAGCTTCCCGAGACCGACACCGTTGCCACGGCGGCATTCGATGTGGCGGCGGTGTAGGTCAGTGTATCACCGGGATCGCTGAAGTAGGCGGAAATGTCGACGGAAACCGGCGGTTGTCCGACCGTCAAGGTCGCGGCCGGGATCGCACCGACCGTGGCCGGCGCCACGTTGCGCTTGACCGTGACGACGAACTCCTGCGTCGCGGTGAGGCCCCCGGGGTCGCTGGCCGTAATCGTGATTGTCGGCGAGCCGTCGGCCTGCGCCGAGATCGTAACCGTGTGCCCCGAAACGTCAGCCGTGGCCGCGCCCGCATTCGAGCTCGCTACGGTGTAGGTCATCGGGTCATCGTTCGGCTCGACGAAGTACGTGGACGCGTTCACCGCGATCGTACGGCCCGTCCAGAGCTGCCGGTCCGGAATCGTCCTCGTCGCCACGGGCTGATGGTTGTCACCGCTGTGTTCACCCTTGCCTGCCCTGATCGGTCCCGCCGTGACTGTCCTGTCCACGATCGTGCAGCCGGCGCTCCGGATGCACGTGTACCTCGTGCCGTTTTCCTCGATGTAGCCCAGGTGCTCGAACCTCACGGTCACCCGATCCGAATAGAAGTACTTGACGGCGTGATTGAAGTCCGGAATCCAGTGGCCCGTGGGCAGCGTCGGGATCGTCTCACCGGCGTTGTAGATCGTGGCCCTGGCCGATACGGTCACATCGAACGTCTGGGTCGCCGTGAGACCGCCGGGGTCCGTGGCCGTGACCGTGACGGAAGCCGTCCCCTCGGCGTTGGCTGCGAGCACGACCGCATCGCTGGAAACCGACACCGTGATCACAACTTCGTTCGAACTGACCACCGCATAGCTCAGCGGGTCGCCGTCGGGATCGCTGAAGCGCGCGGACAGTCCCACGGATGTCGTGTCCCCCTCGGTCAGTTCGGCAGCCGGTATCGAACCCACGGCCTCCGGCCCGCGGTTCGGCACCGTCGACTCGAAGGTCTGCGTGGCCGAGAGACCCTCCGAATCCGTGGCGGTGACCGTGACGTCGGCGGTGCCCCTGGCGATGGCGGTGACCGTCGCGATCGAGCCCGAAATCGAGACCCTGGCCACGTTCGTGTTCGAGGACCGCGCCGTATAGGTGAGGGCGTCCCCATCCGGGTCTTCGAAGTAGGACGAAACGTCGACCGTGACCGGCTCACCGACCTCGACGGTCTCGTCCGGAATCGTGCCCACCGACTCGGGTGACCGGTTGGGGACCGTGGACGCGAAGTCCTGCGTGGCCGAGAGGCCGCCCGGATCCGTCGCGGTAACGGTTACGGTCGTGGTGCCCCTGGCGAGCGCGGCAACGCTCACCGTGCTGCCCGCCACCGAGACCGTGGCCACAGCGGGATTCGACGACGCGGCGCTATAGGTGAGTGCTTCTCCGTCCGGTTCCGTGAAGTAGGAGGCAACATCCACCGACTCGGTATGGCCGGCCTGAACCGTGATCGGGGCGATGGTGCCGCGTGGCTCGGGCGACCGGTTCGGGACCATGACCTGGATACTCTGTTCGGCCTGCAAGCCACCCGGATCGGAGGCGGTAACCGTTACGGACGCGTTTCCCGGCGCGACCGCGGTGACGGTGACGGTGGTGCCCGATATGGTTGCCGTGGCCACGCCCGGATTCCCGGAAGAGACCGAATAGGTCAGCATGTCCCCGTTCGGATCGTTGAAGCAGGCGGTGGCCGTGGCTTGCTCACCTGCGTTGACGGTCACCTGTGGTATGGCGCCGCAGGCCGTGGGCGGTTGCGGGTCTGCGCACGCGGCCAACCATGCGACCAGGATCGACGCAAGGACGCCTCGTCCCAACCGGCCACCAACTCCGGGTCCCTCGGGTCTCTTGAACATTCCTCAGTGGCTCACTTCCTGTAACTGGTGTGAATGCGAAACCGGGCGGGTTCCCACATCAGAAACAATGATCATGGAAAACCGTGATTACATCACACAAAATAGCGATGGACCCAGGGCAGCGTGTCCCCTAAAAAGGGGATGCCGGTTCGCAACGCGCCCGGCCTCCGGGCCCGTGCGGGACGGGAATCGGCGCTCGCCTCAGTCCCGCGGCGATCCCTCCAGCAGCCCCTCTAGCGGTTCTTCGCGGGCTCCGTTCTCGTCGCACACCGCGAACGCGGACTCGGCCGCGCCGTACAAGGCCACGCCCGCATGGTCGCCCGCCTTGTTGACGATGAAGAAGCGCAGGTCGAAGGCGGGCAGGTTGCGTGAATTGAGCAACCGTGACTCCACCGTATTGGCGCGGACGCGCTCGAGCACGGCCATGCCTGCGTCCTTCGGCGACATCCCCTGGCGCATGAACTCGACGATCATGAAGCAGCTCAGGTTGTAGAGATTGGCCTCGCCGCGGCCCGTCGATCCCGCCGCGCCCACGTCGTTGTCCACGTACTGTCCCGCGCCGAGGATGGGGGAGTCCCCCGCCCTGCCCGGAATCTTCCACGAGAGGCCGCTGGTGGTGGTGACGCCGCAGAGATCGCCGTCAGGGGAGACGGCTTCGAGGCTGGTCGTGCCCCAGAAGGAGTCCGCGTCGATGAGGCCGTCGTCGACCATGGAGAGGCCGGCCGCAAGGGAGGCGTCGTGGAAGCGGCGCAGGCGGGCGGCGCGGGCGGGGTCGAGATGGGGGACCGGTCCCCGGGCGCTTTCCGCGTGGACGATGCCGGCGTGGGGAACCGATCCCGCGCCACGCCCCCGGCGAATGGTGTCCGGATCCGTGTCCCCGCGGACACGACCCGTGTTCCGAAGACGCTCATCCGGATCGAGCCAGTGGCCGGGATCCACGCGGCGGCGCCACTCCAGCCACAGCTCCCGCGAGGCCGCGGTGTTGAGGTCGTCGTGGATTTCAAAGCCGAGGGCCCGCGCGAACTCCTGCGCTCCTTCCCCCACGACCAGGTGGTGATCGGTCAGTTCGGCAACCGCCTTCGCCACCAGCGACGGGGTCTTCACGCCTTCCAGCCCCGCCACCCCGCCCGCCCACCTGCGCGGCCCGTGCATCAGGCAGGAATCGAGCTGGACCACGCCGTCGGCATTGGGAAGGCCACCGTAGCCGATACCCCGCTCCTCCGGGTCCATTTCGGGGATGTTCACCCCCGCCACACACGCGTCCAGGATGTCCTCCCCCCCGGTTATGCCGCGAAACGCCCGCTCGATCGCGCTCTCGGGGCCGCCGTTGCGGTACCGGATGGAGGACACGTCGGCGACCAGCACGGGCCGCGCGCGGCGGGTGTGGATGGCGGGTGCGGCGGGCCGGCCGCTTGCGTCCGCGGCGGCGTCCCCGGCCAGGACGGGTACGGCTCCCGCCGCCGCGCCCGCGGCTGCGGTCTTCACGAAATCACGTCGGTCCATGGGTCTGTCCGGCGAGCAACCGGTCACGCAAACCCCCGCCATCGCCAAAAGCGGATGGATCGCCGCCCGAAGGCCGCGGGGATTCCGTCCGCGAACTGCCTCGGCACGGAGTTTGCACAACGTTGCTCGAAGTTGAAGGGAAAGGAAGGCAAGCCATGACCGACATTCTAGGCGGCACGCCGGTACGGGGGCCAGCAGTCCGTGGACGAAGCGGCCCGAGCACCGAGATCGCAGAGGCGCCCTGGCCGGCCCGCGAAACACTCGCTTGCCACACCTCCCTTTCCCCCCGAGTTTGCCGCCATCACCGGCCCTCCCAGCAACCGGAGACCCGTCATGTTCCCAGCTTCGTCCGGCTTCGCCTCGGCTCCGTGCCGCCACTCATCTTCCCGTGGAGGCAATCGTCCCGGCATCCGCGGATCGATCGACGGACGGGTCGCAAAACGCCATTCCCTCGCCCTCCTGCTCCTGCTCCTCACTGCCTGCGGCATCCCGGCAGTCCCCGACACCGCCGGCCGCCCCCTCGACCCCCGGTGGGCTTCCATCGTCGGTGCCCGCACCCACGGAGCCATCTCGAAGCGCGACAGGATCGCCATACAGTTCACCCGGGACGTGGCGGACCAGCGTCTCCTCGGGCAGCCGTTGACGGACGTGCTCCTGCTCGACCCGGCGGTCGAGGGCGAGGCCATCTTCGCCAGCTCCCGCGAACTCGTCTTCACGCCCGCCGCCGACCTGCCCTCGGGACAGGAGTTTCGCGTCGTCCTCATGCGCGAGAAGCTCGCCGGGCTGCCGAACGACCTCGACGACTACTGGTTCGACTTCGAGGTGATCCGCCAGGACTTCGAAATGGTGGTCGACGGATTGAACGCGCTGTCTCGGGATGCAGAGGAACTCACCGTGACCGGATCGGTCGTGACCGCCGATGTGGCCGAGTCCGAGGCGGTCGAGGCATTGCTGCGCGCGCACCAGGACGGAGCCGAGCTGGACATCTGGTGGCAGCACGAGCAGGACGGCCTGCAGCACCGCTTCACCATCGCGGGCGTGACGCGCGGCCCGCGCAACAAGGTGGTGCGGGTGCGCTGGAACGGAAGCCACATCGGGGTCTCCGCACGCGGGCGTGAGGACCTCGTGGTCCCGGGCCGCGACGTTTTTCGCGTCACCCGCGTCCACGCCGAGTCGGAGGACCGCCAGTTCGCGGTGGTGCGCTTCTCCGATCCGCTCGAGACCGGCCAGAACCTGGAAGGACTGGTGAGTCTGGGGGACGAGAACTTCACGCTGGAAGTCGCGGACAACACGCTCCGGATCATTCCGGCGGAGCGGGTCTTGGGGCGGGTGGCGGTGGTGCTCGAGGCGGGTATCCGCGGGGTCGGCGGCAAGCGCCTCGAGGAGCGCAGCGAGACGGTGGTGAACTTCGTCGACGTGAAGCCGGGCGTGCGGTTCGCGGGGCGCGGGGTGGTTCTGCCCGGAGCCGAGCGGCTGACGTTGCCGATCGAGGCGGCCAACGTGCACTCGCTCCAGGTGACGGCCTTTCAGGTGTTCGAGGACAACATCGGCGCGTTCCTGCAGCAGAACGGCCTGTCCGGGGGAACCGATCTGGGGCGCGCCGGGCGCACGCTCTGGCGGCGGACCATCGAACTGCCCGCGGCGTTGGACGGCGGATGGACCCGCTACACCGTCGACGTGAGCGACCTGGTGGGCACCTACCAGGGGAGCCTCATCCGGCTGACCCTGTCGATCAATCGCGGCAACTCGACCTTCGCCTGCACCGACGAGCAGAACCGGGTGCCGGTGATCGAGGAGCCGCCCCCGGCCGACATGGACGAGCCCTACGGACGCGTGACGATCGGCTGGAGCGGGATCGGGTCGTACCAGCGGGAGGCCCTCGGGTGGCGCGGCCGCGACGATCCGTGCACGGACTCGTACTACCGCTGGTCTTCGCGGGCGAACTCCTCGCGCAACTTCCTGGCCTCGAACATCGGGATGACGGCGAAGCGGGAGGCGCGGGGCGACATCCTGGTAGCCGTCACCGACCTGCGCACGGCCGAACCCGTGGGCGGGGTGCCGGTCACTTTCATGAACTACCAGAACCAGCCGCTGACGACCGTCGTGACGGGTCCCGCCGGGGTGGCTCGCACCACCCTGGACGCGGTCCCGCATTACGCCGTGGCCGAGCGCGGAGGGGACAAAGGTTATCTTAAGTTGAACTCCGCGGCGGCGCTGCCGACGAGCCACTTCGACGTGGGGGGCGAGGTGGTGGCGGAGGGACTGAAGGGCACGATCTACGGGGAACGCGCGGTTTGGCGGCCGGGGGATGACATCCACCTGACCTTCGTCCTCGACGATGGCGACAATCCGCTGCCGGAAGACCACCCGGCCACCCTGCGGCTCTCCAACCCGATGGGCCAGGTGGTGCAAACGGTCACCAATGCCGATCCCGTCGGCGACTTCTACGCATTCCCGCTGCAGACCGCCGCCGACGCGCCCACCGGAAACTGGAACGCGGCCGTCGAGGTCGGGGGCGCGCGCTTCACCACGCCGGTCAGGATCGAGACCGTGATGCCCAACCGTCTCCGGGTCGATCTCGACCTGGGCGGCGACGGGCTCCTGCAGGGGGGCGCGCCGCACGAGGCCACCCTCTTCGGGCAGTGGCTCAGCGGCGCGGTCGCACGCAACCTGGACGCCGACGTGCGCGTGTCGTTCCGCCCGGTGCCGACGGCCTTCAACCAATGGTCGGACTATCACTTCGACGATCCGGCACGCGACTACTCGAGCGAGCCGCTCACTGTCTTCGAGGGTACCCTGGACGACGAGGGCCTCGCCGCATTCACCACCGATCTGTCGCCCGGCGCCCCGTCGCCCGGCATGCTCGGGGCCTCGTTCACCACGCGTGTCTTCGAGGAGGGCGGCGCCTTCAGCACCAACCGGCGCACCGCCCGCCTGTCGCCCTACGAAAGCTATGTAGGCATCAGGCCGCCCACCGGCGACACCAGGCGGGGCACACTCCTCACCGACTCGACCCACACCGTCGACATCGCCTCGGTTTCGCCCGCGGGCGACCCCGTTTCCATCGACTCCATCGAAGTCACCCTCTACAAGATCGACTGGCGCTGGTGGTGGGACCGGTCCGCGGAATCGCTGGCCCGCTACACCGAGAGCGAGCACAGCGCGGCGGTCGCGCGGGGCCGGATCTCCACGACGGAAGGGCGCGGGAGCTGGGATTTCCGGATCGGCTACCCGGACTGGGGCCGCTTTCTCGTGCGGGCGTGCGATGTGCAGGGCGGCCACTGCACCGGCACGACGGTGTATGTCGACTGGCCCGGCTGGGCGGGGCGCCAGCGGGAGCAGACCGGCACCGGAGCGAGCGTGCTCACCCTGCTCTCCGACCGCACGAGCTACGCGGTGGGCGATGTGGCCGAGATCCAGCTGCCCGAGGCGCAGTCGGGCCGGGCGCTCGTCACGCTGGAGACGGGAACGCGCATCCTGGAACACCGCTGGCTGTCGATGGACGGCGGCCGGACCCGCTTCAACGTCCCGATCACCGCTGAAATGAGCCCGAACGTCTACGTGAGCGTCAGCCTGATCCAGCCGCACTCCGAGCGCGTCAACGACCTGCCGATCCGTCTGTACGGGACGATTCCGCTTGAAGTCGAGGATCCCGCGACGGTCCTGCGCCCCGAGATCGGCGTCCCGGAGGAGTGGCGTCCCGACACGACCGTGACCGTGCGAGTCGCCGAGGCGTCGGGACGGCCGATGACGTACACGCTGGCCGTCGTGGACGAGGGGCTGCTGGGCCTGACCAGCTTCCGGACGCCCGACCTGCACGGCCGCTTCTACCGCAAGGAAGCGCTCGGGGTCTCCACCTGGGACATCTTCGACGAGGTGGCGGGGGCCTACGCGGCCGAACTCGAGCGGCTGCTGGCGCTGGGCGGCGACGACGCGGCGGAGATCCAGGAACAGGACCGGAGCCGGTTCCCGCCGGTGGTGCGGTTCCAGGGGCCGTTCACGCTGGAGCGGGGTGCGCGCCGCACGCACTCGGTGGACCTTCCCGAGTACATCGGGCAGGTGCGCGTGATGGTGGTGGCGGGGCACGAGGGCGCCTACGGCTCCGCGTCGGAGCAGGTGTTCGTGCGGCAGCCGCTGTCGCTGCTGGCCACCGTGCCCCGGGTGGTGGGTCCGGGTGAGGAGATGGCCGTGCCGGTGTCGCTCTTCGCCATGGAGGACGGGATCGAGGAGGCGACCGTGACCCTTGAGGTCGAGGGTCCGTTCGAGGTGGTCGGAAGTGCAAGTCGGACCATCACTTTTGAAGGTGCCGACGAGCGGATGGCGCGCCTGCGCATTCGCACGGCGGAGCTGCCGGGACAGGGTGTGCTGCGCTTCGCCGCCGTCTCGGGCGAACACCGGGCCGAGTCCGAAATCGCCCTGCGTGTGCGCCGTCCGAATCCGGTGATTGCCAACCAGGTGCGGGCCCGCATCGCCCCGGGCGAAGTCTGGAGCGCCGAGATGGAGCCGCCCGGCATTCGCGGCACCAACTCCGCGACCCTCGAGGTCACCCCTTTCCCGCCCCTCAATCTGGAGGCGCGCCTGGACTACCTCGTGCGCTACCCGCACGGGTGTCTCGAGCAGATCATCTCGGCGGTCTTCCCGCAGCTGTACCTGCCGCTGCTGCTGCGCCTCGATACGGACGCGCGCGACCGCGCGGAAGACAACATCCGGGCTGGAATCGATCGCCTGCGGGGATACCAGGTCTCGTCTGGCAGGTTCTCGTACTGGCCCGGCTGGTGGCGCGGCGCAAACGCGCGCAATGGGTGGGTGACCAGCTACGCGGGGCACTTCCTGGTCGAGGCGGAGCGGCTCGGGTACCTCGTCGATCCGCAGGTGATCTCGGACTGGAAGTCCCACCAGCGCCGCCGGGCCCGTTCCTGGCGGAACCGGGGTGACACCGAGCCGATGGACCAGGCGTACCGGCTGTTCACGCTTGCGCTCGCCGGCGACTACGAGATCGGTGCGATGAACCGCCTGCGCGAATCGCCCGGCCTGACAGCTGCCGCCCGCTGGCACCTTGCGGCCGCCTACCGGCTCGCGGGCGTGGACGACGCCGCCGCCCGCACGGTGAGCACCGACGACGACATCGCCGACTACCCGGCCCCGGGCTGGAGCATGGGATCCCGGCTGCGCGACCGCGCGATCCAGCTGGACGCGCTGGTGCGGCTGGACCGCCCGGCCCAGGCGCTCGCGCTGGCGCAGGAAATCTCCGACGAACTCTTCTCGGACAGGTGGCACAGCACGCATTCCGTCGCCTACTCGCTCTTCGCGATGGCGCGCTTCTACGGGCTGGGCGAGGCACCGGACGAGTTCACCTTCGACCGGCGCGCGGGGGACGATGTGGTGTCGGCGGCGTCTTCGTCACCGGTCCACACCGAGGATCTGCCGGCCATCGCCGACGAGGGGGGACGGGTGGAGGTCACCAACACCTCCGACGCGCCGCTCTTCGTGAGCCTGTCGACGCGGGGCGTGCCCGCACCGGGTGACGAGACCGCGACCTCGTCCGGACTGGCGGTCGAGGTGACCTACATGGATCCGGACGGCGGGAGCATCGACATCGCGGAACTCGAGCAGGGCTCCGACCTGGTGGCCACCGTCACCGTGCGGAACGAATCGGGACGCGCCGCGAGGGACCTGGCGCTGGTCTTCCGCGCGCCGTCGGGGTGGGAGATTCACAACGCGCGGCTCGACTGGGGCGAGGGGCCCTCCGACGACCGCATCGATCACCAGGACGTGCGCGACGACCGCATCCTCACCTACTTCTCGCTGAACGCCGCGGATTCGCTGAGCCTCTCGATGCGCTTCAACGCGGCGTACCTGGGCGAATTCTACCTCCCGACGGTGACGGCCGAGGCGATGTACGACGCTTCGGTGTACGGCCGCACGAAGGGCATGTGGGTGCGGGTGGTGGACGGGGAGGAGGGGGAGTAGCGCCATGGGCCCTTCGTCGCGCCTGGCCGGCTCGGCGCCCCGCCGCTCTCGGCGCGCGCGGGGCTTGATCTGCGGACTGCTCGCCCTGCTGGCAGTCGCCCACTTCACCACCCGTCTCCCCGACCCCCTTTTCGACGCCCCGCTCTCCTCGGTCCTCGAGGCCGGCGACGGATCGCTCCTCGGCGCGCGCATCGCGGCGGACGGGCAGTGGCGCTTCCCCGGGCGCGACACGGTCCCCGGCAGGTACGCGACCGCCCTGCTCGCCTTCGAGGACAAGCGGTTCAGGATGCATCCGGGGGTCGACCCCCTCGCGCTGGCCCGCGCCGTGTGGACCAATCTGCGCGCCGGAAAGGTGGTCAGCGGCGGGAGCACGATCACCATGCAGGTGATCCGCATGGCGCGCGGCTACCGCCCCCGCACCTACCGCGAGAAGTTCGTCGAGGCCGCGCTGGCGATCCGGCTCGAACTCGGCACCACCAAGGACGAGGTGCTTGCCCTCTACGCCGCGCACGCGCCCTTCGGCGGCAACGTGGTCGGGCTCGAAGCGGCGGCCTGGCGCTACTTCGGGCGGGGTCCCGGCGAGCTGTCCTGGGCGGAGGCCGCGTTGCTCGCCATCCTTCCGAACAACCCGGGGGCGGTGCATCCGGGGCGCAGCCGCGACGCGCTCCAGGCGAAGCGGGACCGCCTGCTGCGCCGACTGGCCGAGGAGGGGGCGATCGACGGTGCGGAGCTGGAGCTCGCGCTGCTGGAGCCCTTGCCGGACGCGCCGAGGCCGCTGCCGCACGACGCGCCCCATCTCCTGCAGCGGCTCGCGTCGGAGGCCGGGGGCGGGGGCCGGAGGTATGCGACCACCCTCGACCCGTCGCTCCAGCGGCTTGCGGGCGAGGTCGTCGAGCGGCAGTCGCAGGGTCTGGCCGCGATGGGGATCCGGCATGCGGCCGCGCTCGTGATCGACAACCGTTCCTTCGAGGTGGTCGCGTACGTGGGCAACAGCAGATGGGGGGTGGACGAGGGGACGGGCTACGCGATCGATCTCATCCACCGGCCGCGCAGCACGGGGAGCATTCTCAAGCCGCTGCTCTTCGCGCGCATGCTCGACGCGGGCGAGATCCTGCCCGAAACGCTCGTGCCCGACGTTCCCTCGCAGTTCGCCGGGTACATGCCCGAGAACTACGACCGGGAGTTCCGGGGCGCGGTGCCCGCCAGCGCGGCACTGGCACGGTCGCTCAATGTGCCGGCGGTGTGGATGCTCAGGCGCCACGGGGTGGACCGGTTCTACGACTTCCTGCGCCGGATGGGGATGAGTACGCTGCACCGGGCGCCGGGGGACTACGGGCTGACGCTGGTGCTGGGTGGGGCGGAGGGGACGCTGTGGGACCTGTCGGCGATGTATGCGAATCTGGGGCGGATCGGGGGTGGGGCGGGCGGCACCATGGAGCAATCGGACCGATACCTTCGTCCCCGCCTGCTCGCCGGCGAGGCGCACGAGTCGACCGGGACCGCCCCGCTAAGTGTGGGGTCCGCGTGGCTGACCCTCGAGGCCCTGGTCGAGGTGGTGAGGCCGGGGGCCGACGCGCAGTGGCGGGTCTTCGGGGGCGGACGCCGGGTCGCGTGGAAGACGGGGACCAGCTACGGCCATCGCGACGCCTGGGCGATCGGGGTCACGCCGCGCTACACGGTGGGGGTCTGGGCGGGGAACGCCGATGGCGAAGGGCGGCCGGAGCTGACCGGGATCGGCGCCGCCGCGCCCGTCCTGTTCGACGTGCTGAACCGCCTGGAGGGGGATGCGTGGTTTCCCAGGCCGGAGATACACCTGAAGGAGGTGGCCGTCTGCGAGTCGGACGGCTTCCGTGCCTCCGGAGGGTGCGAGACCGCCGTCGCCCGGGCACCGCGGGAAAGCCGCTTCGAGCGCCCCAGCCCGCACCACCGCCTGGTGCACCTGGACCCTTCCAGCGGACTTCGCGTCCATGGGGCGTGCGAGTCGGTGCACGCGATGGCGCACGAGACCTGGTTCGTGCTGCCGCCGGGCCAGGAGTCGTTCTACCGGCAATGGAACGCTGCATACCGTCCCCTGCCCGCCTATCGCCCGGACTGCGCGGCAACATCGCCTGAAGCACTGGCCGGCGGGCCCGTCGATTTCCTCTACCCGGACGACGGCACCCGCATCTACATCCCCGTGGAGCTGGGTGGGCGGAAGGGACGCGCGATCTTCTCCGTGGCCCACCGCGACCCCGGCGCCACCCTGCACTGGCACCTGGACGACCGCTACGTGGGGTCGACGACCGTCTTTCATGAACAGGCGCTCGACGTCGGACCCGGCTGGCACGCCGTCACCGTGGTGGATGACGCGGGGAACCGGGCGCGGCGCGTGTTCGAGGTGCTGGCGCGGGCGGACGATCGGTCCCAAGCGACGCGACATTGACTTGCAAGACCGTTGAGCTAGACTTAGCTTAGCTAAATCGAATCCTCGGGAATCCGCTCCGCGTACGGTCGCGGATTTCCCACCGATCGAGGATCCCCCGAGCGACAGGAACGCCCCATGAGGGTCAACATGCACGAGGCGAAGTCACAACTCTCCCGGCTGGCAAACCTGGCCAGGAAAGGGGAAGAGGTCGTGATCTGCAGGTCGGGACAGCCCTGGGTGCGGCTTATGCCCTACCGGGAGTCCATCGAACCCCGGCGGCCGGGAGGTCTCGAGGGCCAGATCGTGATCGGCCCCGACTTCGACGCCGAGGACGAAGAGATCATCGCGGCCTTCGAGGGCTCCGAGCTGTTCCCCGAAGGTGAGTGACGATGCGGCTGCTGCTCGACACTCACATCTTCCTATGGTGGGTTTCCGATTGGGGCCGAATCGCCGAACGCACACGCGACGCCATCGCGGATCCGGGAAACGAGGTGTTCGTCAGTGCCGTGACGGGTTGGGAAATCGGCGTCAAGAAGGCCAAGGGTCACCTTGTCGCCCCCGACAACCTGGCCGCCGTTGTCGGCGAGAAGGACCTCGCACACCTTCCGCTGACTTTCGATCACGCCGAACGGGCCGCCAATCTGCCCCTGCGCCACCGCGACCCCTTCGACCGAATGCTGATCGCGCAGGCCCAGGCCGAGGGGCTGACCCTCGTCACCCGTGACTCGCGTATCCCGCTCTACGACGTTTCCACGATGCCGGCTTGCGGCACGTCCTCCGCCAATCGGAAGGCGCGCGCGGCGGCAAAGCGGGGTTCCCCCAGATCCTCCAGCCAGTAGGGGTCGGACGGCAGGTGCGGGAAGCGGAACAGTGCGGACCGCTCGCCTTCGATGATCGGCCCCGGCACCTCGAAGCGGGACGGATTCAGCGCAAAGCCGGTCCCCAGAGCCTTGATGAGCGCCTCCTTCAGGCTCCAGAACCGGTAGAAGAGTTCCGCCTTCTCGGGCCCGGCGGCCGTGGACAGGGCGAGCCGTTCCCGCGGACCGTAGACCATTCTCCCGATGCCGTCGAAATCCCGGCCGGGGGCGCGCACCTCCAGATCCACCCCGAGCCCTTCCCGCTTTGCGAACCCGATCAGGCCGTGCTCGCCGCTGTGGCTCACGTTGAAGCTCACGCCTGAGGGGCGACCGTCCACCTTCGCGAAGGGCTTGCCGTGCTTGAGATAACCGAAGGACAGCTCCCGGTTGGAGCACCGCAGCCGTTCACAGAGGTTGATCCTGAGCGCCGCGCGGCAGAGCGCGAACCGGTGCCGCGCACCCTCGACCCGGAAGCGTTTCCACCGCGCCAGTTCGTGTTCGTCGAGCATGTCGAGGGCCCGTTCCTCGCGATCGGGATCGGGGCGCAGGTCAACGTGCAGGGTGAGCGAGTCGGCGGTCTCGCGCCACGGACCCCACCAGGCATCGCCGGCACTCATCGGCCGGTCGCGCCCCGGGGCGCCAGGGCGACTTCGCGCAGGTAGGCGCCGACCCCCCGGCGGCGGTCCCATTGCTGCGGATACCCGAGCGACACCTCCTGGAAGGGGACACCGTCGAGCCACTGCGTGCCCCGGATGTGAAGGTGGCCGTACACCACGGCGCATGCGTTGAAGCGGCGGTGCCAACCCCTCGTTCGGCGGGTCCCGCACCACGGGGTGAATCGGGGAATCCTGGGCAGCACTGCGTGCTGTTCCTCGAGCGGGAAATGATTGACCAGGATCTTGGGAAGGTCCGCCGGATACGACCCGAGCCGTGTGGCGGCGTCCCGGCAGCGCGCGGCGCACCAGGAATCCCTGTCGGGAAACGGATCGGGGTGCAGCATCAATTCGTCGGAGCAGGCGGCGCCCGTCTCCCGCGCCCACCGTACGACCTCCTCACGCCGCACGTGCCCGGGCCGGAAGCTGTAGTCGTAGAGCAGGAAGAGCGGCGCGATCAGAACGGGCCCGTCCCGTAGCTCGACCACCGGGTAGGCATCCTCCGGGGTGAGCACGCCGCGGGAACGGGCGATCCGGACCAGTCGCTCGTAGAGCGCGACGCCGCCAAGCTGCGGATCCGCGTCGGGGACCGTCCACAGTTCGTGGTTTCCGGGAACCCACACGACCTGGCGGAATCTCGGGGTGAGCCGCTCAAAGCACTGGTCCAGCTGCTCCGGCCGATGGGTGACATCCCCCACCAGGACCAGCCAGTCGTCGGGAAAGGACGGAAAGCTGTCCAGCACCCCGCGGTTTTCGGGGTGGGAGACGTGCAGGTCGGACAACGCCCAAAGACGCAACGGGTTCACCTCCTGGCTGGGCACGTCGCTTCGACGCTCTCGAATGTAATGACTAGTTTTCATAATGGAATCCACCCGCGAATCAGGGCTCCGCTACCAGGCCGACGACCGCATCCCCCTGCCCCTCGCGCTCGGGCTCGGTCTGCAGCTCACGGCCCTCATCGTGGCCATCCCGATCCTCATCCCGACGGCCGTCATGCGCGCGGCCGGGGCCAGTGAAGCCCATCTGACGTGGGTGGTGTTCGCAAGCGTCGCGATTTGCGGCATCACCACCGTTCTGCAAGCGTGCCGATTCGGCCGCATCGGCGCGGGCCACGTCATCGTCATGAGCAGTGCGGCGGCGTTCATCGGGCTCGCCATCGACGCGATCGACCGTGGCGGCGCCGCTCTGCTGGTCACCCTGGTCGTCGCCGCCTCCCTCTTCCAGTTCCTGCTTTCCGCCCGGCTCGCCCTCTTCCGCCGGATCCTCACGCCGGCCGTTTCGGGAACGGTCCTGATGCTGGTCCCGGTCACGGCCATGGAAGTCATCTTCGGGATGCTGGACCAGGTCCCCGCGAGTAGTCCCACACACGCCGCACCCCTGACCGCGATGGCCACCGTGCTCGCCATCGTCCTCATCGCGCTCAAGTCCGGAGGGGTGCTGCGCCTGTGGGCGCCCGTGATCGGCGTGGTCGCGGGCTCGGTATTCGGTGGTTTCTTCGGGCTCTACGACTTCGAACGGGTCACGAGCGCCTCCTGGCTGGGATTCCCACACGCGACGTGGCCCGGCATCGATCTCGACTTCGGTCCGGCGTTCTGGTCGCTCATCCCCGCGTTCCTGCTGGTGACGCTGATCGTGACGTTGCGCTCGATAAGCAGTTGCGTGGCCGTTCAGAGCGTTTCGTGGCGCCGAAAGCGGGCCGTGGACTTTCGCGCGGTACAGGGGACGGTGAACGTCGACGGGATCAGCAACCTGCTCTCCGGCCTCGCGGGAACCATCCCCAACACGGGCTACTCGATCAGCGCGGCCCTGGCCGAGCTCACCGGAGTCGCCGCGCGCGGCGTGGGAATCGCCACCGGGGCGATCGTCGTCCTTCTGGCACTCTTCCCCAAGGCGCTGGCTGTAGTCCTGGCCATACCCGGCCCGGTCGTCGGAGGCTACCTCGCCGTGCTCATGGCGATGCTCTTCCTCGTGGGCGTGCGGGTCCTTCTTCAGGACGGTCTCGACTACCGCAAGGGACTGATCGCCTGCATCGCCTTCTGGATCGGTCTCGGCTTCGAGATGGAGATGATCTTTCCGCAGCAGACGGCAGCGTTCGCGGGCGGCCTGTTCTCCAACGCCATGACCACCGGTGGGCTGGCGGCCATCCTGATGACCCTCTTCCTGGAGTTGACGGAGTCCCGCCGCAGCCGGATGGACGACGCGCTCGAACGGTCGGCCCTGCCCCGGATCCGGGAGTTTCTCCGCGGTTTCGCGGCCGGGGAAGGCTGGAGCGACGAGATGGCGCACCGCCTGGAGGCCGTCGCCGAAGAGGCCCTGCTGAGTCTGGTCCAGGAGGAGGACGCCGGACAGGAACGGGCCGGGCCGCGCCGGCTTCGCCTGGTGGCCTACCGGGACAAGGCCGGAGCCGTGCTTGAGTTTGCCGCGGCGCCGAGGGACGACAACATTCAGGACCGGCTCGCCGTGCTGGGGGATCCGGAGGACGACATCTCGCCAGGGCACGACGTTTCGCTCAGGCTGCTGAAGCATCACGCGTCTTCCGTTCGCCACCAGCAGTACCATGACATCGATATCGTCACCGTTCACGTGAACCTTGCATGACCCAGGAGGCCCCGATGACCACCCGCCCCCGCTTCCCC
>VXOC01000273.1 GCA_009840215.1 Gemmatimonadota bacterium | reverse complement strand
CACCCCACCCACACCCAGGTACGCCCGGTGAATGTGTCCCGACAGGACAAGGTCCACGCCCCAGCGCGGCAAGCGGTCCAGGATGCGGCGGGCACCCCGGAGCGGCGGAGCCCTGGGCCCGTCTCCCGGGTCGATCAGGTTGTGATGCACGACCAGGACGCGAAGCGCCCCGGCGGGGGCCCCGGCGAAGGACTCGTCCGCGAAGTCGAGCTGGCGCGCGCTGACGCGGCCGTTCACGATGGCGCGCCGCGGCGAGGACGAGTCGAGGGCCACGAAGCGTGCACCGCCCGGCGTCCCCGGTCCCCCGCCCACATCGAGCAGGGTATCCAGATCGCGCTCGATGGCCGAGCGGTAGTTCCGGTACGGTACGAGCATCCTCTCCCGGAACCGGTAGAGGGGGACGTCGTGGTTGCCCGGCGTGGTAATCACGGGGTGCGGCGCCAACGCGTCCAGGAAGGCGCGAGCCGCCCGGTACTCGCCCGCCTTCGCACGCTGGGTCAGGTCTCCCGAGATCACCGCCGCGTCGGGGGCAAGGTCGTGCACGAAACGCACCAGTGCCTCCGAGAGTTTCGACAGGTGCGGCCTGCCGAAGTGCACGTCCGACGCGTGGAAGATGATCACGCAGCGGCGGCGTCCAGGGCGGCCGGCGGACGAAATCGCCGCGGCCTTCGCGCGGACTCATCCACGGACCGCCTTCGCCCCGCGCAGTTTCATCATCCACGCCACGCCGACGGCGGCCAGGATGATCGAGATCACCTGCGCCAGGGTGAACAGCCCGAAGAAACGATCGTCCTTCGCCCTGAAGATCTCGACCAGGAACCGTTCGGCGCTGGCCAGGACGACCCACAGCGCGAGCAGCCACCCGGGACGGTTTCGGTGATCGCGCAACCGCCACAGAACCACGAAGATGAGGGTGGAGATCCCCACCTCGTACAGCTGCGTCGGATGCACGGGGAGGACCTCACCGTACTTCTCCACCATCGCCGGGTCGATCTCGACGCCGAACTGCGTGCTCAGGTTGGTTGCGGTGCTGGGGGGCTTGCCATCCGGGAACGCGATGCCCACCCAGGAGTCGGTGGGGCGGCCGTAGTCGTCGCCCACCAGAAAGCAGCCCACGCGTCCCACCGCATAGGCGATCGCCAGCCCCGGCGCCGCGGCGTCGACGGTCCGTCCCATCGGGAGCCCGACCTTGTGGATCCGCCGGAAGACGAGCGCGGCGGCGAGGAGGAATCCCCCGTACCACACCATCCCCCCACGGGAGAAGATCATGCCCAGGGGGTCCGCGGACAGCCGGTCGTAGTTGAGGAGCACATAGTAGAGCCGGGATCCCACGATGCCGCCGATCACCGCCCAGAAGAGCAGATCCCACGCCTGGTCGGCGGTGCGGCCCTGGCGCACCATCCCGGTCTTGAGGACGTAGCCCCCCACGAGGAACGCCGCCAGCATCATGACGCCGAAGGAGGTGATCGGAGAACCTCCGAGGACCGGGAACCATTCGGGAAGGTGAAAGAGATTCGGATACACGGCGGCCTGGCCCTCTCAGCTGGTGGTGACGTTGACGGGATTCACGACGGCGTTCACGGGTTCGTTTCGAAATGTCGTCGTTGAATCATGGATAACCTGAGCGAAGCGATCCAGCACGGCGGCATCACCGCTTGAAGGTCGTGGTGATCTTCTCACCGCGCTCGTACGCGAGAATCCCCGGAATCGGCGCGCTGGCGGCGGCCTCCGCCAGTCCCCCGAAGTCGGCGTGCTGC
The DNA here is from genome assembly GCA_009840215.1 of Gemmatimonadota bacterium. Taxonomy (GTDB): domain Bacteria; phylum Gemmatimonadota; class Gemmatimonadetes; order Longimicrobiales; family Gaopeijiaceae; genus Bin94. The sequence continues at coordinate 6,418 of VXOC01000273.1, read as the reverse complement.
AGACGGTACAGGCCCGCGCGGGCGATCATGGCGCCGTTGTCCATGGACAGCCTGGGTGACGCCGCGAAGAGTCGCCCACCCGACCCGATCCCCTCCCGGATCCGCGCTTTCAGGGCGCGGTTCGCGGCCACCCCCCCACCCAGCAGCACCCGGTCGCATCCCACCGCCTCGGCCGCCGCGAGCGTCTTGCCCGCCAGCACGTCGACGACGGCCTCCTGGAACGAGGCGGCAAGGTGGGGACGTTCCGCTTCGAGGCGGGCCTCCACCTCCGCCACCGTACGCGCCACCGCGGTCTTCAGCCCGGAGAAGGAAAAGTCGAAGGCCCCTGCACGCCCGCCACCACCACTCCCGGTCCCCCCCTTCTTCTTCAGCAGCGGCCGCGGAAACCGGTATCGTCCCGGGTCCCCCTGCGCCGCCGCCCGCTCGATCGCCGGCCCGCCCGGATACGACAATCCCACGATCCTGGCGACCTTGTCGAACGCTTCGCCCGCGGCGTCGTCCCGCGTTTCGCCCAGGAGGTGATAGCGCCCCCACTCGGGGACCCACAGCAGCAGCGTGTGCCCCCCCGAGACCAGAAGCGCGACGAAGGGCGGGACCGCGTGGGGGTCTTCCAGCACCGGGCCGAAGAGATGGCCCTCCATGTGGTGGACCGGGACGCAGGAGATGCCCAGGGCCAGGGCCGCCGCCCGCGACCAGGTCACGCCCACCAGGAGCGCGCCGATCAGGCCCGGGGCTGCCGCCACCGCGATGGCTCCCAGGTCCCCCCGCCCCACGCCGGCCTCCCCGAGCGCGGCCTCGACCACGGGCTCGATCCGCCTGAGGTGGTCGCGCGCGGCCAGTTCGGGAACGACGCCGCCGTAGACCCGGTGCACATCCTGCGAGTGGATGACCAGGCCCAGGATCGTCCCGTGCTCGTCGACAACCGCCGCCGAGGTCTCGTCGCAGGTGGTCTCGATGCCCAGGATCGGTCGCCTCACGGCCCTCCGGACCTCCGGACGGTCACCGAGTCCACCTCGAGTTCACCCCGCAGCCTCGCCGGCACGCCCATCAGCGACAGCGGGACCCGCGCCTCTGCCTCCTCCTCCAGCACCCCGCGAACGGCCGCCGCGTCGAAGTCGGCGACCACCCGCAGCGCGGCGGTATCCGCACCGCTCAGCAGTTCCTCGGCTCCGTACAGGGTGACGTTCACCACGGCGGACTCCAGCACCAGCTCCGGGTCCGTGCCCGGCCACTGCACGGGAAGCGCCAGCACCCGGCTCCGCATGGGGGCCACGTCGATGGTGAGCGTCGCACTCGTCGGGTTCACCGCCAGCCCGCCGAGCCCCGCCGTGTCCAGCGCGACCTCGAAGCGCCCCGGCCCGGTGACCCCGCTCAGGTCGAAGGGTTCCAGGAAGACGGTCTCCAGCGCGTCCACCACCGACGCCGCGCCGCGGACGCTGGTGAAGAGCAGATTGGCACGCGGCTCCGCGACCAGGGCCAGCGTGTCGGGCAATTCGCCGATCAGGCGCACGGTGACCGGAATCTCGTCCTCCTTGTTGCGCTCCAGGAGAAGCCGCACCGAACTCGGCCGGAAGTTCTCGATCGTCACGCTGCTGCGGTCCACGTCGGTCACCCAGTCCGGGCTCAGCGTCAGCACCGTGTCCTCCCTGAAGACGCTGTCGATGCGGATCACGATCGTCGGCCGCGACATCGCCACCCGCCAGATGTCCCCCAGGGGGCCGGTCACGCTCATCTCCACCGTGGGAGGCGATGGCGGCTGCCGCAGGAACCAGTCCCGGTGCACATGCTCGACGCGGACCTCCACGCTGGAGAGGTCCAGGCGGTCGATCCGGTCGTCGGAGAGCCTCATGGTGACCCAAAGGACCACCGCCAGGGCCAGCGCGGTGATCTTGAGCCGCCAGTTGCGCAGCAGCAGACCCGGGAAGGAGGACATGGCTATCCGGAGCCCCCGGATGCCTCGCTCCCTTCCACGAGGCGCCGCACGAGTTCGACGTTTGTCGGCGAGTCCCATTCCGTCGCACCGGCGACTTTCTTGTAGATGACGCCGTCCCGGCCGATCAGGAACGATTCGGGAACGGCCGCGGTCCGGTAGGTGCGCTGGATCTCCCCGGACGGGTCCAGGAGAACGGGGAAGGTGAGGCCCAGTTCACGCGCGAAGGCGATGGGATCTCCGCCGGGGTTGCCCTGCGCGTCGGTCCGGTCGGGCGGTGCGTCGATGCTGATCGCCGCGATCTCGAAGTCCTCGCCCGAGAAGTGGTCGTAGAGGCGCTCCATGGAGGGCATTTCCTCACGGCAGGGACCGCACCAGGTGGCCCATACGTTGAGCAGCACGACCTTCCCCTCGAAGCTGGCCAACGTGACCGTCTCGCCCCTTTCGTCCGTGACGGTGAAGTCCGGGGCGCGGAAGCCGGCGTCCACCGGCCGCCCGCGCTGGCGGACGAACCAGACCGCCACCAGCACCACGGCCGCGATCACGACCGTCAGCGCGCGCACCCTGGCGGTGCCTGGCTGGTTCGGGCGCCGGCGTGGACTCATGGCTCAGTTTCCCACGCGCCGGCTGCCGGGGACCGTGCGGGAGTGCTCCGAATGGGCCGGGAAGGCACCGCTCGACGGCTCGTACAGGGTCCAGCCCATCGACTGCCCGACGATCAGGCGCACACGCGTACCGGCCCCGACATTGGCACTTGGTGCAGGATTCTGGCCGAAAACGCGATTAACGTTCAATATGCTGTACCTTCTGTCGATTTCCGACACCGTCAGACCCAGCGCCGCCAGCAGCGACCGCGCCTCGAGCTCGCCGAATCCCAGCAGGCTGGGCATGGGGAATGTGGGCGGTCCCTGGCTCACCTGCAGACGCACCGATCCCGGCATCGTCGTCTCGGTGCCCGGGGGCGGATCGATCGCGACGATCCGTCCCGCGGGCGCCTGCGACTCCACCGTGTCCACCTGAACCAGGAACCCTCCGGCCTCCAGCGTCGCGGCCGCCCGTTCCCCGCGCAGCCGTGTGACATCCGGAACCGAGCGGATCTCCGGCCCCATGGACATGGTGACGTGCACCTCCGCACCAGGCAGCGCGGTACGCCCCGGCAGCGGGTTCTGCCCGATGACCGACCCGGCCGGCGCCAACGGATGCCGAATCGAGTCCACCCGCCCCGCGGTCAGGCCGGAATCGGCCAGTAGCGCCATCGCACCCGCAAGCGGACTGCCCCGCAGGTCCGGCACTCCCTGCGGCGCCGGCGGCGGTTCGGGAGACGGAAAGAGCCAGGTCGTGGACACAAAGTACCCGGACCCCAATCCGATGGCGGCCAGGATCAGTGCCAACACGGGAGTGCCCGGCCGCCGCTTCAAGTCCCCCAATCGAGGTTGCCGTTCCCGCTTCCCCTCCCGATTCGGCCTCCACCCGCGGGTCAGCTTCCACTCCCGCTTCCTCCCCCATCCCGGCCTCCACCCCCAATTCGGCTTCCAGTTGCGCCACTTCAGCGCCCTGCGATGACGCGCCCCCAGCTTCCACGCCGGCAACGCGACGCGACGGGGTTTCTCCCTGCGGGGCCGCCCGTTGTCCTTCGACGACCTTCGGCGGCGGATTGACTCCCCGATTTTCATTCAGTCCGTCCTTCTCAACCGGGCGGCGAAGGCGCCGTCGAAACCGCTCTCATGGGGCAGTACCCGCAGGCACCCCTTCCCGTCCAGGAAGTTGGCCGTGCCGGACCCGGGATCGATGCGGAAACCGGGATGACGCACAAGAAAACTCTCGACCTGACACCGGTTCTCCTCTGGCTCAAGGGTACATGTAGCGTACACAAGGAGCCCGCCGCGCGGAACCACGGAGGCCGCCCCGTCCAGGATCGCACGCTGCACCTCGGCCAGCTTCCCGATGTCGGCGGCGGCCACGCGCCAACGCCCGTCGGGGTGTCTCCTGAAGGTGCCCGTGCCGGTGCAGGGCGCGTCAACCAGGACCGTGGCGGCCTCGCGCACAGGTGGAAAGCGGGCGTCGGCGGCCACCGGCCACACTCGTGCCCCCCGCCGGGCCGCCCCCTCGGCCACACGCGCCAGACGCCGGGGCGAGAGGTCGCCGGCCACGACGGCCGCGGCGGTCTCGCTCAGCGCCAGCGCCTTGCCTCCCGGTGCCGCGCACAGATCGGCCGCGAGCGAGCCCGGATCCGGCGCCGCGTAGTCCGCTACCAGCGAAGCCGCCGGGTCCTGGATCACGCCCGGCACGAGCGCGAGGGCGGAGGCCGGGTTCGCGCGGGGTCGCAGGCGTATGCAGCGGCCGACGGCGTCTTCGTCGTCCGAACCCTCCGGGCAGATCCCCGCGGCGGCCAGCAACCGAACCGCCTCGCTCCGCCGCACGCCGACCGGCCGGAGGTAGATGTCCGGCTCCCGGTTGTTGGCCTCGACGAGCGCGCGCGCGGCCTCCGGCCCGAGAGCGCGGATCCACCGCCGCACCAGCCAACCCGGATGTGACCCCCAGGTGGTCAGATATCCCTCGAGGTCCGTGGCGGGCGCGGGGAAGTGCGACCGGTCGCGCCCGTGTTCGGCCACCTTCCTGAGCACTGCGTTGACCAGACCGGCGGCCGCGCGGCTGCGCGTCCCCTTGACCTGACTGACGGCCTGCGACACGGCGGCGTAGTCGGGCACCCCGCCCATCTCGAGGATCTGGTAGGCTCCCATGCGCAGGGCGATGCGCACGGGCGGGTCGAACTCCGCGGGCGGGCGGGCGGTGAATCGCGCCAGAAGGTGATCGATGCGGCCCCGCAGCCGCACGGTGCCGTACACCAGGTTGCGTATCCAGGGGCGCTCAGGTGAGGACGCGGCCGAAGACGCCTCCCAGGCGACATCGAGGCGGCGGCCGGACTCCACTTCCGCCAGGATGGAGGCGGCGAGGGTGCGGCCGGGGGTCAAGGGACCCTCGGCGCCATCCAGCAGAGCAGCAGCAATGGCGCGACTACTCCAGCATCCCGCCCCGCGGCGACGAAGGCACCGCGATGTCGCGCGCCTCCATGCGCCCGGCCAGGTAGGCGTCCCGGCCCGCCCGCACGGCCAGCTTCATGGCCCGCGCCATGCCGACAGGGTCTTCGGCGGCCGCGATGGCCGTGTTCATGAGCACGCCGTCGACGCCCTGTTCCATCGTCACGCACGCATCGGAGGCGGTGCCGACCCCGGCGTCCACGATGATCGGGACCGACAGCCGCCGCTTGATCTCGCGGATGTAGTAGGGATTGACCACTCCCAGGCCGCTCCCGATCGGACTGGCCAGCGGCATGACCGCGACGCACCCCGCGTCCTCCAGGCGAAGGGCGGTGATGAGGTCGTCGTTGGTGTAGGCCATGACCTTGAAGCCTTCCGCGACGAGTTCGCGGGCGGCCTCCAGCGTGGCAGCGGTATCGGGGAGCAGCGTCCGTTCGTCGCCGATCACCTCGAGCTTGACCCAGTCGTTGAGCCCGGCCGCGCGGCCCAGGCGGGCGTATCGAAGCGCATCGGCCGCCGTGTAACAGCCGGCCGTGTTGGGGAGGAGGAAGAACTCGGCGGGATCGAGGTGGTGCAGGATCCCCTCCTCCACGCTCCGGTCGAGGTCGACGCGGCGCACCGCCACCGTCACCATCTCGGCGCCGCTGGCCCGGATGGCATCGACCATCTCCCGGTTGGTGCGGTACTTCCCCGTGCCCACGATGAGCCGCGAGGTGAAGGTCCTGTCCGCGATCGCGAAGGTCGGGTCGGGGTGCCCGGTGGTCTCCATCTATCCTCCTCCCACGAAGTGCACGAGCTCGATTCTGTCGCCGTCCTCGACGGGCGTGGTTGCGATGGCGTCCCGCGCGAGGATCTCCCGGTTGCGCTCCACCACAACCATCCCCGGCTCCAGTTCCAGCTCCCCCAGGAGTCCGGCGACGCTCAGCCCGGTGCCCACCGCGCGGGCCTTGCCGTTCAGGGTGATCGATACGGTTGCGGGCGCCTGTTTCCCGGCCTTGGATGTCGTCATGGTTCAGCCCTCCACATGCAGCATATCAAGGTAGCGCGTCACCGCCCGCGCCGGGTCGTCCGCGCCCCAGACCCCACTCTTCACCACGACGCCGTGCGCACCCCGCGCGAGCAACCCGGAGACGCGTCCGGGCCCCACGCCTCCAATGGCCAGCACGGGTACGGTGGCCGCCGCCGCGGCCTCGGCCACCGCACCGGCACCGATAGGCCGCCCTCCCGGGTGCGACGCGGTCTCGTACACCGAACCCAGCACGAGATAGTCCAACCCGCCAACCGCCGGCGCGGCCGCCTGCCGCGGCGCATGGATCGACTTCCCCACCAGGAACCCCCGCCCCGGGGGCTTATACACATCTGAAGCTGCCGGCGCTCTTACGCGGGTTGATCGAGGGGGTCGCCGTTTGATTAAAAAAAAGGGGGGGGGGGGGGGGGGGGGGGGGGGGGG
>VXOC01000338.1 GCA_009840215.1 Gemmatimonadota bacterium | reverse complement strand
CCCCCAGGCCGCCCACACCGCCCCGACCCCCGCAGCGGTCGCCCCCAGGTAGCAGAGCACGCGCAACACGCCCAGCGGAGTGGTCCGCGCCTCGTCGGTCCGGAGCTCCAGCAGCGCGTCGGCACCCGCGAACCCCTCGCCGGCCAGGATGCGCGCCTTCGACTCGTTGATTCGCATGAGCGCGGTGAGCGCGGCCGTGAGCGCCCCCGAGACCAGCAGGAGCACCACGAAGGTGGCCGCCAGGCCGGCGATCAGGGACATGGCGCCCTCGGGTCGCGGCGGTGTCGGCGCGCGTGAGGTAAGACGGACGACTTACCCCCTGGCGCCCAAGGTGGACGCGCGAACCTGGCCGGCGCACCGCGGTTGACGCGGCCCGGGCCGGCAGAGGATGACTGTCGACTCGGAGGTTGGTCGTCTGGTGAGGCGGGTTCTAGATCCATTTCCTGCTCTCGGCCAGCAGCTCGCGGACCACATCGCGAGTGCTCAGCCCCTCGGCTTCCGCGTCGAAGTTGACCACGATCCGGTGGGCCAGGATCGAAGGGGCGATGTCGAGCACATCGTCCATGGTGGGCATCGGCACCCCGCGGAAGACGGCACGCGCCTTGGCTCCCAGCACCAGGTACTGGGAGGCGCGCGGCCCCGATCCCCAGCTGATGTACTTCTTCGCGACGTTCGCCTGTTCGGCGCCCCCGGGCCGGGTCGAGCGGGCCAGGCGCACCGCGAAGCCGACGATCGAGGGAGGGATCGGAATGCGGCGCACCAGCTGCTGCAGCTCGATGATCTCGCGGCCGTGCACCACCGGCTCGACCGGCACGTCCTGCACCTCCTGCGTCAGGGTGGCGATCTTCTCCTCCTCCTCGAAATCAGGGTAGCCGATCCGCAGGTCGAACATGAAGCGGTCCAGCTGCGCCTCGGGAAGCGGATAGGTCCCCTCCTGCTCGATCGGGTTCTGGGTGGCCAGCACGAAGAAGGGCGGGTCGAGGGAGTAGGTGGTCCCCGCGGCCGTAACCTCCCGTTCCTGCATGGCTTCCAGGAGCGCGGCCTGGGTCTTCGGCGGCGTGCGGTTGATCTCGTCGGCCAGCACGATGTTGGCGAAGATCGGACCCTGCACGAAGCGGAAGACCCTCTCGCCCGTGACCTTGTCCTCCTGGATCACCTCCGTGCCCGTGATGTCGGTGGGCATGAGGTCGGGGGTGAACTGGATGCGGTGGAACTTGAGGTGAAGCGCATCGGCCAGGGTGGAGATGATCAGGGTCTTGGCCAGCCCCGGAACGCCCACCAGGAGCACGTGACCGTTGGCCATCATCGCGGTCACGATGCCGTCTACGATGTGCTGCTGGCCGACGATGCGCCGCTCCACCTGGGTGCGCAGATCGTCGGCGATCTCGCCCGCGCGGCGAAGGAGTTTAACGTCGCGGTCGGCGGCGAGGTCGGGGGGGGCGGGGAGGGGGGGTGAGGAGGTGGGATTCATGAACGCTTGTGCGGGGCGCGTGGGGGACGTGCTGTCGGCGCTGACGGCTTCGGTCGGGCCTCGCTCGGGGCCGCGATTCGCCGCGAGTTGCCGGGGAACGTTTGTCCGGGTGCCTTCGATAATGGGCGAAAGCGCGCCCAACTTCAATCGCCAGGTCGGTTCGAGGGGGCAAGCCAACCGTCTCCCGACACTCCCCCCAGGCCCTTTGGAACTCGCTCGCGGTCCTGCCTGCGGATGACCCTGCGCGGCCCGCTCCCGGCGCTTGCGAAAATTTTCACAAGCGTTAGTTTTCCCCGGGCGCCGCACCCTGCGGAGCCCGGTTGGAAGGTGGATTCCCGTTGTCCTTACCCGGGTAGCCGAAGGAGGCGGCGTGAAGGACGTTGGCGGACCGTCGAGGCGGTCATCCAGCCCCCTCCAGGACCTTGGCCGCTTTTCCGGATACGGGATCGCCTGGGCGTTGGCCACGCTGCTGCTGGGCTGGGGCGGCCTGGCGCTGGACGAACGCCTGGGAACGGGACCGCTGCTGGTGATTCTCGGAGCCGTGCTGGGCATCGTGGCCGGCTTCGTCACGCTCTACATGAGGGCCGTCGTCGAGCCCGCCACACGAAAGGGAGACAGCCCCGGCCGCCGGGAAGAACGTCCGTGAAACCGTCGATTCAGTTCATCGTCGCTGTGGTCGGGGTGGTGGCCGCGGGAGTTGGCGTGACCCTTCCCTTCCTCACCGAGGGCGGGCGCCGCGCGGTGCTCGGTGCGGCGGTCATGGTTGTGGGGACCCAGATTCCGCAGTACTTCCTGCTCAAGGGATGGCGCACCCGCAACGACCGCTTCCTCGCGGCGATCGGGGCCGGGTTCGCTCTGAGGATCCTCGTGCTCGCCGCGGGAATCATGTTCTTCGTGGTCCCGGGCCGGACCGAGCCGGCACCCTTCCTGCTGTCGCTCGGCGCATTCCTGCTCGCGGTGGTCTTCGCCGAATCGATCATCGAACACCGCCGGATTCGGGGCGGGTCGGCCCCCGCCAAGCCATGATCGGGATGACACGGATCTTCGCGCCGCTTCAGGAACAGGCGGCGGCGCAGGACACGGCCGCCGCCGGGCACGAGGGCCCCTTCAACCTCGGCGACATGCTCGCCCATCACATCCTCAACGCCCCCGAATACGAATTGCCCTTCATAGGCGCGGTCCATTTCCCCCACTGGGACTGGGCGGTGTTCCAGCTCGGCGGACTGCAGGTCGACCTGTCCCCGACCAAGCACATGGTCCTGCTCCTCCTGGCCGCCGTCATCACGGCCGCGATGACGCTCTTCGCCGCCCGGACAGTGGCCCGCCCGGGCGCGGGGGTGGCGCCCCGTGGACTGGCCAACGCCATCGAAACGGTCGTGGTCTTCCTCCGCGACGACCTGTGCAAGGAGTACATCGGGCACGGGTACCAGCGCTTCGTTCCCCTCATCCTCACCCTCTTCTTCTTCATCCTGACGATGAACCTGCTCGGGCTCGTGCCGTGGGGAGGCTCGGCCACCGGCAACCTCGCCGTCACCGCGACGCTGGCCGTGATCGTCTTCCTGGTGATCGAGATCTCGGGTTTCCTCACGCTCGGTTTCCGCGGCTACATGAAGACGATCTTCTTCACGCCGCCGGGCACCAGCGGTGCGATCAAGTACCTGATGCTCGCCATCATGACCCCCGTCGAACTGCTGGGGAAATTCACCAAGCCCTTCGCGCTCGCGGTCCGTCTCTTCGCGAACATGACCGCGGGCCACATGATGATCTTCACCCTCATCGGATTCATCTTCATCTTCGGCCACATCGCCTTCGTACGGTGGGCGGTGGCCGCCGGATCCTTCGTCTTCGTGTCGGCGATCCTGCTCCTGGAGCTGCTGATCGCCTTCATCCAGGCCTACATCTTCGCCATGCTGTCGGCCGTCTTCATCGGCCTCATGCGGCATGAACACTGACTCTGAACGGGTCACACACGTATAGGAGAAACCATGCTTGACCTGGCGACCACCGCGCTGCAGGCGGCGGACATCGACACAGCCAAGAACACGGGCGCCCTGATCGGCGCCGGGATCGGAGCCGGACTGGCCGCGATCGGCGCCGGCATCGGCATCGGCGGCATCGGCAACGGCGCCACGCAGGGCATCGCGCGGCAGCCGGAAGCCGCCGGCGAGATCCGCGGTCTGGCCATTCTGCTTGCCGGACTGGTCGAGGGGGCCGCGCTCTTCGCGATCCTGCTCGCGGCGCTCTTCAAGTTCATCTGATGACGGCCGCGGGATTCAACCCCGTGCCGGCGGCGGCGGAAGTCCCCTCATGGGACAGCCTCTTCGCGGTCGACTTCGGGCTGGCCGTCTGGACCGTTCTCACCTTTGGGGCGCTGCTTTTCGTTCTGGGCAAGTTCGCGTGGAGGCCGTTGATGGCGGCCCTGGATGCCCGCGAGAAGAGCATCCAGGGGGACATCGACGAGGCGAAGCGCCAGCGCGACGAGGCCGAGGCGCTGCTTGCGGAGTACCGGGAGCAGCTCGCCGACGGGCGACGCCAGGCGCAGGCGCTTGTGGCGGAGAGCCGCGAGGCTGCCGAGGAGCTCCGTCGTGAGCTCGAAGCCAAGGCGCGCGATGAGAGCCGGGTGATCCTGGCCAACGCGCGGCGCGAGATCGAGCGGGAGCGCGACGCGGCGGTGGACGCCGTGCGGCGCGAGGCGGTCGAGGTGGCCATGGCGGCCGCCTCCCGCCTGGTGGACGAACGGCTCGACAGCGAGCGCGACCGCAAGCTGGTGACGGACTACATCGACGACCTCGCCGGCTCCGGGGGCGCCTGGACGTGAGGGAGGACACCGTCGCCGCGAACTACGCCGAGACGCTCTTCGAACTGGCCGGACGCCACGAGGGCGTGGAGGCCTTCGGAGCGGGCCTGGGTTCGGTGGCCGCGCTGATGGAGAACCCGAGCGTGCACGAGTTTCTGGTCACGCCGCGGGTGTCGGCGGGGGACAAGAAGGCGGCGCTGGGGCGGGCGCTGGTGGGCGTCGTGCCCCCCATGCTGCTGCGGTTCCTGCAGGTCGTGGTCGACAAGGGGCGGCAGCGGCTGCTCCCTCGGATCGCGGCGGCCTACCGGGACATGCTCGAGCGACACCTGGGACGGCGCCACATGGAGGTCACGGTGGCGCGGCCGCTCTCGCCGGACGACGAGGAGGACCTGGCGGCGAAGCTCTCCTCGGCGACGGGGGCGACGGTCATCCCGCACGTGAGGGTGCGGCCCGGGATCCTCGGCGGGATCGTGATCCGCGAGGGCGACACCGTGTACGACGGATCCGTGAAACGGCAGCTCGACGCCATGCGGCGCAGGCTCATGGCCGCCGAGCTTCAACCATAGGAACAAGAGAAGACATGTCGGATTCCCAACTCCGGGCGGGCGAGATCAAGAGCGTCCTCCTGGCAGAGATCGAAGGCTTCGAGGAGGCGCTCCACTCGGAAGAGGTGGGCGAAGTCCTCGAGGTGAAGGACGGCGTGGCGCGCATCTACGGGCTGACGAAGGCGATGGCCAATGAGATGCTGGAGATCACGTCGAGCGAGAGCGGCGAACGGATCACCGCGCTGGCGCTCAACCTGGAAGAGGACAACATCGGCGCCGTGGTCATGGGCGACTGGGAGGGGCTCCACGAGGGCGACGAGGTGCGGCGGACGGGGCGGGTGCTGGACGTCCCCGTCGGCGACGGCTACCTGGGCCGCGTGGTGAACCCGCTGGGCGAAGCGGTCGACGGGGGCCCCGCCATCGAGACCTCGGCGCGGCGCCAGATCGACGTGGTCGCGCCCGGAATCGTGAAGCGCCAGCCCGTGAAGGAGCCGCTCCAGACCGGCATCAAGGCCATCGACGCGATGATCCCCATCGGCCGCGGCCAGCGCGAGTTGATCATCGGCGACCGCCAGACCGGCAAGACCGCCATCGCGATCGACGCGATCCTCAACCAGAAGGACACCGACGTCATCTGCATCTACTGTGCGGTGGGCCAGCGCGCGGGGATGGTGGCGGGCGTGGTCGAGACCTTCCGGCACCACGGGGCCATGGACTACACGATCGTGGTCACCGCGAACGCCTCCGACCCGGCCCCCATGCAGTACATCGCCCCCTACGCGGCGACGGCGCTGGCCGAGCACTTCATGTGGCAGGGCAAGCACACGCTCGTCATCTACGACGACCTCTCCAAGCAGGCGCAGGCCTACCGGCAGCTGTCGCTCGTGCTGAGGCGGCCGCCGGGGCGCGAGGCCTACCCGGGCGACGTCTTCTACCTGCACTCGCGCCTCCTGGAGCGCGCGGCCAAGCTGTCCGACGAACTCGGCGGCGGGTCGCTCACCGCGCTCCCCATCATCGAGACGCAGGCGGGTGACGTTTCCGCGTACATCCCCACCAACGTCATCTCGATCACCGACGGCCAGATCTACCTCGAACCCGACCTCTTCAACTCGGGCGTCAGGCCCGCGGTGAACGTGGGGATTTCAGTGTCGCGCGTCGGCGGTGCGGCGCAGGTCAAGGCCATGAAGAAAGTTGCGGGGCGGCTCCGGCTCGACCTCGCCCAGTTCCGCGCCATGGAGACCTTCGCGCAGTTCGCCTCCGACCTGGACGCGGCCACCCAGCAGCAGCTGGCGCGCGGACAGCGCACCGTCGAGGTCCTCAAGCAGCCGCAGTACCAGCCCGTCCCCGTGGAGCGGCAGATCGTGGCCATCTACGCCGTCACCAACGGCTACCTGGACGACCTCGACGTGGAGGACGTGCGCAAGTGGGAGCGCGGCTTCCTGGAGTTCGTCGAGAGCCGCTACGACGACGTCCTGATCGGGCTCCGCCAGGAGGGACAGCTCACCGAGGACATCGAGGGGCGCCTGCGCGAGTGCATCGAGGAGTACAACCAGGTCTTCGCCGCCGAGGCGGAGACGGCGATGGCGGGGGCCGCGTAGCGTGGCCGGAGCCGGCGCCCGCGAGGTCATGCGGCGGATCAAGTCCGTCCGCAACACCCGCAAGATCACCCGCACGATGGAACTCGTGGCGACCTCGAAGCTGAAGCGCGCCATGGACCGGATGCAGGCGGCGCGTCCGTACAGCGACGCCTTCCGCGATCTGCTGGGGAGTCTGCACGCGCCCGGGCTGGCCCAGGAGCACCCACTGCTACGCCAGCCCGCCGAAACGAAACGGGCGGCCGTGCTGCTGCTGACCGCGAACCGCGGATTCTGCGGCGCCTTCAACGCCAACCTCATCCGAGAGGCGCGCGGGCGGCTTGAAGAGCTCGAAGCTGCCGGGGTGGAGACCGACCTGCACATCGCGGGCAAGAAGGGACTGGCCTTCTTCCGCTTCCGGGGCTCCGCGATCGCATCGGCGACAACCGAAATCGGCGACGCGCCCACTTCGGAGGACGCCGAAAAGCTGGTCGCTCCGCTCAGGGAGGGCTTCGAAACAGGTGACCTGGATGCAGTCTACATGGTTAGCGCCGAATTCAGGTCGGCGATGTCCACGCCTCCCCGCATCGCGCGAATCCTGCCGGTCGAGCCGACGCCGGGAGCGCGCTCCGTGGACGCCTTCATCGTGTCGCCGCGGCCCGCGAAGCTGATCGGCCAACTCCTCCCCAGCTACCTGCGCATGACGGTGTACAGCGCGCTGGTCGAGAACGCCGCCGGGGAGCAGGGAGCGCGCCGCGCCGCCATGAAGAGCGCGACCGACAACGCGGGCGAGATCCTCGAGACGCTCACCCGCACCTACAACCGGGCCCGCCAGGGGCAGATCACCCAGGAGATCGCCGAGATCGTGGGTGGCGCCGCGGCGCTCGAATGAACATGACAACGGGAACCTCGCATGGCCGTGAGCGGCCATCCCCCGGGGCGCAACTTTTTCGCGCCCAGGAAGACGAACAACATGGCTGAGAACAACAGCGGTCGAGTGGTGCAGGTGATCGGACCCGTCCTGGACGTGGAATTCCACCCGCAGCACCTGCCCGAGATCTACAACGCCCTGAGTCTGACCGCCGAGACCGAATCGGGCCGCGAGATCGACCTGGTGGCCGAGGTCCAGCAGCACATCGGGCGCTCCCAGGTGCGCGCCGTGTCGATGAGCTCGACCGACGGCGTGCAGCGCGGCATGGAGGTGGTGGACACGGGCCGCTCCATCGCGGTGCCGGTTGGCGAGCCCGCGCTGGGCCGCATCCTCAACGTCCTGGGCGAGCCCGTGGACGAGCAGGGTCCGGTCGTGAGCGCGAACGGCGGGGAGATTGAGCGCTGGCCGATCCACCGCCCCGCACCCCGCTTCGACAACCTGGAACCCAAGACCGAGATCTTCGAGACGGGCATCAAGGTGGTCGACCTCCTCGCCCCCTACGTGAAGGGCGGCAAGACGGGCCTCTTCGGCGGCGCCGGCGTCGGCAAGACCGTCATCATCATGGAGCTGATCAACAACATCGCCATGGAGCACGGCGGCCGTTCGGTCTTCGCCGGAGTGGGCGAGCGCACCCGCGAGGGCAACGACCTCTGGCTCGAGATGAAGGAATCGGGCGTGCTCGAATCGACCGCCCTGGTCTACGGTCAGATGAATGAGCCCCCCGGCTCCCGCCTGCGCGTGGGACTTTCCGCCCTGACCGTCGCCGAGTACTTCCGCGACGTCGAGAAGCAGGACGTCCTCCTCTTCATCGACAATATCTTCCGCTTCACGCAGGCGGGCTCCGAGGTTTCGGCGCTACTCGGCCGCATGCCCTCGGCGGTCGGCTACCAGCCCACCCTCGGCACCGAGATGGGCGAGCTGCAGGAGCGCATCACCTCGACGCGCGAGGGTTCGATCACCTCGGTGCAGGCCATCTACGTCCCCGCCGACGACCTCACCGACCCCGCCCC
>VXOC01000118.1 GCA_009840215.1 Gemmatimonadota bacterium | reverse complement strand
ATCCTGGCCGGCGACCTGCACGAGCGCTGGGACGTGATCATCCTCCCCAACGACTCCAAGCAGATGATGCTCGGTCCGACGGGCCAGCCGGCAGGCGGCCGCGGCCCGGATCCCGCGGGCACCCCGCCCGAATACCGCAGCGGCTTCGGCCAGGAAGGCGTCGAGGCTCTGGATGCCTTCGTCAGGAACGGCGGCACCCTGGTCACCTTCGCCCAGGCAGGCGAACTGGTCCTGGACGAGTTCGACGTGCCCGTCCGCAACGCCGTCGCCGGATTGTGGGGGAACGAGTTCTGGGCCCCCGGGTCCATGCTCAAGGTGAAGGTCGACACCTCGAGCCCCTTCGCCTACGGCATGCCGGAGGACGCGCTGGCGGCGTACCTCGCTGGGGGGCAGGTCTACGAGACGATTCCCGGTGCGCGCAGCAACGATGTGCGGCGCGTCGTCACCTACATCGACCGCGACATCCTGCAGAGCGGGTGGCTGCTCGGCGAGGAGGCGATCGCCAACAAGGCCGCGATGGTGTCGGTGGAGCATGGTGAGGGGACGATCGTGATGATCGGGTTCAGGGCCCAGCACCGGGCCCAGACGCACGGGACCTTCAAGCTGGTGTTCAACGCGCTGGTGGGGCGGGGGGGCTGACGAAGGGCCCACGCTCGAGCACGGATCAGCTCACGATGCCCCTGCGCGCCAGCTCCTCGATCAGGTCGGCGTGCCCGCTCGCGGCGTAGACGATCGTCCCCTTTGCGTCCAGCAGGTAGACCAGCGCGGGGTGCACGATGTCGCCCGTGTCCAGGACTCGCTCCCGCGCCACCTGAAGGGCATCCAGCGCCGCGTTGACCGCTTCAACGGGGCCGGAGAGCAAATACGATTCGGCACGCCGGTCGTCTCCCTCCCGGCCCGGACCCAGGTGGAACTGTCGCGCCAGCGCCGGAAGCCGCGCCGGCGTGTCCCGCCACGGATCCAGTGTGATCACGACGAGGGCCACCTCGCGACCCTCCGCGTGAAACCGGTCCTGGACCTCGCGCGCGTTCATGACGGTCATGGGACAGACGGTCGCGCAGTGACCGAAGCCGAAGGTCAGGAGCGCCGGGCGTCCCGCGACGCGCTCCCAGTCGAACGCGTCACCGCGCTGGTCGACCAGACCCGCGACCTCCGGGAGCGGCCGGTCCAGGCGCGGATAGGAGGCGGGCACCCTCTCGCTCGCCCTCGCCAGCCACTCGGCGTCGCGGGGCGCGCCGACGACGCGCACGGCGGCCAGCACCACCCCCGCCGCAATCAGGCCGGTCGCTACCGCAACTCCGAAAAGGCCCGCCGGCGACCCGAACGCCCTCCTGAGCCCCGCGCGCACCGCGTCGCCCGCGATCACCATGAGTACCGCCAGCATGCCGATCGGCTGTCCGACCAGCAGCAGCCACCCCGACGCATCGGGGAGCCCGGAGGGGCCCGCGTTGAAGCACACCGCGCGGGCCCGCTCCAGCCACGCCGGGGGGACCCCCTCCACCGGCCAGAGGGCCAGCGCCCACCACGCGACGGTGATCGCGAGCAGCGCCGCCAGCCCCACCATGGCGCCCCGCACGGCGGCTGCAGAGGGAACCCGCCTGTCCTCCCGCGTTCCCCCCGCTTCGGTCGCCCGACCGCTCATCCGACCTCCCACAGGAACGAGAGCAGCTTCCAGTTCACGAAGTAGTACGTGATGAACGCCGCCAGGAAGATCAGCACCAGCACCATCGTGCCGGGGACCGGACCCAGGCGCCCCGACGGTCCCAGCGCCTCCTTGTCCTCGGGCTTGAGCGCGCGGGGCGGATTGGTGATCCCGGGCGGCAGCCCCCTCCCCGTCGCGCCGAGCCCGGAATCGTCCGCGGCCATCTTCCGGCCGAAGAAGACCGAGACCACCGTCACCACGATGTAGATGGCGCCGCCCACGATGGCGATCAGCCCGCCCACCGCCATCACCCCGATGATCAGGTTGACGGCCGGCGAGAACTCGGGCTGGAAGAGCGCCTGGTTGAACCCGATGTCCCAGTGGCGCCGCGGCACGCCGAAGGTCCCCGCGAAGGTCATCGCCATCGAGAAGATCAGCATGCCGATGGCGAAGAGGTACGGCTGGATCCTGGCGAGCCGGTAGAAGGCGATTTCGCGGCGGAAGATCAGGGGAATCACGTAATAGGTGATCCCCATGAAGGCCATCGCGGTCCCCGACACGACGGTGGCGTGGAAGTGCCCGGGAATCCGCAGCGTGTTGTGCGCGATGATGTTGATCTGCTCCGTGCCGAATGTCACCCCGGTAATCCCCCCCACGAATCCGAAGACGACGATCGAAAACACCAGCGAACTGAACCCGGGATCACCCCACGGCGCCCGCTTGAGCCACCCGAAGAGCCCCTGCGTAGCCCCGCGCAGCCGCATGCCGAGCTCCGTCCCCGCCGGAACGGTGAAGCCGTGAATCATCGAGGCCAGAACCGCCATGTACATGAAGTAGCTGGTGTTCCAGACCTTCCACGACGGACCCATGCCGGGGTCCACCAGCAGGTGGTGGGCCGAGGCCATCGATATGAAGAGGACGTAGAGGACGAATGCCGTGCGGCTCACCTTTTCGTTGAGGACGACCGCACCGACCGTAAACGCCCCAAGCAGATACCAGATCGCCACCATTGCGGCCACATTGATCTGCTGCGACGAGTGGCCGAGCCCCCACCAGATCAGCCGGTACATCTGGGGATCGACGTTCATCATGTCGAGCGACCAGAGGAAGGTGGGGATGTAGATGATCGCGCCGTGCAGCAGGGTGACCGCCGCGATCGCCGCCGCCGTGAGGGCCCCGTAGGTGACCAGCGGCAGCGATCCCTCGTATGCCTTTTCCTTGCGGGCCACCGTGATGATCGCGAAGAAGTGCCCGACCACGGTCAGCGCGCCGACCGCGAAGAGGATCACGCCCAGATAGAAGAGCGGATGCGCCCGGAGCGGCACGTACGACGTGAAGAGCACGTCGGCGCGGCCCGTCCACATCGTCCACTCGACCATCAGCGTGCCCACCACCATCAGCACGAAGGCGACCCACCCGATCTTCGGCGCGGGAACCCTGCAGTTCAGAAGCACGGCCGAGGCGAAGTAGAGCACCGCCATCTCGAAGAAGATGATGAAGAAGATGAGCATGTTCATGCCGTGCACGGTCAGCATGCGGTAGAACATTTCGGCTTCGAGGAGGAGGACCGCCTCCCAGCGCGTGAGCAGGACCAGGAGGGCCGCGATCCCCCCGACGAGGAGCGCCACGGTCGCCACGACGGCGTTGGCCTTGATAAGCTGGTCGGCCGTGCGGTGCACCTTGAGCCCGGTCGTCGGGCAGCTGCGGAAGGGATTCATCGGTCACCTCCCGGGCCCGCGCCACCCTCCGCCGCGGCATCGTCCGGGACCACGATGATCTTCCCGATCATGAGGTGGTGGCCGATGCCGCAGAATTCGTTGCACATCACATGGAACTCGCCGGGCTCGTTGGGGACCACGCGCAGGCCGTAGTCGTACCCGGGCACCACCTGGAAGTTGATGTTGAGGGGATAGAGGCTGAACCCGTGGTTCACGTCGAGCGACGAGAGGTGAAGCGTGTACTCTGCCCCTTGCCTGAGCCGCACCACGGGAATCCAGGCGTACTGCGAGGCCTGCAGGTAGACGTCGCTGCCAGGTGGCGGCTCGACGACCGGGAGACCGTTGTCGGTACCGACCTGGTACTCCTGCACGAACTCCAGGACCCGGGCCTGGTAGTCGGCCGGATCCACGCGGTGCCGGATTCCCGAGGGGTTCTGGCCGCCCCTGAGATGCCAGAGCGGCATCATGGCGAAGAGCACCATGCACCAGGCGAAGGCGATCCACACCCACACCTTCTCGTGCCGGCCCACCTTTTTCCACCATATGCGCTCCGGCGGTTCGATTCCGGTTCGGTACATCGGCGTTTTCCTCCCTATGGCAGTGGCGCGGGTTCGAGCGACATGATCTCGATCATGCCCCAGGCCGTGAAGAACACGAACATGATCACGATGCACGCCGCCAGGAGCAGAAACGGACTGTCGTAGAGGCGCTGCATGAGCGGGACCTCGGTCTCCTCCCCGGTGGGCGGGGGCGGTAGGGAGGATGGAGAGGTGGAGTCGGGCATTGCACTAGGCTCCTTCCGTATGGGTGACAGGGAGAGTCCCGGGGGGACGGGGGACGGCGGGCCGAGCAGGTCGCCCACAGTCGTGTCGGCAAAGAAAGCGTCTATCGCCTCGCGTACCTCGCACCAGCGGCCGTGCATGGCGCAAGGCGAGGATTCGGAGCACTCGGAACGCCCCAGCAGACAGCGGCTTTCGGGCCCCACCGGGTCGATTGCCTCCACGACCCGGCTCAGGGAAACCTCCGTGGCGGGCCTGGCTAGGAAATACCCGCCACCGCGACCGCGGGTGGCCTCCAGGAGACCGTCCTGAACGAGCCGGTACAGTGTCTTGGAGAGATAGTTGCGGGGGAGGTCGAGTTCCCGGGCCAGCACTCTTGCAGAAACCGGCCCGGACCCCTCCCATTCGGCGATCGAAAGTACCGCGCGAAGTGCGCTCCGGGCCGTTTTGGAGATCATTCCGACCTTTCATCGGCTTATCCCACTATTGAAGATATTATCATGTTGATATGATTGATTCCAGGAAGCAAGGTAGCGCGGCGGCAACGGGAAGCCGTCGATCACCCACCGACCCCCTGCGGGACCACCCATGCTCAAGCGACTCCTCGGACAGGCCCTGACCCGCCTGGATGGCTGGGTCGACCGGCTGTACGGCTGGCGTTGGAATCCCCTGTACCAGTCCGGCGCGCTCGTCATCGCCTGCCTCGCGGTACTTCTCGTCACGGGGCTCTACCTGATCTTCTTCTACCGGATCGGTTCACCCTACGAGTCGATGGTGCGAATCGACGGCCAGCCCTGGGGAGGACGCTGGATCCGGTCGCTCCACCGGTACGCGGCCGACGCGGCGGTGGTCGCGGCGGTGCTCCACGCACTCAGGATGTTCTGCCAGGGACGCACCTGGGGACCGCGCGCGCTGGCCTGGATCTCCGGCGTGTTCCTCGTCTTCCTGCTGTACATCTGCGGCTGGACCGGGTACGTGATGGTGTGGGACGTGCACGGGCAGCTCCTGGCGACCGAGGGCGCGCGGCTACTCGACGCCCTGCCGCTCTTCTCCGAGCCGGTCTCCCGGACCTTCGCCGGGGACAGCCCGCTGCCGTCGGCGTTCTTCTTCATGAACCTCTTCCTCCACATCGCCATCCCGGTCGGGCTGGCGATGTTCCTCTGGCTGCACGTGTCCCGGGTGGCCCGGCCGGTTCTCCTGCCGCCGAAGCCGCTCCTGTGGACGAGCGTGGGACTGCTGTCCGCCGCCGCGATCCTGCTGCCCGTCCCGCTCCAGCCGGCCGCCGATCTTCTGCGTATCCCCGGGGAGGTGGGACTGAATGTCTTCTACTCCTTCTGGCTTCCGGCGGCCGGTTCCACGTCTCCCGCCATGGTCTGGGTCGCCGGCGGTGCGGTGGCGGTCGTGCTCGTCGCCATCCCCTTCCTCACCCGTCCCCACGCGGACCGGCGGCCCGCTCCCTCCGTCGTCTCGTCCCGGCTGTGCACGTCGTGCGAGCAGTGCTACGTGGACTGCCCCTACGACGCCATCCGGATGGTCGAGCGTTCCGATGGGCGGGACGGCCTGGTGGCGCGCGTCAACCCCGACTCGTGCGTCAGCTGCGGCATCTGCGCCGGTTCGTGCGCGCCCATGGGCGTGGGTCCGCCCGGCCGCACGGGGCGGGATCAGCTCGCCCGGGTCAGGGAGTTCGCCGCGCGGCACTCGTTCGAGGACGCGAAGGTCGTTCTGGTCGGGTGCGGCCGGTCCGCGGCCGGTGCCTCCGGGGAGAACGGTCCGCCGCGGTTTCCGGTGTCGTGCGCGGGCAACCTGCACAGCTCGGTCGTGGAGTACCTGGTCCGGGCCGGGGCACGGGGCGTTCTGGTCGTCGCCTGCCCGCCGCGCGACTGCTGGGGCCGGGAGGGGCCCACCTGGCTTGTTGAAAGGCTGTTCAATGAACGAGAGGCCGAACTCAAGGCCCGCGTCGACCGGAAACGCGTGCGGGTCGCCCACGCGTCCCTCCATGACGGGGTGGCGCTGGAGACGGCGCTGCAGGACTTCGTTCGAGCTCTCGCGCGCCTCGACGCACCCGCCGGAGAGGACGGCATCGAGGTTGACCTGGAGTGCGAGCTCTCACAGGCAGCCGGGTGACGATGATGACTCGCGCGCGACAGGTGACGGCAGCGGCTCTCGCAGCCGCCGCACTCGCGGCCCTGGTGCTGCTGTCCGAGGTGACCTGGCGGAGTTCCGATCCGGATGCCGCGGAACTGAGGCTCTCCTGGCGGATTCCCGCCCCCTCGTACCGGCAGTGCCGGCCGCCCACGGAAGCCGAGCTCAGCGGAGTCCTTCCCCACATGCGCCCCTCGGAGGTATGTACGGACACGGCGATCCCCTTCCGGCTCACGATTCGACTGAACGGAGATACGTTGCGCTCCGAACCGGTCTCCAGGCCCGGATCGCGGGCCCGAACGATCACGGTCTACAGGAGCTTTGCGGTATCGCCCGGCAGCTACGTCCTGGATGTAGTCCTTCTCCCCGAGCTGCCGCCGGACCCGGCGCCGGATTTCGAGGATTTCCTCCAGGAGCTCGCCATGACACTCAACGCCCGGGTGTCGGCCGGTCCCGGAGACGTGATCCTGGTATCGTCCGACGAGGACGGACGGCTCACCGCCGTCGGCTCGGCGACGGGACGGCAATGAAGACCGGCTGATCCGCGGGCGAGAGGCCCTCTTGCGGGTAGGCTGGCGGGGCCGCCAGAAAGGGCAGACCGGCGGATTCCAGCTTGACCACTGGCCATTTGGCGTTCAGGTACAGGAGCGCGCACAAGCCCTGTGGAACCCATGGTGCATTGCGGAGTACACACTGCAATTCCGTACACCATTGACCAGAAGTTGGGAGGAGGAGAGCAATGAAGAACATTGTCACATCAAGTTGGAAATCCATCGCAGCCGGCGCTCCCGCGGCGCTGCTCGCCGCGACGCTGCTGGCGGCATGCGAGAACCCCGAGCCGCCGGGCGTGTGCGGCACAATTGCGGAGCAGACGGTGATGGTCGGCGAAACGGCCTCGGTGAACGCCTGCTTCAACGACCCGAACGGCGATGTGCTGAGCTACAGCGTGGCGAGCTCCGACCCGGGAGTGGCCGCTGCGTCGATATCGGGGAGTGCGGTCGCCGTGCGCGGCGTCGCTCCGGGATCCGTCGTGGTCACGGTCACGGCGACCGATGCCGGCGGGCTGCGAGCGCACCAGGAGTTCCGGGTGGTCGTTCCCGCCGAGGGGCAGGGGTTCGAGGAGGGGGACAACGCCTCTTCCTCCAACCAGCCGCCACAGGTCATCCCGTTGCCCTCCTGGGACGCGCACTGGTCGGACCCCGCAGTGGAGGACGTGACCCTGGAGGTTGTCGTCTCCGACCACTTCTACGATCCGGACGACGACTACGACGACCTGACCGTCACCGCGGAGTCCACGGACCCGGCGGTTGTGCGCATCGCGCGTGCCGACACCAGTGCGGTAGAGCTGTTGACGGTGTCGGCCGGCCGGGCTTCCGTCACGATGACCGTCACGGACCCGGATGGCGCCTCGGCGAGCAAGACATGGACGGTCACGGTGGGCAACGTCGCGCCGGAAGTCTGGAGCGAGGTGAGGGACTTCGTCATTGGCGTGGATGAGGAGACCGCGCGGTACTTCCCGGCCTTCATCGTCGATTGCAATATCGGCGATTCGCTCATCTATACGCTGTCCAACTCGAACCCGGCCGTGTTGGAGGCACGCATTGAAGAAAGAGCCGCCTACTTCAAGGGACTCGCCGCGGGCACGACGACCATCACGATGACCGGGGAGGACAAGGCGGGGCTGACTGCCGAGGTCCGCTTCACCATCACGGTCGCCGAAAACCTGCCGCCGGTGATCGTCGATACCCTCCCGGACGAGATAGCCGCCACCAAGGGCGACACGCTCGAGTTCGTTCTGACGGACTACTTCGAAGATCTGGACGGGGACAGCCTGAGTTACGGCGCGGTGACGCAACGGGGGCTGGACACCTGGATCGAGGGCGACACGCTTTGGGTGGAGACGAACAGAACCGGCTACAAACTGATCATGATTAAAGCTGTGGATCCTCACGGGCGGATGGCGTGGCAGTTCTCCATCATTGCGGTGGAGGACGGGGACTCCTCCTGAGGGACGGCCCATGGCCCCGTGGCCCGCACGGTCACGGGGCCATGGGTCCACGGCCCACCACCCCCCCCCACCCCCCCCCCGGGCTCGTATACACATAATAAGGTGGCGACGGTGTTACGCGTGGTGATGGGGGGGGGGGGCGGAGGTGGTAAAAAATGAAGGGGGG
>VXOC01000011.1 GCA_009840215.1 Gemmatimonadota bacterium | reverse complement strand
CCCCTCCCCCATGCCCGACCCCAACGCCTACTGGGCCCGCAACCTCCGCTACCTCACGATCCTGCTGGCAATTTGGTTTGCGGTCTCCTTCGGGTGCGGCATCCTCTTCGCCGACGCGCTCAACGTGATCCGCATCCCCGGCACAGGGTTCAAGCTCGGATTCTGGTTCGCGCAACAGGGCTCGATCTACGTCTTCGTGGTGCTGATCTTCGTCTACGCGCGCCTGATGAACCGGCTGGACAGGGAGTACGGGGTGGCGGAGGAATGAGGGGTCTCCGCTAGCCCATGGACGTCCGCCTCTGGACCTTCATCCTGGTCGGCCTCTCCTTCGCCCTCTACATAGGCGTCGCGATCTGGTCGCGCGCAGGCTCCACGAAGGATTTTTACGTTGCTGGCACGGGGGTGTCGCCGCTCGCGAACGGGATGGCCACCGCGGCGGACTGGATGTCGGCGGCGTCGTTCATCTCGATGGCGGGGCTGATCTCGTTCATGGGGTACGACGGGTCCGTCTACCTGATGGGGTGGACGGGCGGTTACGTCCTGCTCGCCATGCTGCTGGCACCGTACCTGCGCAAGTTCGGGGCGTACACGGTGCCCGAGTTCGTGGGGGAGCGCTACTACTCGCAGGTGGCGCGGATCGTGGCGGTGGCGTGCGCCATCTTCGTCTCGTTCACGTACGTCAGCGGGCAGATGCGCGGCGTGGGGATCGTCTTCAGCCGGTTCCTCGAGGTGGACGTGACGGTGGGCGTGATCATCGGGATGGGGATCGTCTTCTTCTACGCGGTGCTGGGCGGAATGAAGGGGATCACCTACACGCAAGTCGCCCAGTACTGTGTGCTGATCTTCGCGTACATGGTGCCGGCGTTCTTCCTGGCGGTCATGCTGTCGGGGACGTTCATCCCGCAGCTGGGATTCGGCGGGGCCGACCCGGAGAGCGGCGTCTTCCTCCTCGACAAGCTGGACGGGCTGCACCGGGAGCTGGGCTTCACGGCCTACACGGACGGCACCAAGTCGACGATCGACGTGTTCTTCATCACGGCGGCGCTCATGGTGGGCACGGCGGGGCTGCCGCACGTCATCATCCGCTTCTACACGGTGCCCCGCGTGCGGGACGCGCGCGTCTCGGTCGGCTGGGCGCTGCTCTTCATTGCGATCCTCTACACGACGGCGCCCGCCGTGGCCGTCTTCGCGCGCACCAACCTGCTCGACACGGTCGCCGGACAGCCCTACGAGGCGATGCCGGAGTGGTTCAGCAAATGGGAGGACACGGGGCTCATCACCTTCGAGGACAAGGACGGGGACGGGAACATCCGCTACGTGGGCGACGACGCCGGGAACGAGCTGACGATCGACCGCGACATCATGGTGCTCGCCAACCCGGAGATCTCGCGGCTGCCGAACTGGGTGGCGGGGCTGGTGGCGGCTGGGGGACTGGCGGCGGCGCTGTCGACGGCGGCGGGACTGTTGCTGGTGATCTCGTCGGCAATCAGTCACGATCTCCTGAAACGAGCGCTCAAACCGGACATTTCGGAGAAGGGGGAGCTGCTGGCGGCGAGGATCAGTGCGGCGTTTGCGGTGGTGGTCGCGGGGCTGCTGGGGATCAACCCGCCGGGGTTCGTGGCGCAGACGGTCGCCTTCGCCTTCGGCCTGGCCGCGTCGTCGTTCTTCCCCGTTATCATTCTGGGGACCTTTACGCGCACCATGAACCGCGAGGGAGCGGTGGCCGGAATGCTGTCCGGGATCACCTTCACGGCCGCGTACATCATCTACTTCCGCTTCGTCAACCCGGCCGCGGACCTGCCGGAGAACTGGTGGTTCGGGATCTCGCCCGAAGGGATCGGGACCGTCGGAATGCTGCTCAACTTTGCCGTCGCACTGACCGTATCGAGGTTCACGGCCTCGCCGCCCGCGAGCGTTCGTGAGCTCGTCGACCGCATTCGCATGCCCGGAGGCGCCGGGTAGGGAGAACCCCATGATTGCACCGATTGCCCCGTTGCGCCGTACGGCTGCGGCGTGGGGGGCGGGGGGAGGGGTGGCCGCGGTCCTGCTGGCCGGGCCCGGAGTGGCGATGGCCCAGACCGAGGCCCATTTCCAGTACGGGAGCCACACCAACCCGTTCACCGAGACGACGAGCGGCACCGTCATCCTGACGATGCAGCACGCGTCGATGTGGAAGTTCGGCGACAACTTCTTCTTCGTGGACTTCCTCGACGACGGCGGCGACGACGGCTTCAACGAGATGGACGCCTACGGCGAGTGGTATTCGAACTTCAGCCTGGGGAAGATCACCGGGAGGGACCTCGGGTTCGGTCCTTTCGCCGACTTCGGGGTGTTCGCAGGTGTGGCGCTCGGGACCGACGCCAACTTCCGGCAATGGCTGCCGGGCGCCCGCATCGCGTGGAAGCTGCCGAGGTTCATCTTCCTGAACACGGACCTGATGTACGGGATCGACGGGGGGAAGGGGGTGGACGGGGGAAGTCCGCCGGAACTGGATGGGCGCTTCGTCCTGGACGTGAACGGGCTGCTTCCCTTCAACCTCGGGAGTCTCGCGTTCTCCATCACCGGCCACGCGGAGTACCAGGGCGCCACCACCGACGAGTTCGGCAACGACGTCCCCTCCTCGATTCTGGCGCAGCCGCAGCTGCGGTGGGATGTCGGGCAGGCCGTCGGGGGCTCCGCGAACGGGCTGCACGCGGGGATCGAGTACCAGTACTGGAGCAACAAACTGGGGACGGAGGTGGATGAAAACGTGATCCAATTGCTTGTGGTCTGGGGGTTTTAGAGTCATGGACGGAATCTCCCCGGCAACGCGGTGGCCGGACGTCCGGACCGCATTGCCTCGCGCACGCCGATGGCCGGGAATGAAGGCATCGATCGCCCTGGTCGCGGCGCTCAACACCGCGGCCTGCACCGAAACCCGGAACAGGGAACCCATCTACATCGCGGCCACGATCTCGGAGACCGGCCTGAGGTCCACCCCCGCCATCGAGATGGAGAACGGCTATCGGATGGCTGTCGAGATGTTGAACTCAGGAGGTGGGATTCAGGGGCGCGAGGTGGAGTTGGTAACCGCCAACGACGAGAGCGAACCCGACGCGGCCGTGCGCCACTACCATGCCTTCGTCGAGCGGGTCGACCTGTTGCTGGGTCCATACAGCAGCCCGGTCACCGCGTCGGTGCTCGACGTGACGGAAGCTGCCGGGATGCCCCTGGTCGCGCCGCTTGCCGCGACGCCCACGATCTGGGCCGGGAAGGGGCGGGAGTGGAGCGTGCAGATGCTCCCGCCCGCTCCGGTCTACCTGCACGGGTCGGTGGAGATCGCGGCCCGCGCCGGGGCTCGCACGGTCGCGCTCGTGTACGAGGACACGCAGTTCCCGGCATCTCTGGCGAGCGGTGTGCGCGAGGCCGCCGCCGCGCAGGGTCTGGAGATCGTGCTGGACCAGTCTTACCCGGCGGGTGAAGCGGATCACGCGGTGCTCGCCGCCGCGGCCCGCGACGCGGGGGCGGACCTGTACATCGGCGGCGGGTACTACGACGACGCGATCGGGCTGACGCGGGGCGTGGACGAGGCCGGCTACGAACCGCTCCTGATCAGCCTCTCCTCGGGGGTGGCCGATCCCCGGTTCCCCGAGGAAGTCGGCGACCTGGCGCGGTGCGTGGCCGGCAACACCCCATGGAACAGTACGATCAGCACATCGGGGTTCATCGCCGAAAGCGAGCGGTTCGTGGAGAGATACGAGATCCTGTACGACAGACGGCCGGGCTTCCACGCTGCGGCCGGGTTCGGGGCCGTCGAACTCATGGCCGAGGCGATCGATGCGACCATTTCGCCGGCGGGCAACCTCGACCGGACCGCGGTGCGCGACTACCTCTTCACCGCCTCGACCGAGACGGTTCTCGGGCCCTACGGCGTCTACCCGCTACGCGACGAGCAGGCTGGCGCGCAGCGCATCCTCAAGGGGCTGCAGGTGCAGTGGCAGGACGACGGCGAGGGCGGGCTGGTGCAGCGAATCATCCACCCGGAGGCGGTGGCCCAGGCGGAGCCCTGCTTTTCGCGGTAGGGGCGCGACCCGTCAGTCCGGCTGGCGATCCGCGCCCGGGGCTTCCTGGTCGGCCGGCGGCAGCGCATCGCTCCCTGCGGTGTCGGCCAGGAGGTTCTCCAGGAAGGCGATTGCAACGACCGACATGGGAGCCTCCTACGCGTTTGAGTACCTCGCCGTCACCACCCCAACCACCCCCAAGCCCCCCAGAATCACCACCGCACCCACCGCCAGCCCCGGCTGCGTCCCCACGATGATCCCCAGGATCAGCAGGTACAGTACGATCGTCGCGCCCGCCGTCCACACCCCACCCGGCACCCGCAGCGGCCGTTCCAGCTCGGGCCGCGTCCGGCGCAGCCTGAAAAACGCCGACAGCACCATCAGGTCCACCGAGATCGCCACCAGCATCATGAACTGGATGAGGAACTCGAGCGCCCCGGTCGAGGCCAGCACCAGGATCACGGTCCCGATCAGGAAGAGGCCCGCGACCGGCGTGCCACGCGGCGAAATGTACTGGAAGATCTTCGGCGCCAGTCCCGACCGGGCCAGCCCGAAGGCGACCCGCGGCATGCCCAGGAAGTTGACGTTCCCGGAACTGATCAGGATGAGCAGGCTGGCCACCACCACGAAGGTCGCGGCGGTGTTACCGAAGACCCCCTGCACCGCGTCGCGCGCCACAAGCTCCGAGCCCGCCATCTCCTGCGGCGTGAGCGCCGCCAGGTAGGCGGTGTTGACCATCAGGTAGAGGACCGCGACGGCGATCGCGCCCCCGATCAGGATCCTGGGCAGCGAGCGGCCCGGGTCGCGGATCTCCTCGGCCATCTTGGCCGCGTCCTCCCACCCGTAGTAGGCAAAGGCCACCGACTGGTAGGCCAGCGCGAACCCGAGCAGCGACGCGTGCTCCACCGTGGGCGGCGCGATCAGACCGCTTCCGTCGCCGGCAGCGATCCCCGTCGCCGCGATCGCCACCAGCACCAGCACCTTGATGGCCGTCGTGATGTTCTGAAACGTGGTGCCGACCTTGAGGCCGCCCAGGTGGAGGATCACGTACCCCGCCACGACCCCCACCGCGAGCAGCCGCACCGACCCGCTCCCCACCAGGATGATGATGTACTCGGCGATCGCCACCGCCTTGATCGCTCCCGAAAACGCCCGGCTCACCAGCAGCTCGGACCACCCCGCGACGAAACCCGCCACGGGTCCGAACGCCTCGCGAGCGTACACGTACTTCCCCCCAGCCTTCGGCAGCGCGGCCGCCATCTCGGCGAGCACCAGCGTACTCAGCGCCGCAACGACCCCGCCCAGCACCCACACCGACAGGATCAGCCACCCGTTGCCCAGGTATTCCGCGATCAGTCCGGGCGTGCGCAGAATCCCCGCCCCGATCACGATCCCGACGGTGATCGCCAGCCCGTCGCGGATGCGCAGTACGCGCTTCATTTCGCTCATCGGTCCGTTCCGGTCATGACGGTCATCTCCTGGCGGCCTCCGCCTCCAGCTGCGCGAGTGTGGTGTGAGCGGCCTGGTCGGCCGGGGCGAATTCCACGGCGAGCCGCGCGTGGGGCAGCGCCTCCGCGATCCGCCCGGCGTTGCCCAGCGCGATGGCAAGGTTCAGGTGCGCACGTGAGAACTCCGGTCCGGTCGCCACCGCGCGTTCGTACGACCGGATCGCCCCGGCCAGGTCGCCGGAGCGCAGCTGGAGGTTGCCGAGGTTCAGGTAGGCCAGCGTCTCGGTGGGATTCAGGCTCAGCGCCCGCTGGTACTCCCGCATCGCCCCGGCCGCGTCGCCGGCGGCGGCGCGCGTGATCCCCAGATCCACGTGAACCGAGGGCTGGACGGGGTCCGCAGCCAGGCTCTCGGTATAGAACGCGATCGCCCGCGCGTGGTCACCACCGTCGTGGTAGAGAGATCCGAGCGCCCGCAGCACTCCCGCGTCGCCGGGGACCACCGCGCGCGCCCGCAGCAGCAGGCCCTCGGCCGCCTCCATGTCGCCCCCCAGCATCGCGTCCTGGGAGAGGAAGCCGAGGACCATCGCCCAGCGGCGCCTCACCGCGAGCGATTCGCCGGACGCGGCGGCGGCCGTGCGGTCGGTCGAGTCAGCCACGTGGAGCGTCGCCAGCGCCAGCGCCCGCAGATCCGGGTCGGAGGTCGCCGCCAGCCGGTTCACCCGCTCGGCGGCGTCTCCGTCCAGGCCCCCGCCCGGCGGCACCCACCCGGCGAGGAACCCGGCGAGCCCCTGAAACCGCGGCATCGTCCCCGGTGCGTCCGGGTGAAGCAGCAGGCGGGCTGCCAGATCCGCCCCCATGGCGTCGGTCGCCGCGAGCAGGCCGGCCGACGGCGGATCGAGGGGCTTCGTGGCACCCCACCACTCGTCCACCTGAGCCTGCAGACGGAATTCGCTCCGGTCCGTGTGACAGCCGCGGCAGGCGCTCACCAGTCCGAGTCGCGCGTCCAGCTCGGGACGGGGCACGGGGATGGTGTGGTCCGAGCGGGCGAAGGGCACCGCGGCGCCGACCCCGGGGTGCTGCAGGTAGGGCATGTGGCAGTTCACGCAGCGGGCCCCGGGCGAATCCGGGGGATGGAAGGTATGCCGTTCCGGGGTCACGGCCTTGGCGGCATGGCACGACGTGCACTGACGATCGTCGGTCTCGCTCGCGAGCGGCACGCGGTTTACGTCCCAGTAGCCCAGTCCGTGAGGTTCATGACAGCTGACGCAGGTCATGCTGCCGTCCACGTAGCACGAGGACATGAGGTGCGTCCCCTGGTACGCGAAGCTGCCCACGCGCCCGTCCGGCAGATAGATGTCGCCGCCGAGGATGGGCAGCTTGAGGGCGTAGTAGTCGGAGAATCGGGCCCCCGGCAGATGCCCCTCCCGCAGGACATCCTTGACCGCGTGGCACTGGAAGCAGACTTCCAGCGATTCATCCACCCCGTCCGTTACGCGGCTGCGCAGACCGATGTCGGCAGGATCGGCCGCACCGGCGTCCGCGGCTGTCATCAGTTCCACATGCCGCCGAGCGGGACCGTGGCAGGACTCGCAGTTGATGTCCAGCGCCGTCCAGTGCGTCTCGAACCGGGCGCCGGGCTCCAGGCGCGCCGAAATCTGACTGCCGTGACAGGACTGGCAGTTCGAGAAATCCGGCAGCGTTCCCAGCACTCGCCTCGGGGGCCAGTCGCCGCAGTCGGCCAGCGCCAGATCCGCGGTGATGGGCAACCAACCTCGCTCCAGTCGCGTACCGGTGTTGCAGAACCACGCGTCCAGCTGCCGCGAGTAGTCGAAGGGGAGGAAGCGGGCCGTGCCGTCGGCCAGCCGGGTGACGAACCCCTGGGTCCCGCCACCCAGCATGTGACCGCCGCCGATCACACCGTCCACCCTGACGGTGACTTCGGAGCGCCCGTCCTGACGCACCCGGAACAGGTAGCGTCCCGCGGAATCGACGACGGGCGAGACGGTACCGTCCCGGAAGGTGATGGCCGTGCCGTCGAAGGGGGCGATGACCGTCGCGGGACCGGGTTCGCCGCCGGCGCGGCCGTGCGTGGAGCCCGCCCAGTGGCGGTACTGTTCCTCGTGGCACGCGGCGCACGCCGCTGAACCGACGAAGTCCTCGGCGGTGATCTCGAGGGCGGCCTGGTCGCCGGCGGCT
This sequence comes from Gemmatimonadota bacterium, assembly GCA_009840215.1. GTDB lineage: Bacteria > Gemmatimonadota > Gemmatimonadetes > Longimicrobiales > Gaopeijiaceae > Bin94. Next base: position 819 of record VXOC01000011.1, on the reverse strand, counting down.
GTGGATTCGATCGGATCCGAACCTTCGCCGCAGGCTGCCAGCAACGGAAATGCCGCGATCAGCGCCCGCCGGCAGGTACGCACTCTGTCGGCGGATCCAACCGCGGGCGAGAAGCGGCGGACGACAGGGCTGGCAAACCGGGTCGCGGGGACGGGACGCCGGGACCGACTCATCGGGCACCACGCCCGTCGCGCGACCACGCGGGACCCTGGCAGCGGCAAAGGGTGCGCATGTACTGCACCAGTTCCCGTTTTTCACGGTCGGTGAGCGAAGCCCCGAAGCCGGGCATCAGGTGACTCTTCCCCAGGATCCAGCCACCCGCGTGAATGCCGTCGTAGAGGGTGTCGTCGGGTCGGAGCGACATCGCCGCCGAGTCGGCGTGTGCAGTGGGCATTACCGGCAGGAACGGGGCGTTGAACCCGTCGCCCGCACCCCGGACGCCGTGGCAGGGAGCGCATTGGGCCAGGTAGGTCGCGGCGCCGGGCGTGGTGTCGGGGGAAAGCGGATCCGGAGTGCCGGTGACGGTTTCGCTGCCTGTCCACGGGGCGTCGCGCTGCAGCAGAAAGGACGCGATCAGGTCGAGCCGGTCGGACTGCTCGAACGAGCCGGGCATGATCGTGCCGGGCGCCAGAGTCACGGGGTCGTGGATGAGGGCCCGGACGTACTCCGGGCGCAGGCGGTGCACGATGCCGTCCAGGCGGGGGCCGATGCGTCCACCGCCGTCGCCGAGCTGGTGGCAGCCCAGGCAGCTCCAGCGGTCACGCAGCAGCGTCTCCGCCTTTTGCATGGCGAAGGGGGAGAGGGGGAGGGGTTCCCAGG
>VXOC01000286.1 GCA_009840215.1 Gemmatimonadota bacterium | reverse complement strand
GCCCCCCACCACGCCCCGGCGAGCCCACCAGCAATCGATCCCCCTCCACCGCCAGCGCGGCCCCGAATCCGTCACCGATCTCCACATTGTCACCCGAGATGGTGTACGCGAACTCCCAGCCATCATCCCCCCGCGCGAACACGTAGACACTCCCCGGCGAGGGGTAGATCTCACCCACCCCTCCACCAGTCCGCCCCACGAAGATCTCCCCATCGCCGATCGCGATCGCGGCCCCGAAACCCGCGGCCCCCCACACCGCCTCATGTTCCGGCGAGTAGGCCTGACCACCCAGGGGCACAGATGGCACGAGCAACCCAACGGCACTCGAAATCGTGGCAAGAAAAACCCTCGTGGCGGACGACGAAGCTCTGAACCTCATGGCGTTGCTCCCTTCATGGCTGGGTGTGCCTCAAGATCCATCACCCCGTTGCCGGACGCAAACCGGTCAACTGCACATTACAAAATGGAAACCGGAGATTACATTCGCAGCGCCCTTGCGGGCCCAATGTGACGCTGTCACCAGCCCCTTCACCGCTCCCGCTCGCTCAGCCACGCGGGGATGTCGCGCCTGCCGTGCAGGACACGCCACACATCGATTCGGCCGCTCCCCTCCATGTAGAAGACGATTTGGGGATCGGACTTGAGCGCCCAGGACCTCAGCCCTTCCAGGTTCAGCTCATGTCCATATCGAGGTGACCCCGATGCGGGATTGAGGGCGATGTGCCGCAGAGCCCCCTCGAGTGCATCGATGAAACCGAGTGCGACATCCGTTCCAGCCTTTTCCGCATAGTGGGCCACCGCATCGTCCACGTCCTGTCGGGCCGCCGCCCGGAGGATCACCTGCGTCGCGGTCATCCCTTCGAGTCTCGGCGAACTCCGGCGCGCAGGTTCTCGAAATAGACCTCGTCGGCGGTCACCGAGGGAGCCGACTCTCCGCCCTCGAGAAGAAGACCTCTGAGGTACTGGCGGTCCCGGTCGCGGCGGATCAGCTCGCGGATGTACGCGCTGCAGGTTCCGAAGCCGCGATCGGCCACCTGGTCGTCAACGAACGACTTGAGTGTCCCGGGCAGGGAGACGTTCATGGTGCTCATGGACGAAGAATAGAGGACATGGCAAAAATTGGCAACGCACACCGCTTTGTCCGCCACTGCGGCATGCTAATGGCCGACTAGCCTCAATCGATCCCGATCTCCTCCACCGCATGCACGAACAGCACGTTGTTCGCCGCCCGGTACCGCTGCAGCACCTCTCCCGCATCCCCCTCCTCGATCTGCTCGCCGGCGATCCCCGCGATCACCAGGTCCGCCTCGGACGACCGCGCCCGCACCGCCTCCTCCACCTCCTCCCACGACTGCACGCGCACCGATTCGACGTTCTTCCTCGCGATCGGGAGGCGCCCCTGGTCGATGAGCGCCGACAGCTCGCCGGCCTCCTCCTCGTCGCCGTCCCGTCCCACGCACGCGAACACCCGGATCTCGGCCATCCGCCACTCCGGGTGCCCCACGATGATGTAGGCCAGCATGAGCATCATGGCCGCGTTGGGCAGGGTCTCGTGGGTCAGCCAGATGTGGATCGAGGAGCGGTAGCCGAAGCGGAACGAGGACGAGCGCAGCACCACCACGTTGAAGTCGGAGCGGGTCGCCATGATCATCGCGCGGCCCACCTCGGCGATCTCCTCCGGGTGTTCGCGCTCGAACTCGAGGAGCATGCTGTTGTTCGGCAGCCCCGAGATGCCCGGGAACTGGAGCACCTGGGTCACGGCGGTCTCGAAGGACGGCGTGATCAGTGTGTCCACGAAGGTACCCGCACGGCTCACCTCGGAGCGGTGGACCAGCTTGTCGAGCAACGCGCGCGCCTCGCGTTCGGTCTCGGGAGAGTAGTCGCCCTCCAGGTGCTGCACGAAGTGGCCGAAACCGTGCCGGTGGGAGATCCACCTCAGCACGTCGAACTGGGCCACGCGCCGGCTCCCGTGCCGGGTCAGGGCGATGAACGACGGGCGCCAGCCACCGTCCTGCTGCCGGCTCTGGTTCTTCTGCAGTGTGATCTGAAGCCGCCGCACCAGCTGGAACATCGCCCCCTGGAGGATCGCGGCCAGATCGCGCTCATCCTGTCTGGACCGCTTGAGGCCCAGGTAGATCACGAGCATGATGCCGATGGCGATGAGCGCGTACAGGGGGCTCATCTGAAGCATCATGAAAAGGCACATAAGTGCGCCCAACAGCGAGATATACCAGCGTGAACGGAAGGTGGGGCGGTAGGAGGGATTGCCCGCGAAGTACTCGAGGAACGACACCGAACACAGCGCACCGTAGGTCACCATGAAGAACATGCTCAGGATATGCGCGATGAAGTCGATGTCGCCGAACACCACGAACACGGCGGCGATCACCACCGAGACGTAGGTGGCGTTGACGGGTTCGTTGGCCTCGCCGCTTCCCGCGACCAGGAACCGGTTCGCGCCGCGGCCCGGGAAGACCCGGTCGCGGGCGAGCGCCTGCAGGGTGCGCGGGGCCACGATCAGCGAACCGAGCGCCGAGGAGAAGGCGGCGGCGGCCAGGCCGATGTAGATGGCGGGGCCCCACACCGCGATTTCCGTCATGATGAACTGGTCCCCGGCCAGCGCCTCCGGCGTCGCGGACTGGGCCAGCTTGATGGCCACCAGCGCGTAGATCACCATGCCGGCCAGCGTCGCGCCGATCGTGCCCAGCGGGATCGAGCGCTTGGGGTCCTTGAGGTCCCCCGACAGCCCGAGTCCCGCGATCATCCCGGTGAATGCCGGAAAGCAGGTGGCGAAGACGATCCCGAAGGTGTCGGGGTTCTCGATGGTGGAGGTGAGGTTGAGGCCGTCGGGCCGAATCTCGTCCGGACCGGAGCCGAAGAGGAAGGCCGCGATCGAGAGGGCGAGCACCCCGCAGACGATCCACAGCACCTTGACGCCCTGTCCCGCTCCCCTGGCCAGCATCAGGACCACCAGCGCCGCGAGCGCCGGCACGCTCACCCAGTGCAGGGTGGGGGTGACCCCGTACCTGTCCGCGATCCACTGCAGGAGAGGCTGGAAGGCCTCGGCGAACGCCACCAGGTAGAAGGCGACCGAGATCGCCTGCGACAGGTACAGCGCGATGCCGATGGAACCCCCGATGGTGGTCCCGAAGGAGCGGCTGATGATAAAATAGGCGCCGCCCCCGGCGACGCGCCGGTTGGTGGCGATCTCGGAGACGGCCAGCACGGTGGGGATCGTCACCATGTGCCCGATGGCGATGATCATCAGCGCGCCCCACAGGCCCGCGTGACCGACCGCGTAGCCGAAGCGCAGGAAGAGGATGGCCCCCAGGATGGTGCTGATCGAGGCCAGGAAGACGGGCCACGTGCCGAAGCCGAGACCCGATCCCGCGGAATCGGGCGGGTTACGGGCGAAAAGGGCCGCCGCGCTCCGGCCGGTCTTCGCTCTCGATCTCACGATCCTCGCCTCGCCTTCACTGCCGGAGCGGCCACGCCCGCGGACGCAGCCGGACGGACGGCGCGCGTGTTCCGGCAGCAGTGACAAGGCGTTCCGGACATATGGCCTTCCGGCGGAAGTGGATGAATCGGGGACGGCAAGTCGCCCCGCCCAACGGGTCGCATGCGCAAATCTGGCACATTGCGCGACGCCGCGCACCGAGTCACCCACCTCGCCGCCCCGACCTCGCTCCGGGACTCGCCCGGCACCGCACTTCCGTGCTACTCTTCACGTTCGCCACCCGTGGCCGCCTCACGGCAGCCGATCCCCACACCCCGGAAGAGCTCGATGAGCGAGAAGACGACCAGCAACCGGCACTCCGAACACACCCCCGCCCACGGCAACGCCAAAAGCACCTCAAATGCCGCCGGCCTTGCGGCTGGAACCTCCGACCACGCGGGCGTCTCCGCCGCCGCCGACCCTGCCGCCGCCGCATCCGACCCCTCACCCCCCTCCCGCCGCGCCTTCCTCTCCCACGCCGCCGCTGGCGCGGCCGGCGCCGGCCTCCTCGCGGCCTGCGGTGCCGACAGCGACTCCGAAGACTCCCTCGAAGGAGCCCCCGCCGTCCAGACCGGCGAGCGCATCCGCTGGCGTTGCGCGTCCAGCTTCCCGCGCGGCCTCGACGCCATCTACGGATCCGCCGAGATGATCGGCGAACTCACCTCCGCGCTCACCGGGGGCCGCTTCGAGATCCGCGCCTACCCCGCGGGCGAGATCGTCCCGGGCCTCCAGGTCATGGACGCCGTGCAGCAGGGCACCGTGCAGGTCGGGCAGAGCACCAGCTACTACTACACCGGCAAGAACCAGGCGCTGGCCTTCGACGCCGGGGTCCCCTTCGGGATGACCGCGCGCCAGCAGGACGCCTGGCTCAACGAGGGCGGCGGTCTGGACGTGGTCCGCAGCGTCTTCGCCGACTTCAACATCATCACCTTCCCGGGCGGGAACACGGGTGCGCAGATGGGAGGGTGGTTCCGCAAGGAGGTCAACTCGCCGGAGGACCTGGCCGGGCTCAAGATGCGGATCCCCGGACTTGGGGGTGACGTGATGGACCGGATGGGCGTGACCGTGCAGGTGCTCGCCGGGGGCGAGATCTACCCGGCGCTGGAGCGCGGCGCGATCGATGCCACCGAGTGGGTCGGTCCCTACGACGACGAGAAGCTGGGTCTCCACCAGGCCGCCGAGTACTACTACTACCCGGGCTGGTGGGAGCCGTCGGCCTCGGTCTCCTTCGAGGTCAACCGGGACGCGTGGGACAGCCTGTCCGCCGACTACAAGGCCGTCTTCGAAGTCGCGGCCCAGGCGTCTGCCCGCCGCATGCTCTACACCTACGACGCCCGCAACCCGGCCGCGCTCCAGCGGCTCATCGCGGGCGGGACCCAGCTGCGCTCCTTCTCGGACGAGATCATGGCGCTGGCCCGGACCACGATCAACGAGATCCTTGAGGAGTACGCGGCGGCGGATGCCCAGTACCGCCAGGTCTACGACCACTGGCGCAACTTCAAGGAGGCGTCGTATCGCTGGTTCGGCACGGCTGAATTGAGATACGCGGGGTTCGCGTTCGAGTTGTAGGGGGACGAAAACCCGCCGTCATCTTGGGTGACAGAATTACATCGCTGTCGTCATTTTGCCTGTCATTTTGACGACTCTACCGCGATTCCTGACCCTTCCTCCGGGTAGCTTCTTCCTCTTCGGCCCTTCACGAGGAGTCAGCGCACCACCCGAAACGCCCGCGCGCGCCGCGGCCCGTAGCGATAAATCGCAAAGCCGTTGTCAAAGGAAGCGACACGTTCCACCCCCAACCGTTCCATTACGGCGAAGCTGGTCCGGTTGACGATGGGAAAGTCCTGATGCTGGAACGCCCGCCCGATGGCCCAGGCGGCGTGCAGGTCCGCGACCCCGACGCTCTCGATCCGCGCAATCCCGCCGCGCAGGCCGTCCCAGAAGGTCTCGGCGGCGGCCCGGTGAATGCGAGCCCGAAGCAATGTCCAGCACTCGACGAGCACGTGATCGGTGGTGACCAGCCGGTCACCCGCGCTCAGGATCTCGCGTGCCCGCGCGTTGCTCCGGTCCGCGGAGTCGGCCGCGGCATACCACACGGTGGTGTCGACGAAGAGGGTCATTCGCCCTGCCCCCGATAGGCACGGGCGATCATCGAGTCCCTCTGGCCGGCGATGTTGGATGTCCGCGAGCGCCCGAGATTGAAGATCGCGCTTGGATCCGCGGCGGGTTCGTCGTCCGCAAGATCCGCCGCGACGAGCCTTCGCACATATTCCGCCAGGGAAATCCCCAGGCTGTCGGCGCGTCGCCTCGCGTCGCGCAACATCTCCCGTCCAAACGACAACTGAGTGCGTGTCATCATGATGTATGTATCATGATGTAAGACACGGTATCCCGCAAGTCTACAGGGGTTTAGACGCCCTGGCCGCTTCGCCTCAGTCCACCAGCCCCGTCACCAGCCCCGGCCACTGGATGATCAGCAGCAGCCCGATCAGCTGGATGATGATGAACGGAATCACCGCTCGATAGAGGTCCGTCGTCTTCACCTCGGGCGGCGCCACGCCCCGCAGATAGAAGAGCGCGAACCCGAACGGGGGCGTCAGGAACGAGGTCTGCAGGTTCATCCCGATCATGACGCCGAACCACACCAGGTCGATCCCGAGTATCGAGGCCGCCGGGGCCAGCAGCGGGATGATGATGAAGGCGATCTCGAAGAAGTCGAGGAAGAAGCCGAGGATGAAGATCGTCAGGTTGGCGACGAGCAGCAGTCCGATCTTGCCGCCGGGAAGACCGGTGAGCAGGTCCTCGATCCAGATGTCGCCGTATAGGCCGCGGAAGACCAGCGCGAAGGCGGTCGACCCGATCAGCAGGAACATGACCATGGTGGTCAGCTTGGTCGCGCCGACGCACGAGTCGCGCAGCACGTTCATCGACATGCGGCCGCGCGCGCCGGCCAGCAGGATCGCGCCGACGGAGCCGATCGCGCCGGCCTCGGTGGGGGTCGCGATGCCCGCGAAGATCGACCCCAGCACGATCAGGATCAGGAGCAGCGGCGGCAGCATCACCACGACCACCCGCTGAAGAAGCTCGCGCCACGGGATGTCCGTCATCTCCGTGGGCAGGGCCGGCGCGGCGTCGGGCTTGACCGAGGCCACGGCCCCCACATACAGCGCGTACATCGTCGCCAGCATCAGCCCCGGGACCAGTCCCCCGATGAACAGGTCGCCCACCGAGATCCCCAGCTGGTCCGCCAGCACCACCAGCACGATGCTCGGCGGAATGATCTGACCCAGCGTCCCCGAAGCCAGGATCACACCCGACGAGAGCCGCTTCGAGTAGTTGTAGCGCAGCATGACCGGCAGCGAGATGCTCCCCATCGCCACCACCGAGGCGCCCACCACGCCCGTCGCGGCCGCGAGCATGGCCCCCACGATCACCACCCCCAGCGCCAGCCCGCCCCGGTGCCGTCCGAAGAGCGTGCCGATCGTGGTCAGCAGGTCCTCTGCCAGCTTCGCCTTCTCGAGCACCAGTCCCATGAAGATGAAGAACGGCACAGCCAGCAGCACCTGGTTCGACATCACCCCGAAGATCCGCTCGGGCATGGCGTAGAGCAGGTTCCAGTCGAAGATGCCGAGCTCGACGCCGATGAAGGCGAAGACGAGCGAGGCGCCGCCCAGCGCGAACGCCACCGGATACCCGCTGAAGATGATCACGAAGACCACCACGAACATCAACGGGGCAAGGAAGTCCTCCATCTCAGCTACAGACCGCGTGCCCCGACGTCCTCGAGTGCTTCGCCGCCGTCTTCCTCGTCCTCATCCGGTCCCCGCAGCACGGCCACATCCTTGAGGAGCTGCGAGATCCCCTGCAGCACCAGCAGCGCGAACGCCACGATGATGACCGCCTTGATCGGATAGCGGGGCAGGCCGCTCGGGTCCGGCGACCCCTCCCGCACGATCCACGAGTTGCGGATCGAGGGCCACGAGACCCACAGCACGAAGACGCAGAAGGGGAGCAGCATAAGCGCCGAACCGATGACGTTGATCTTCGCCTTCGCCTTGCTGCGCAGCCGCCCGTAGACCACGTCCACGCGCACGTGCGCGTCCTCCTTCAGCGCGTACGCCGCCCCCAGCAGAAAGATCAGCGAGAAGAGGTACCACTGGAGCTCCAGGTAGAGGTTGGAACTCAGGTTGGTGTGGATGAAGCGCCCCAGGTACCGCGCAATGGCGTTGTACGCGCCGATCAGCACCATGCACAACGTGAGCCAGGAGATGAAACGGCCCAGGCGGCTGGTCGCGCGATCGACGAAGCGCGAGAAGGGGTTGGTGTTCATGACCCGCCCAGACTATCCCGGGCGGGTGTGCGGAGCAAGGAGCGTCCGGTCATCTCCGGTGGCTGGAGGATGCCCATGAGCTCGAGGATGGTGGGGGCCACGTCGGCGAGGATGCCGTCGTGGAGTGTGGTGGTGGCGGGATGGGGAGACACCGGCGCGGCGGTGCCGTTTTGCGGGGCCTCGCTGCCGGGGTGCGCTTCGGGGCCGACGAGGATGAGGCGCACGGGGAAGGTGGTGTGGGCGGTGAAGGGGTTGCCGTCCTCGTCGAGCATCTTCTCGGCGTTGCCGTGGTCGGCGGTGACCAGCGCGGTGCCGCCGAGTTCGCCGATGCGTTCCAGCACGCGCCCGACACAGGTGTCCACGGTGTTGACCGCCGCGATGGCCGCCGGAATGCTCCCGGTGTGACCAACCATGTCCGCGTTGGCGTAGTTGACGAGGACGAAGTCGTAGCGGGCCTGGCCGAGGTGGGCCAGCAACGCGTCGGTCAGCTCCGGGGCGCTCATCTCGGGCATCAGGTCGTAGGTGGCGACCTTCGGCGAGGGGATGAGGTGGCGGTCCTCGCCGGCGAAGGGCTCCTCCACGCCGCCGTTGAAGAAGTACGTGACGTGCGGGTACTTCTCCGTTTCGGCTGTCCTGAGCTGGGGGCGGCCGCTCTGCGCGAGGACCTCGCCGAGGGTGTTGTGGAGCAGTCTCTAATTCAACACACCGAGCCCACGACAAGTAGA
>VXOC01000031.1 GCA_009840215.1 Gemmatimonadota bacterium | reverse complement strand
ATCCCTAAAATAACCAACATGAAACCATGAGCAGGCCCTCCCCCACCCACCCGCTCCCTCAGGATCCTGATCCTGGGCGGGACGGGCTTCATCGGTCCGCATCAGGTCGAGTACGCCCTGTCGCGGGGCCACGAAGTCACCCTCTTCAACCGGGGCCGCACCAACACGCACCTCTTCCCCGGGGTCGAGAAGCTCGTCGGGGATCGCTCGAACGACCTTTCCGCGCTGGAGGGGCGAAGCTGGGATGCGGTGGTGGACAACTCGGCGACCAATGCGCCGCAGTGGGTGGAACTGAGCGCAAACCTCCTCAAGGACAACTGTGAGCGCTACATCTTCGTGTCTACGCGTTCGGTGTATGCGGACACCAGCCGCGTTCCCATGACCATTGCCGCGCCCGTCTGGACGCATGAGCGCGCGGGGGTCGAGCCCGGTGCCGAGCGGGTGCCCTACGGCCTCGGCAAAGCGCTGTCCGAGCAGATCGCCCGGGACACCTTCGGCGAGGAACGCACCCTCGTCTTCCGTCCCGGCCTGATCATCGGTCCGGGCGACCCCACGGACCGCTTCACCTACTGGCCCGTGCGCATTCACCGGGGCGGCGAAGTCCTCGCGCCCGGCGACGGCACCGACCCCGTGCAGATCATCGACGTGCGCGATTTCGGGGAATGGCTGATCGAGATGGCGGAGGCGGGGGAGTCGGGTACGTACAACGTCGTCGGGCCGCGCACGCCACGCCCCATGGCGGAGCTGCTGTACGGGATCCGTGCCGTGACGACCGCCGAGTCGACCTTCACCTGGGTGGACACGGACTTCCTGATCAACGCGGGGCTGCGGCCGTACGGCGAACTGCCCGTGTGGAGGCCGGCGCGGGACGGGGCGGAGGGGTTCGCCCGGTTCGACCTCACGCCCGAGGTGGAGAAGGGGCTGACCTTCCGGTCGCTCGCGGATACGGCGGCGGCGACGCTGGAGTATCACTTCTCAAGGCCTGCGGAGAGGCAGGCGGCGCTGAGGGCGGGGGTCAGCGCCGAGCGGGAGCGGGAGGTGCTGGATCTGTGGCGGGCGTTTCGGCGGGCTGGGTAGTCGGGGACCGGTTGCAATCCCGTTTCGGGCCGTGATAATGTCAATCGCACATTCCAGATTGGAAACTAAAGTTTACATATTGCTCTCGCGCGCAGCTCGCGGTAAAACCCGGTATTCACCAGAGGTGCTTGGGCGGATTGATCCACGGACTGCCAGGAGTGCCCGCAGAATCCGTGGGTCCTCCATTGGGATCGAGGCATTTCCCAACCAACAGGAAGACTGAAGCCGATGAGACACTTCGCACTGTCGGCCCGACGGCTCGTTCGCGCAGCCATCCTTGCCGGCGGCATCATCCTCCTCGCCGCCTGCGGCGATTCGCATCCCGGCACCGAAGCCCCCACCCCCGCCGACCTCGTCCTGCGCGGCGGCACCGTCGCCACCGTCGACGCCGGCAACACCATGGCCGAAGCGCTCGCCATCACCGACGGCTGGATCGTCGCGGTCGGCAGCAACGATGAGGTGGGCGCGTACATCGGCGACGAAACCGAAGTCATCGAACTCGACGGCCGCTTTGCCGCGCCCGGATTCATCGAGGGACACGGCCACTACATGAGCCTCGGCAACTCGAAGACGATCCTGGACCTGAACGGCGCCGCCAACTGGGACGCCATCGTGGAGATGGTGGCCGAGGCGGTTGCGACGGCCCAGCCCGGTCAATGGATACGCGGGCGGGGCTGGCACCAGGAGAAGTGGGACCGTCCCCCGGATCCCGCGGTCGAAGGCAACCCGACCCACGCGTCGCTCTCAGCCGTGAGCCCCGACAACCCGGTCCTCCTCGGCCACGCCTCAGGGCACGCCTCCTTCGCAAACGCCGCTGCCCTGGCGGCCGGCGGTTACGACGACAACTCCGAACCCCCGCCGGGCGGCGAATTGGTCCGTGACGAAAACGGCGAGCTGACCGGCCTGCTCCGCGAAACCGCGGCTCGCCCCGTATCCGCCGCCTTCGCCCGCTCCGAGTCCGACCGCACCGCGGAGGAGATTGACGCGCAGTTCCGGCTGGAGGTACGGCTGGCCGCCGAAGAGGCCCTCTCAAAGGGAGCCACCTCGTTCCAGGACGCGGGCGCGTCCTTTTCAACCATTGACCGGCTCAAGCAGCTGGAAGACGAAGGCGCGCTCCCGGTCCGCCTCTACGTCATGGTGCGCGGCCGGTCCAACGAGGAGATGGACGCCCGCCTCGCCGACTACTACATGCCGTCCGAGGGCGACGACTACCTGACCGTGCGCTCCATCAAGCGCCAGATCGACGGGGCCCTGGGGTCGCACGGCGCCTGGCTGCTGGAGCCGTACGAGGACATGCCGTCGTCCACCGGCCTCGTGCTGGAGACCGTCGAGGACATCGCCGGCACCGCGCACATCGCCATCAAGCACGGCTACCAGGTCAACACGCACGCCATCGGCGACCGCGCCAACCGCGAGGTCCTCGACATCTACGAGACGGTCTTCGATTCGGCGGGCGGCGCCGACGACCTGCGCTGGCGCATCGAGCACGCGCAGCACGTCCACCCCGACGACATCCCCCGCTTCGCCGAACTGGGTATTCTCGCCTCCATGCAGGGCGTCCACGCCACCTCCGACGCGCCCTGGATCCCCATCCGCCTGGGCGACGACCGCGCCGAGAAGCGGACCTACGTGTGGCGCGCGTTCATGGACGCAGGCGTCCCCATCAACAACGGAACAGATGTTCCAGTCGAGGATATCAGCCCGCTGGCCAGCTTCCGCTCGTCGGTCACGCGCCAGACGGCGGACGGATCCATCTTCTACCCGGAGCAGAACATGACCCGCACCGAGGCGCTCCGCAGCTACACGATCAACAACGCCTTCGCGGCCTTCGAGGAGGCGTACAAGGGGTCGCTCGAGGTCGGGAAGCTGGGCGATGTGGTGGTGATCGACCGCGACATCCTGACCGTGCCGGACGCGGAACTCGCGGACGCGCGCGTGGAGGTGACGATCGTGGGCGGGGTGGTGCGGTATGCGCGGTAGTGTCTGGTCGCCAGGTCCGCTGGGCCACATGCGCGGAAGAGGTGGTCAGGGGGATGAAGGGCGACGGTTTCCACTATTGCAACGCCCGCGTTCAGGACCAGCCACCATCCGGCCCGGTTGCGCCTGCATCAGCCTTTCCCTGGCCTCGCTCGTCACGATCACCGCCTGCGAGTCGCCCCCTTCACCCGCCGACAATCAACGGCAGGAGGGCGGCACCATGGCGGAAACGGCTTCCACCGAACACATCGCCCAGGAGGGCGGCGCAATGGCCGAACCGACCCCGATCGAACACATCGTCCCGGAAGGCGTCGCGCGCCTGCCCGTCTTCACCCCGGCGGTCCGCGTCGGCGACCTCGTCTTCCTCTCCGGCGCTATCGGCACCCCGCCCACCGGCGAACTGCGCGTCGTCGAAGGCGGCGTCGGCCCCGAGACGCGGGCAACCATGGACAACATCGGGCGCGTCCTTGAAGCGGCGGGACTCGGTTTCGAGGACCTCGTGAAGTGCACGGTCTTCCTGGCCGACATCGCCGACTACGCGGCCATGAACGAGGTCTACGTCACGTACTTCGAGGGCATGGAGCCGCCCGCACGCTCCGCCATGGCCGGGAGCGGGCTGGCGCTCGGGGCGAAGGTGGAGATCGAGTGTATCGCGCGAGGCAGGTAGCGAGGACGATTTCGGCGGGCGGGTGGCTGCGGCTGTGGGGACCCATCGCCGGATGCTGCGCAGGCCTGTTGGCCATTGCGGCTTCGGCGTGTGAGGGCGCTGATCAGGACCCACCGGAAGTCGAGAGTCCGATCGCCAGTGAGATTCACGACAGTGCCGGGATTCCGATCGTCGAAAACCGGGCACCGGCGCCCGATTCCCGCCTGGGATGGGCGGTAGGTGACGCGCCCGTCGTGGCGGGCGTGCACGGCCGGACGATGACGCTACGCGGCCCACTCGATCCCGCCACGCGGGAGGTGGCGGCGGCGGGTCAGGCGGCGGACGGTGCACCTGCCGACGTCGAGCCGCACGTCGTACTTCGCGTGCTGCCCGGCGGCGCAATGCTCACACGGACCCCCCGGGGCTTCAGACAGGGATTCCACCGGTGGGAGTCCTCGTATGCGCTCATGGGCACCCACGGAGCCACCCGCGCGTCGCTCGGCAACTACCTCGGCATCGAGACCTTCTCCGCATTCTACCAGCAGCCCGACGGGAATTTTGCCGTCATTCCGCTGAGGCATCCCTTCGGCAAGACGACAGTCACCACCGCGTGGGGGGACCTGGCCGCGATCGGCGACACCGAGACCTACGAGATCCGGGGCTACCGGAGCGATGGATCGCTGGCCCGGATCGTCCGCCGCGACCACGAGACGAGAATCCCGACACAGGCCGAGCAGGATCAGGTCTTTCGCAACCGGTTCGCCGGACTCTCGGAGGAAGACCGGGAACCCAGGATGGCGGTGGCCGCCGATGTCCCGCTGGCCGAGAGCTTTCCGGCCTACTCCAGGATCCGCGGCGACGCGCTGGGCAACCTCTGGGTCGCCGAGTTCAAGCTGCCGGACGCCCGATACGAGGGGACGCTGTGGACCGTGTTCGACAGGGAGGGGCGTGCGCTGGGGTTCGTGGCGACGCCGGGCGGGTTGAGCATCTTCGAGATTGGGGAGGACTACATCCTGGGCTCGACCACCGACGAGATGGATGTGGAGTACGTGGAGATGTGGGAGCTGGCGCGGTCGGATTGAGGGGGGCGAGAGGTCCAAACAGGTCGCGCGTGTAAACTGGACATTACATGTTGTAATGTTAACATTACATCAATTGAAGGAAAGCGTCACGGATTGGATGCGGGGGGAAGACTCCTCCCCGGGCTGTCCAGGCTACGCCGGGATCGGCAAACTCGCCGTGATCGGGTGTGCGAACAGGCCAGAGAGCGTCCCGTTGCGAAGGGCGGCATCCAGCTCATCGGGTCGGACGGCGGACACTGCCGTGGCGCGCGCTTCCGCGAGCAGGCGCGGGTGAGCGGTGCAGACCCCGCGCGAGAGTTCGATCAGGGCCGACCGCTCGCCCGGAGTGACTTCGTCAATCACGTGCACTCGTCGCAGTCCTTCATCCGCGACGGCTGACGCCATGCCCGCGGCTTCCGACACGTCCATGAGCGCGACGCGCAGCCGGGTTCGCTCCCTGATCCGGTCACAGAGTCGGCTCCACCAGGTCACGTCCCTGTGAGCCGCCCCTGACTCGGGGTCACCGGACATCGGCACCACCAGAACGAAGCCACCCCGCAACCCCGCCTTGTGCAGGCGACGGAGAGCGGCTGCAAGCTGCAGGGAACTGCTGCCATCGCGGCGGGGTGCCGCCAGGAACGGGATCACGTTGGACGGGCCGGGCCTCTGCCGGCCGGACCGCCCGGCGAAAGGGATCGCGCTTGTCTCCATGCCTGAGTTTCAAAGCCCAGGCACACGGAAACGCGACGGTTGTGTAACAATCAGGTCACAACAGTCCGCGCCCCACCCCTGCCCTGACCAGCAATTCGCTCAGCTCGGTCGCCGCCCCGGCCTCCACCTCACGCAGCTCCTCCTCCGCCACCCGGGCCTCCTCCCACATGCGCACCAAACGGCGACGCTGATCATCCGACGGCCCCGTGAGCGACCCCATCGTGGACGGCCCTCCGTCGAATTGGCCGCGCAGTCCCCGCCACCACCCGCGAATGTCGCGGTTGATACGGCGCCACTCGTCCGCCACCCCCTTGATCTCGGCGGCCAGCTCCCCGGCGCGTTCCAAGTCCCCGTCATCCACCCCTTCCGCCTCGCCCATCGCCTCCACCCCCTCGTCCGCGGCGCGCTGGGCGTCGTACGCCGTCACCCCCTGCTCGTAGGCGAAGCGCTGCAGTTCGTGCAACTCCATGGTGAAGCCGTGGCGGGCGCGGCGCTCCTCGGCGGAGATGTCGAGCCGGTCGTCCGGACGCACGGTGAGCCGCTGTGAGCGCCGTTCGTCTCCCACCTCGAGAATGACGCCGAACCGGCCCGGCAACACGAGGGGGCCACCGGGACCCGCGTCGAGAGTGGGCACTTCGTAGCGGGCGGTGTCATGGGGGATCGGGTCGTGGCGCAGGTCCCAGTGGACACGGTTGAGGCCGCGGGCGCCGGGGCCATCGAGAGTGCGGACCACGTTTCCGTCGGCGTCCCGGATCGTGAACCGCACGCCGTCCTCGTCCGGGCGGGGAAGCCAGTAGTCGAAGTGGGCGCCGTAGGGGGGATTGGGGGCCTGGTAGATTCCCTGTCCCCGCGAAGGCACGTCCGTGCGGTACTGGAAGAGGGTGACGGGGCGGAGCGGCGTGAACATGGGCTCATCGATCCCGGCGATCCGGAACATTTCGAAGTGCAGGTACGGCGTGATCAGGCCGATGTCGTCCAGGATCCAGATGCCGCGGCCGTGCGTCCCGGCAACCACGTCGTCGTCGCGCGGGTGGATCTCAATGTCGTCGACGGGCACGGCTGGCATGCCGGAGCCCAGGCGGCCCCACCTGGCGCCGCGGTTGGTGGACGCAAAGACCCCGTCCTCGGCACCCACGATCAGAACACGCGGATTGTCATGGTGCTCCCGGATCACGTTCACAGTGGCGCTCGGCAACCCGCGGTCAATCGAACGCCAGGACGCCCCCAGGTTCTCGGTGACGAAGACGTACGGCTCGTAGTCGTCATCCCAGTGCCCGTCCAGACTGACGTACGCGCGCTCCGCCTCGTGGTGCGACGCCTCAACCCAGCTGACGTAGTACGGGAAGGGCGGCCCGCCCCACGCACCCACGATCCCCTCCGTCACGTCCGTCCACGTCACGCCCCCGTCGTGGCTCACCTGCACGGTCCCGTCGTCCGCCCCGGTCCACAGGATGCCCGCGGTGACGGGCGATTCGGAAACAGCCGTGATCTCGCCATAGCCCGATGCGCCGTCGTGCTTCGAGAGGGTGGTCGAGTCGGGAAGGATCCCCATGATCGGGAGGCTGTCCTGGTGGACCGCGCGGGTGAGGTCCTTGGTGGCGCGCCAGCTCTCGCCCCGGTCGCCCGAGATGAAGAGGCGGTTGCCGCCCAGGTAGACGCGGTTCGGGTCGTGCGGAGAGACGAGAATCGGGGACTTCCAGTCGAAGCGGTACTGGTCGGCGGTGTCGCGCGGGAAGGGGCGGAGCGCCTTGCGGTCACCCGTCGCCAGGTCCACCCGCATGATCCCCGCGTTCTGCGACGTGACGTAGACCATGCGCAGGTCGGACGTGTCGGTCTCGACGTACATCCCGTCGCCGTAGTCGATCACCTGCCAGTCGCGGTTGAGAATCCCGTGGTAGCGGTGCGTCCGGCTCGGCCCCCGGTAGGAGTTGTTGTCCTGCAGGCCGCCGTAGACGTTGTACGGGTCGGCCATGTCCAGGTCCACGTCGTAGAACTGCCCGATCGGGATGTTGGAGATGAAGGTCCAGTTGTGGCCGTTGTCCCAGGTGGAGTAGAGACCGCCGTCGTTGGCGAGGATCATATGGTCGGAGTTTGCGGGATCGATCCAGAGGTCGTGGTGGTCGACGTGCACGCCGGTGTTGTACACGACCTCGCGCGCGACCGTGTTGAAGGTTTCGCCGCCGTCGGTGGAGCGGTGCAGCGAGCCGGCGACCAGGTACACGGTTTCGTCGTCGTTGGGGTCGAGCCGGAGCTGGCTGTAGTACATGGGACGCTGGTTGAGTTCGTTGACGCGCGTCCACGACTCGCCGTGGTTTGTCGACTTGAAGATGCCGCCGTCCTCGGCCTCGACCACCGCCATGACGAGCGCGGGGTTGCGGGTCGAAACCGCGAGGCCGATGCGTCCCTTGTGGCCCTCGGGGAGGCCCTCGGTGAGTTCGAGCCAGCTGTCGCCGCCGTCGGTGCTCTTGTAGATGCCGCTGCCGGGCCCGCCGCCGATGAATCCCCACGCGCGCCGCTGACGCTGGTAGGCGGCCGCGTAGAGGGTCGCCGGGTCGGACGGGTCGATGGCGAGGTCCACGACGCCGGTGTTTTCGTCGATGTGGAGGACCTTTTCCCAGGTGGTGCCGCGGTCGGTGGTGCGGTAGACGCCGCGCTCCTCGTTAGGGCCGAAGAGGTGGCCGAGGGCGGCGACCCAGACGGTGTTGGGATCGGTGGGATGGACGACGATGCGGCCGATGTGCCGGGTCTCCTCCAGGCCGGTCGGCCGCCAGGTCTCGCCGCCGTCGCCGGAGTGGTAGACGCCCTGTCCCCACGGGGAGCTGTTGCGGTTGTTGGGCTCGCCGGTCCCGACCCACACCTGTGTGGGATCCGACGGGGCCAGCGCAATGTCGCCGACGGACTGGTTGGGCTGGTCGTCAAAGATCGGGGTCCACGTCGTGCCGTGGTTGAGGCTCTTCCAGACGCCTCCCGACGCGGCGCCCAGGTAGATGTGGGACTGGGTGCCGGGTACGATCTCGACATCGCTGATGCGGCCGCCGGCGATGGCGGGGCCGATGGAGCGCCACTCAAGGGCGGCGGCGATGCTGCCGGGGGGTTGGGCGGTGAGG
>VXOC01000140.1 GCA_009840215.1 Gemmatimonadota bacterium | reverse complement strand
TAATTCAACGCCCACCCCCCACATCTACCCGCGTAACATCGTCGGCAGCGTCAGATGTGTAAAAGACACCGGGGTGGGCTGCATGTTGTGGTTGCTCCTGCTCACCGGGGGGCTGAGTCGCGCCGGGATCGACCGGGGGACGATAGCGCTCCACGGACCGACCTGCTACCGACCCTTACGACACCGTCACTCCGACTTGAAGGACCCTCAGTCCCGGTCACCCCCCTCAATCAACTCATCCCGTTGCAGGGTGAGCCTCTCAACCTCCTCGACCAACTCGGCGATCCGGGCGTCCCTTCTCTCAATCTCCGTCTTGAGGAACGCAACCTGGTCCCGCAGTTCGGCCACCATCGATCTCTCCTGCCGCTTCTCGCCCACCGCCCTTCCGGTGTCTTCCCGAGCCTCCACCGCCGCCGCTTTTCTCGCCTTCGCCGCCAGCGATCGGAGCGTCTCCGATCCTGTGGCCAGCGCTTCCCCGTGCCCGGCCCGAATCTGGGCTTTCACCCGCTGGATCGTTCGCTTGCTAACGCCTGCTCGTGCGGCTGCCGCCTCGTTCGATAAGGGTGACACCGTGTCACCCTTTTCCGTCGTCGCAGGCCGATGAGCCGGCATCCACTCCGCCGCAAGCATCACGACCGCCGCCCGCTGCTCTGCGGTCATATGGCGACGATGCGCGTTCTTTCCCAGGACGTACTCCGCCAGCTCGACTCCCTCGGGGAGTACACGAGTCTTCGGTTCAAGCTCCAGCAGCTGGCAGGCTCGGTACCGATGCCACCCGTCTACGATCTCGTCGCAGACCACATCGATCGGCTCCAGCTGCCCCTGATCCCGAATGTCATTGACCAGGGCCTGGAACGATTCCGCGTCCATGTCACCACAGAGGGACGAAAGGGGGTGGCGGGTGAATCGTCGATCGGTCATTCCTCTTCTTCCCGTTTGCTGGACGACCCATAGATGTCAGCGGACACTAGCCTCGCCACGATGAGCTATGACGAGTGAATCTGTCAAGCGAAGAGGTCCCGCGACACGGGCATCTGGGAAACCGCTCGCGTCTACGTTCGCCGACATTCTTTGACAAGCTCGCGTTTAGCTCGCATTCTATAGGGATGCCGTGAAGGGGACTCGGCACCCAATGACGCTTCGTCGATTCGCTTACCGGACTCGCCAGGACCGGTTCTCGAAAGGAGGGGCAGGATGACCAAGCCGTCGGCTTTCGTACTACTCGTACTGACGTCCGCGTGCGCCAGCACGAGCTCGCTGCAGTGGCGCGAGCTACCGACGCTCAGCACATTTGACGGCCCCGATGAGGTTCTTGCCGAGCTTCCCACGATCTATGATCAGTCTCGGTTCGGAACTCTTATTGTCGTGGCAAACGTCGTATACGGTAATCCCTGTACCAACCATCGCATCAGTTCGACGGGAGTGGGAGGCGCTACCGCGGCCACCGGCGTGTCGGGTACCACCAGCTCCACGGGCATCGCCGGTACCACAAGTTCGACCGGCGTAGCTGGGGCAACCAGCTCCACCGGCGTGGCGGGCGCTACCGGAGGCACAGGTGTGGCCGGCACTGCTGCCTCGACAGGTGTGACCGGGGCAACCAGTTCCACCGGCGTGGCGGGCGCTACCGGAACCGCAGGCGTCAGCGGCTCTACCAGGAAACCGCAGTGTGCATCCACTTCCGATCCTGAAGACTACATTATCCGTCTCCTGGCACCCTCCCTTGTTCAGGAATTCGATGGCAAAGAGTTGCGACCACTCCCAGCCGCAAGGGTTCGCAGATGATCGAGGCAATTTGCCAATCCAAGGCTATTGACGCAGTGACGCGAATCGCATTCTGGGAGACGCATCGGATACGGTACCCTTTCCTTTCTCTTCTTGTGGCCGCAACCGTCCTTGGATGCGCTACAACTACGCCGCGCCCCGTCGGATATGCTCGCACCGTGACGCCGCAGTTTGCCACCCTAGTGAATGCAGATGTGACCATCGCATCCGCTGGAGGCCGGTGGGAGATTCGAGCTGGCGAGAGATCCCGGCCTGGGGTCTATGATTTCGGAGGAGGAGTCATCACTCAAGGCGTTGATGGGTTCGAGAGTGTGGTCGGTCATTCAGGTGCACATGAGGTTACGATCAAGCGTGGTGAGGAGACTTTCCGCGGGATCCTCGTCTTGCTCAAGGTACACCCGACCGCACCGCCGGCTGCCAGGAACCGCTGGGCAATCGAGATACCCGGGCAGTACTTTTCCGCTGCCCGCAACGGTGGAGTGTCCTATGTCCGTGGCACCTACACACATGGCGGAGACTCGCTTTCCAGTTGGATGTTGTGGTTCTCCGACATTCGCTTTTGGTAGTACGGGAGTCGTAGGGTCAGCGCAGACGAACGTATGCAAAGAGGGCCATGTTGCGGCCAGCAGCCCTAGATGGACCTTTGGGATGCGACCCAGCGGCGCTTGTCACGCTCGTGAGGTGCGGCGATGCGGTATCGAAGGGTCGCATTCCCTTCGGGTTTTGTGGTGGCTTTTTCCAGAGCAGTCCTTGTTTGTGCGCCTAGTTGTCCGTATCCTTTGCCACGAGCAGGACACCAGAGCTTAGGGATGTCCAATTCCACCCCCCCCTTGTGGCATTCAAGCCACAGCGCAGAGAGGAGTCATCGGTGCAAATGCTACTGGGAATTGTCATTTTGATCGCCCTTTCCCTTCAGGTGGAAGATCGCGGCTCGCAGATCGACCATCCAAGGAACGAGAATCCTGGTCAAGAACGTAGTAGCGCCGAAAGCATCGCCGCAGCCGACACCGGACAATTGAGATTTGAAGAGGCGCCGGAAGGACCTTTGTTCGGGCCAACAATCTGGGCACAGGGCAAGATGGCCAGCTTCCATATCGAGTGCTATCGCTATAGCCGGCACATTCAGCCCGATCCAGATGGTCTGCGTCTTTCATTCTTGTTGGCGCCTCGGGAGCTTGCAGTGGCCTTCGTTTGGCACAAGCCGGCTTCCGAGGTTCCGCCAGTCACTATCGCTGGTACCAGTTCTGATCCGATGGACCGCGTAGAGTCTGATATCTCGTTTCGTAAGGACGCCAGTCGCGTGTGGACTGAACAATGGGTTGCCCATCACGGATTTATGCAAGAGGTACGGAGCGACTCCGCGGTCGCGTTTTTGGCAAGGCTCCTTTCATCCGGTACGCATCTGACTGTGTTTGCGGAGTTTAGCGATGGTCAAGTGCGCACTCAGACCTTCGACGTGTCAGGGGTTCGTGAGTTGTTGACTCGAATGGAGCCTAAGTGTGCAGCTGTTCGACCTCTGTTGGAACTGTGAAGCCAACCCTGCTGAGACCAAGCATACTCTCTGATGCTTGGCCTAGCGTGCGATGGTGTCCGGTCAACGCCTGAATTGACATCTCTCCGTCGAAGTTGAAGACAGGCGTGCGTTGTTGGGCGCGTTCGGGTACAGCCTGAATACGCGCTGGCGCCTTTCCTTGGAACGTGAGTCGCTGCGCACTTTGCACCAAGTCGGCTTCAGCCTGCACGCCACTGCATGCGGAGCTGTGCGCCCGTTTCGGTGGTGGTTCGCGTTCGGCGCGCGGCTACCCGTTCAGTGGACCTCCGCCGCCTTCACCGGATAGTCCCCCCTCCTCCCCGTATCCCCCCACTGGATCACGAAGTCCCGCCGATCCCGATACAGCCGCGCCCGATTCAGCACCTCGTCCTCCTCGGCATCCAGATCCACCTCACGGCACTCCACCATGATCCAGTACTTGTAGTCGCCGAGGAACAGGTACGGGCGCGTCTGGTGGAAGAATCGGCACTCGACGCCCTCGCCCCGCTCGATCCGTTCGCAGAACGCCGCGAGCAACTCCTGCTGCCCGTCCTTCCTGACGACTACGTACTCGTGGGGCCACGAGTCCCGATAGGTGACGGCCTCGCGCCACGGTGCGTTCGCGATCAGCTCCATGATGTGCGGCCGCTGCCGCGTCTCGTTCTCCACGTCCCCCTCCTCGTCCGGGCTGACTGTCGTTGATTCTTAGAGTAGTCTCAACTGTGAGTTGACAATCATACTCGCTAGCGTATAGACTGTCAACCATCGGTCCCCCAGCAGAGGAACACCGCATGTTCGGACAGCGACTTCGGCTCGCCCGCAAGCGAGCGGGGTTTTCCCTGCGGGCACTTGCCGAGCGGATGGATCCGAAGGTCACTGCGCAGGCAATCAGCAAGTACGAGGCGGGCAGGATGATGCCCTCTTCTGCGGTTCTGGCCGGCCTCGGCGAGGCGCTGGATGTCTCGCTGGACTTCCTCATGAGCGACCGGATCGACGTCCTCGACGGACTCGTATTCCGCAAGGACTCGGGCACTTCCGCCCGTGACCGCGCCCGGGCCGAAGCCGTCCTGATCGACAACCTCGAGCGGTATCTGACGATCGAGGAGGTTCTCGGTATTCCGCCGGCGGGCGACCGTTTCGGGGACTGTCGCTGCGACTGCATCGCCACCGAAGCCGAGATCGACGAGCGCGCCGACCGGCTCCGCGAGGCATGGGACCTGGGGATGGATCCGGTGCCCAGCCTGTGCGCGCTGCTGGAGGAAAAGGGGATCAAGGTGGTCGAAGCCGACCTTCCCGAGCGCATCAGCGGGCTGGCGTGCCGGGCGATGCGGCAGGGCAGGGTGGTCGCCGATGCGGTCGTGGTGTCCACGCGGACGACCGTGGAACGGAAGCGCTTCACCCTGGCCCACGAGCTCGCACACAAGATCATCCGGTCGACGGGGAATCCGGGCATCACGCTGGAGAGGGCGATGGATCGATTCGCGGGGGCGTTCCTGGTGCCGGGGCGGGATCTGCTGGAGAAGGTCGGGGCGAGGCGGCGGCGGGTGACGTACTACGAGATCGCGCGGCTGAAGCATGCCTATGGGGTGTCGGCGGCGGCGATGCTGGTGCGGCTGGGGCAGGTGGGGGTGCTCAGCGCTTCCGCGGTTCGGCGGGCGTTCGCGACGTTTGCGCGGGGCTGGCTGACGACGGAGCCGGAGCCGATGTGCGACGAGCAGGGGTTTGCGGCGTTTGAGAGGCCGCAGCGGTTCAGGCGGCTGGTTTGGCGGGCGGTGGGTGAGGAGTTGATCTCGCCGGTTCGGGGGGCGGCGTTGCTGGGGGAGTCGCTTGAGGTGGTGGAGTGGCAGGTTAGCGGGCCTCCCGTCACGCATTTGATCAAGGAGTAGACGGTGGCTGAGCGAATCTGGATACGTCAGGGCGAGCACTGATCCGACGATTGAGACCGGGGACGCATGCGGCTGCCGTCAACCGAAGAGATCGGAATGGCTGCCTGTGCGGACCAGGTGCAGTTCATCCCCCTTGACGCGGTAAATCAGAAGCCAGTCGGGTTCGATGTGCGCCTCCCGGTGCCCTTTCCAGATGCCCCGAAGCGGATGGTCGCGGTGGCGAGCGGCCAGCGGTTCCTGCTCGATCAGCGACTCCAGCAGCACCCGCAGCCTGCTCAGATCCTTGCCACGCGCCCGGGCTTTCCTCACGTCGCGTTTGAACTGCGCGGAACGGACGGGGGTCAGCACGTCAGATGTCGAGGTCGCGGAACAGCTCTTCGGCGTTTTCGAACCGCTTACCCTTGCCGTCGTCCAGTTCCCTCATCGCCCTGACTGTGGTCGGATTTGGTACCTGGACGGTGAACGGCAGCTGCTTCTCTTCCGCAACCCGCAACAGCACTATGCGGATCACGTCGGACACGGTGAGGCCCATGGCCTTGAGCGCCTCGGTGGCTCTGGCCTTGGTGTCACTGTCGATTCTCGCGCGTACCACGCTGTCGGAACTCATCCCGGTCTCCTCTTTAGTGTAGCGCAATTGTAGCTACATGCTGAAGCGGGGGCAAGATCATCGTCGGGTGATCCGGGGCGCCTGGCCGAGACCGACGGAGCTACTGTCACGTGCGAAGCTTCCCGATCCACCGCCGCACCCACCTCAGCGACGTGCTCGAACCAACCGCCACCACACTCGCCACCAGGTCACCCAGGATGTCGAACCAGTCGAACGTGCGGCTTGGCAGAAAGAACTGGATGCACTCGTCGACCACCCCGGCCAGAGTGGTCCCCACGATGGCAAGGACCGCCGGTATCGGGACGCGCCTTCCCTGATTTCTCCGTTCCAGCAGGGCTTCGTGGACGATGAGTGCCAGCACCGTGTACTCGATGAGATGCGAACGCTCGCCTGCGGAGATCCCACGGGCGAATCCGATGATGGCGATCGCTGTGACGCCCAGCGCGAAGCCGACTTCGACGCCGCGTGAGCGTTCTCTCAACCCCTGAACCAGGATCATCGCCCCGACCAGGAACATGCCGGCGGTGAACATCTGGGAGGTGAACTCGAGCAGTCCGCTCTCGCGCAGCGCGTCGGCCAGCGTCCGAGCCAGATCGGCCGTCGAGTAGATCGCCACGACCACCGCGAGCGCCCAGACCCACAGGCGCCGCTCCCGACTTGATGAGAATTCCGGCATTCGTGTCTCTATCCTGGCCCGGAGTCCGGCGAGGGGCGATAAGGCGCGACCATCAGCTCCCCTTCCCGCTTCCGGGTGCGGGCAATGTCGTAGGTCGTTTGCATCCGCATCAGGGTGTCCATCTTGACTCCGAACGCCTTCTCGATGCGCAGCGCCATGAGGCCGGACAGATCGGACCGGCCATTCAGAAACGCGGACAGTGTGACGTGACGGTTTACGAGAGTCAAGGCCGGTTGGGCCGGGAGCGGCCTATTGTGGGCCACTTCCATCAGGACATGGTCAAGGGGGTCGACGGTTGAGCCACTATGATTCAACCCTCCATCCCTCGGCGAAAGGACCATCGAACCATGACCAGGCGCGCGACCCTCGCTGTCCTCATGGCCGGCCTCGCCGCCTGCGCCGACCGCTCCCCGCCCTCCACCGACATCCGCGCCCAGATCGAGGACAGCGCCGGCGTCCAGATCGTCGAATACGCGGGCACACCCGAGGTCGAGCCGCCCTTCGCCATTGCGGAAGAGCCGGTGTACCGTCACGGAACCAACCCGGGAGACTACGAGTTCCAGTCGGTCAACGTCGGCCGGCTCTTCCCGGATGGGAGTGCGGTCGTTGCCGATCGGGAGAACAGCGAACTGGTAGTCCTGAGTCCGGACGGCGCGACTCACGAGGTGCTGGCGAGGCGTGGAGAGGGGCCGGGCGATGTCATCTATCCCTATTCCATGTTCGTCCTGGGGCAGGACAGCGTCCTGGTGCCTGACCGTCGTCAGTCTCGCATCACTCTCTTCGTGGGCGATTCGGTCGCGCGCATCGCGAGGCTCCCCCGGGTGGGCCACCTCGGTGTGGCGGGAATCGGTTCATCTGGTCAGCTGCTGCTATTTGACCGAGTACCGTACCGTTCCTGGGTCGATATCGAGGAGGAGTGGCTCGCGGGGCACATGACCCTGTTCGATACTGAAACCGGCGCCCTGGACACGGTCGCGTCGTACGATCACTTCCCGCGGGACGTGCAGGGGCTGATGAACCCGGTCAGGGCCGTTGGCTGGGTCACGGCGCTCAGGGATGAGTTGGATGTGGAGAGTGTCGTGGTGTATGAGATGCAGCCTGGGCACGGGTAGAGGCGTTCTAGCCGACCAGTTCGATCCGCAGGCTGAGGCCGAGGACCTTCGCCGCAGCGTTCAACGTGTCCAAGCGGATGTGGTCGTTGTCGGGATCGAGGATCCTGTCCAGCTGGCTTCGGCTGGTGCTCATCGCCCGGGCCATGGAGCTCTTGCTCATTTGCCGTCTCTCCATGGCCTGGTGCAGCTGCCACGCCAGAACGCGCTTGACCGCAACGGCGCGGGTTTCTTCCAGGATTCCCTGTTCGGCCAGGTAGTCCTCAAATGAGGAGCCGATGCGCCCCTTGTTCTGCGCCCCGACGGAGTACATTTGATTCCGCCGTAGGGCGTCCGGTCACCGAGATCACGAAGGTGGTCATCCACCAGCTCGCCATCGTTGTCCAGGATGGTCACTCGGTATTGGGAACGGTCGTAGGTGACGATCCGGTTGTCGCCTGAGCAGGTGGTCAGCAGTACGGGGAACTCAAACTCCCCCGGGCCTTCGCGGTGCCGCCCCCTCTCCGCCGATATCGTACCAGTCGATCGCCAGCTCACCGATACCGTGCTGACCGGGTGTGCGCTCCACGAGAGTCACGAGGGTCGAGCCGAAGATGGCGAAGGCCATGAGGCGGTCCAGGACGCGCGCTCCCAAGGAACCCCCCCGGAGACGGCGTCAATCACCATGGGCACGAAGGTGGGCTGGGTTTCGCCGCTGGCGAAGTCCGGAAGCCCCACCTTGACCCCGAACAGGCAGTCGCCCCACGAAGCTGCGACGGCTGGAAGAGAGGCTGCAGGGGCGTCTCCGAGACCACGGTGCCGTCCAGCTCGAAGAAGGTCATCCGTGCGGACCCTACGTAAACGGCCGCCACTTGACCGCCTGGGCCCCGTTCAAGACCCGCAGGGTCGTCAAACTCCCCCGGCCCTTCGCCTTCCCGGCCGAAGTCGGCTACGGCGCCATCGCTCCGGTCCACGCAGTGAATCCGGGACTCGTAGGAGTCGATGGTGCACGCGGCCTCTTCGGACACGATCACTCGAGACGACTACGCAGACGGTTTTCTATTGGCAGACTGGCGGGTCGACGCCGGGGCCGGCCAGTCTCTTGATCGCCCTGGTGATCAGTTCGACAGATCCCACTCGCCGATGAGCGGTGGGATGTTCTCGTGCATGAAGCCCCACATGCGATCGTCGTTGGACGAGACGGCGAAGGCGAGCACACCGGATATGCCGAACTCGCGAACAAGATTGCCGTCCCAATCGAACTGGTGGATCGCCATGGTGGGGCACTCGGCACCGCCGCACCATAGCAGGTAGAACGCCCGTTCGGTGCCGTAGGCCCCAATGTAGCCGTTGTCGTCGTTCTCGCCCCAGTGGAAGCGGCCCTCATCGTCAAAGAAATAGTCGGGGGTCACCTCCCGGGGACCGGTCACCCTGCTGGTCAGCAAACCATGTTCGTCACGCAGTTCGATTTCGTTGTCGTATTGGAATGCGACGGCGAAACCGCCACTCGGCCGAACTGCCACGAAACTGCGGTTCAACTGGCGTTTGCCGGGTTCCGGGAGGTCCTTGAAGGGTAGCGGCACCTCGACCGGATTCCAGTTCGTCACCCGGCGGTTGCGGTCGAACGTTACCCGGGCCATGGCGAAATCGGCAAACATCCCGTGGACCAACGCTTCGTTCTCGCCAATCCATACCGGGGTCTCGGGTACCGGTGGCATGCCTTCCATGGAGTAACGCTCGCCGATGCTCCAGGAGCTGGCGTCTCCCTGCATTGTCACCGGGGTCCATGTCCAGGAGGGGAAATCGTAGACCCACCACGTGTCGTCGCTCGCTGGGTCCCGGGCAACACGGTGGGGGCCCTGGAACTCTCTGGGACCCTCACCATGGGAACCAAAACGGGCCATCATCGTTCCGCGACCGATGTCCACGACGCCGAGATGCAGGTTCCCGGCGGCATCACCGACGAGCAGATACTCGTCATTGAGCACCTCGATCATGACGAGCATGCCGAAGTCGTCGGGCCCTCCCAGCAGGCGACGATGCTCCAGGAACTCCTGTACTGGACCCGTCATGGGCGGTGCCTTGACAGAGATCGCATTCCGGGCGGGAGGCGCGTCGTTGTTCTCGGCACAGGCGACCGCCAGCAGCACGAGCCCACTCGCCAGAACCCTGTTGATTCGTGATCCCATTCTTCCCTCCTATTCTGCTTTGGCCGGTAACCCCTGTCGCGCCGTGGGGGGCGACGACCGGGGTTACTGCGGCACTATCCTCATTCTCTACATCAACGCTTCCGCTGCGACCGCTTCGGTCTCGTCGCAACCCTTCGTGCACCGGTAGAACCTGTGATCCTGCCGGATCGTGCTGCATATCTTCAGCAAATGGAAGCTGCACTCAGTGGCCTGAGCGCAGGCAGCGGCCGGGCGCACGGAGAACGAGGTCGTTCCCTGCGCATTGGGGTTGGCGTCCACCACGAAGGGGACGGCGAGCAGTGCGACCGCCAGCGTCAGAGCGCGGACGGCCTTGAGCGAGTTCGCCATGGTATGCCTCCTGTCGGCGAAAGGGTGACGTGGGACATCTCTTGCCCCACGGTGTGGGAGTGATCCTCCCCTATTCATCGAGGTCCACCAACTTGTAGTGGAGCTTGTACCCTCCATCAGGTGTGGGGCAGACACTGAAGAGCGAGAACACGCACGCCATGCGCTGGGCGCAGACCACGGCCGGTCGTACGGAGAACGACGAGGTTGTCGTGGGAAGGGTGTCCACCGTGAGATTGGAGGCAAGCAGGGCGGCCGCCAGAATGGCGGCACGGGTGATTTTGCGAAAAGCCGGCATGGGGAAGTCTCCAAATGGTGGGTAGGGGCGACTAGAACGGCCCGACATACCGGTAGAACATGATGTCCCTGACGGGCGTCGAGCAGACCTTCAGAAGGTGGAACTCGCACTCCGCGATCAGTTGGCCGCACGCCACCTGGGGCCGTATGGACAGGTCGGCGTCCATGTTGACAGGTGCCACGGCGAGTAGCAGGGCCAGACCTGCCAAGAGGAACCGCAGTTGGATCCTGGTCATCAGTTGTGCTGCCTCCTCGTAGTGTGAAAGAGTTGTTCCTTGCCGCAAGCGGCGCTTGAAGTCCGGAACGGCAGGGTCTTCACCGTGGCCACGGCGCCCGGCACCGCTCGACGGAGCATCGCCGGCCAAGTGACGTCGACTCCCTAACTGCAGACCAGTTCCCACCCCAAGTGTGTGCAATTGTGACCGGTGGCCACGTAGTTCCCGGACCCGGGCCAATCGCCCGTCCAGGTGATACAGTGATCGATCCTACTCACGGCGCCGAGACCCCCAATGGTCCGAGTGACCTCAACGAACCGGGGACCATGACCTCGCCCCCCGCAGGACCGCATTGCACATTCTCGCCCCCGCCAACTGGTCTGTTGTGAAGAGACCAGTTCCCCCACGGCTCGGGCACGCCCATCCAGCCCCAGAAGGAGAAGTCAACCTTGCGAAGAGCAATCGTCGTACTTACCGTCGTGAACGTCCTGCTGGCGATTGTGTCGCTGGCCCCGTCCACAAGTAACGCTATGATCGGCGATGTTCCGACTCGTTGCTGTCGCGGCGAGGGTCCGGACGCGTATTGTTGCTATCTGTGCTGTGTGCGGGGTCCATACTGCTCGCGGGACAGTGACTGTCGCGACACTGAATAGGTCCAACCGAATGGGTGCGAGGGGAGTCAAGCCTGGCGACTAAGGAGAATCGGGGGCTCCCAGCCGGCATATGGCGATCGGTCGCAGGATCGATGCTGCCTTGGCTTCTGTTGCTCGTCGTCGGGAATCTCTTCCTGATATGGCCCCCGCTGGAGGGGGACGCGACCCTCCTGCGGTGGACGTGGATGTTCACCGCGCACACCGCCTTCGTTCTCCCCTTCGTGCTCTTCGCCGCCGGAGTGGCACTGACGCGGAGGCTGGGGTACTCGCGACAAATCTTTCGAGTCGGGGCGTTGGTCGGGATATCGGTTGTTGCCGCCTCCTACCTCTTGGGGTCGTGGTTGGCCCCCGAACTGGACGATCGGTATCTCGCCACTCTGGGGATCGAGATGGAGGACACGCGGCGGTTTGGTGCACGAACGCCGGTCGGAGTCGTGCGGAACCTCCGCTTCGTCGAAGCCAATCCTCCCGAGGAGTACGGCTTGCGGGCGAGCACCCCACACCGATTCCCGCCAAACGTGCTTCGCTGGGCGTTGCATTCGCCGGTGGCCGTGGCGGTATTCGGGCTCTTCAACGTTGTCATCGGGATTCTATCGGCCGAACTGACCATCGCTCTGGCCCGTGGGAGTCGGCGAAACGCCCGGATTGTGATTGGAGTGCTGGGAGGGATGGCCTTCTACGGCTGCTACCTTCTGGCGGGACCAATGGAGCCGTTCCTGCAGGACGGCACGACGCGATCGGGCGTGGCTTCCGCCTGGGCACCGCTGGTGCTCCCGGCTGCTGAATGCCTCATCCTCGGCTACCTGGTCCGCAGGCGGAGGTACGGGTGAGTGACTCCGCGGTTCCCGGATCGCTGGGCTTCAGCAAAGCGCTCCCTGATGGTTCCGGATCGAAGCCGACTGATGCGGCAGCCGACGACGTACCCATCGAAACCCAGGCCTATCGACGGGGAGATCCGGCGGGCTTCGCGAGCCTGCTCAAGCGATTCGGACCCTTGATCAGAAGCGTCGTCAATGCGTACAGCGAGGACAAGGACGATCAGGATGACCTGTATCAGGAGGTGAGCATCCGCCTGCTTACCCGGGGGAAGTACTACCGGGATGTGGGGGCATTGAGAGGCTGGGTCATCACACTGGCGCGTGGCGTTTGCAGGAACTGGCGTGCGTCGCAGGCGGCGCTCAGCTCGGCCATCGACAGGTATTCCGCCGCCTTCCCACCTGCGGAGGAATCCGATGCCTTGCTGGACGATCCTTCTCGACTCCTTCAGTATCAGATGTTCCTTGAACGACTGGAGCGCGCCTTGGCTGAACTTCCCAGTCGTCAGGCCTCAGCCTGGCGTCTCGTCCACATTGAGGGCCACACCCCTAACCGAGCGGCACGTATCATGAAAACGACTCCCGCGACGGTCCGCTCGCACATTCGGCACGCCCGAACTCGGCTCCGTGAACTCATGCAGGATGTTCGAGATGAATTGTCCTGACCTGTCGGCGTTGGCCCGCGCGGGCGCGCCGCACGCTGACCCGGCAGTGGCTGAGCACCTGAGGACCTGCGATTCATGTCGGCTCGATTGGCAGATCCAACAGGGGACGCGATATCTGCTCGACCCGGAAATAGAGACGAGCGCAACTGTCGATCTGGACGAGAGGATTGTTGCCCGGGCGACCGCGATCATGCGTCACACCGAGCAACTTCCCGGGTGGCGGCATCTCGCTGGCTCGGGGCTGCTGGTCGCCCTGGCGGCAATCGCCGTTACGTTGGCACCGGTGAACGTGGGCGCCACGGTGCCCGTCACCCATGTGGGGCTGTACGCGTTGGTGGGAGCTGTGGCGACGGTACTGTATCTCAGGCGGATTGACGAAGCGGAGTGTTCCGGCGGACATGACCGGCGCGACGAGGAGACCGTGGATATGACCGGTTCGGGACGTAAGAGATCGGACTGAAGAAGCTGGGGTCGGTCGGAGCGGCGGTTCCCGGTGGAGCATATTGTGTGATAATACGACATTATTATGGCATATATTGACGTGACATGAATGATTTTACATCTTTCGTGGAAATGGAGCGTGCCACTCCCACGCCATGACCCGGATCTCGATAGGCTCCCCCAGATGCCGATCACCCAGCTTGAACTCGCCAGACGCCTTCGCAACGCACGGAAGGCCTGCCACATCACGCAGGCAAAGGCCGCCAGAGCCCTGGGTATCCCTCGCTCGGCGGTGTCCCAGATGGAAACCGGACAGCGGGGCGTGTCGGGCCTCGAACTGCACCAGTTGGCGCAGCTCTACCAGCGCGATGTCCGCGATTTCCTTGAAGACCGGTTCGAGGAGACGAATCCCGTCACGGCCATGTTCCGGGCACACCCCGAGCTGCGGGGCAGTCCAGCCGCCATGCAATCTCTGCGACGTTGCGGGGAATTCCACCGGGAACTCGTGAACCTGCACGAGGTCCTGGGAGTACACGGACGCCTGGCGACGATTCCAGCGTATTCGTTGCCCACCCCCAAGTCGAAGTGGAATGCGGTTCAACAGGGACGCGCCGCAGCCGAAGACGAGCGCCGGCGACTCGACCTGGGGATTGCTCCACTTCCGGATGTGACCGATCTCCTTGGAGCACAGGGCATCAGTACGGCTTTGGTGGATATGACCGACGAGATCTCCGGGCTCACCCTGATCGGCTCCGGGGGAAACGTCCTCGTCGCGGCGAACCAATTCCATCATATCCTGCGCCGTCGCTTCTCTTTCGCGCACGAATACGCGCATGTCCTGTTGGATCGCGAGCGAAGGGCCATCCTGAGCCGCACGGAGGACCGGTCCAGCCTGATGGAGGTACGAGCCAACGCCTACGCCGCTGCGTTCCTCATGCCCGCCGAAGGAGTGCGAAGCTATGTGGCCGCCTTGTCGAAGGGCCAGCCGAGCCGACCCAGGGCGGACACCTTCGATGGTGAGGCAGCCACGCGGGTCGAAGGAAGGGTGGTCGCCCGGACCCAGGATCTCGAGCTGCACGATGTCGTCAGAATGGCTCACCACTTCGGAGTCAGCTGCGCGGCCATGCTCTACCGGTTGAAGGGGCTTGAATTCCTGACCGAGGACGAGCGTTCACGACTGGCTGAGCAGGACGGTGCCGGACATGCCAAGGCGCTGAGGGCGTTCCTCGGACTTCCGGAACCGGACAGCTCCGGCGGGCAGGAGAGGGTTCGGGCCAGGTTCCTGGCATTGGCGTTCGAGGCGTACGTCCGCGGCAAGATCACGAGGCGGAAGCTGGACGAGCTGGGCTGTCTGGTAGACTTGGAGGGCCTGAGCGAGCGGCTGGAGGCGGCGGGCATTGGGGAGGAGTGTGGTGACGCTGATGAGGAATTCGGTGGGCACTAGCGCTGTTTCGGGGCGAGGTGTCGCAACCGTCGCGCTCGACGCCAGTGTTCTCATCAACTTCCTGATCCTCAATAGAGTGCAAGTCCTCGCGGACCTTCCCGGGTTCCGTTTCGTGGTGCTGGATGCCGTGGAGCACGAGGTGCGGCGACCCCAGCAGCAGATCACCCTGGAGGCGGCGTTCGAGCAGGGCCTTGTCGATCGGGCGGGCACTGCCAACCCACAGGAACTTGCGATCTTTGCCGAACACAGGAGGGTGATGGGACTGGGAGAGGCGGCGTGCCTGGCCGCGGCCGAGGTGCGCGGATGGATGCTGGCTTCGGACGAGCGGCGGCTGTTCAGGGGGCTCGCTCGCGAGCGAATCGGGGATCACCGGATTCTGACGACACCGGCAATTCTGGTGCTGGCGGTGAAGACCGGGGTGATCTCGGTTGAGGAACTGCGAGGTGCCAAGGAGGAGTTGGAGCGGAATCGGTTTCGGGTGCCGCCTGGGGCGTTTGGCGGGTTGGTTTCGGAGTGAGGGTGGCTCAGGTGTGAGTCCGCAGGTCGTTCCGCGATTGGCTGGCCAGCTCGACCAAGTGTATCCACCAGATAGCGCACGCGTATGGCTATTCAGTCCGCATCGCGACCTCAGCAAGGCCGGAGCCGCGCCGGTCCAGAGTCACCATCACGACGAACGGCACGCCGAGTTCGTCCCGGCGAAGTCCGAGCACGTAGTCCGCGCCGATCTCCAGGATGTGGAGAGCGGGGGGAGTCGAGACTTCGCCGAGCCACACGCCCTGCTCGTCGAACACGTACCACGAGGAGCCCTCTTCCCACGAGGGCGAGAAGCGCTCCGCCCATACGCTGCCCTGCGTGTCCACAAGCAGGCGCCGGTACACGGGCATCCGTTCGGGGAATGGTATCTCGCGCACGTAGCGGGTCCAAGCGGCGGCCTCGTTTCCCTGGGGCACAGTGGAATTGGCCTCACGCCACCGCCTCCTGTCGCTGTTGGAAACGCTGCGCTCCTGGATCGCCAACCGAAATACGTGGGACAGCTCACCGTCGCTCTCCCATCGCTGGATGCTGGCCTCGGCTCCCTCCGCGACGCAGACGTGGTTCCCGCTCGCCGCAAGCAAGGGAAGTCCCAGGGAAAAAGGCAGGTACATTCCCGGAGGAACCCCCACAATGCCGTGTTCCCACCTGGGAGATTCCCGTACGGAGGAGATCTCGTTCGTGAACCGGCCTCCGCGGGAATACCGGTCGAGCCTCCAGACGGCTCCGGGGATTACGTCGCCACCGCCGAGGCGAACGCCGCCGGACGGTGGATTCAAGACCAGTATGTGTCACCCCGCGCCCAAACCTCGTGCAGAACCGCGAACTCGCCTGGACCCTCGCCCTTGCCGCCGAAATTCCGGATGAACACACCCTCGGCGTCGAAAAGGCGAAGCTGGTTCGGCCCGCGGTCGGCCACGACGATGGTTCCGTCTTCAAGGCGAAGTGCATGCGAGACCCGTTCGAGGAGGTAGTATGGATCACCCGAGACCTTCCCGATGGCTAAAACGGGCTCGGTGCCGACGCTCCATCCGCCACCGGCTGCCCAGGCCGGTGCGCTGCTTTCGACGATGCGCACTCCGGCACTGTCGGTGACGGATACGAACTGCTGGGCTGACAGGTGTTGGGTGTCCGCGCACGTCACGTGGATTGCGGCCAGGGCGACCGAGTTCCACCAGCGGCTGCCCGCCCGTTTTCTCCGCCTCTCCCTCATGGTTCGCGCCCCTCAAGTCGATGGACCACCAGCCTCTCAATCCCAAGCGGATCCGTCATGACGGCCAGAACCCAATCGGATCCGAGGTCCTGGACCTGCATGCGGCCTGGCAGGGACACCGTGGCGACATTGGTCGCACCGTCGTCGAAGCCCCACCAGTGCTGCTCCGGTTGTCTGGGTGGGCGAAAGTGCCGTACCCAGATCAACCCGTCGGCAATGATAAGATCGTCGTAGGCGGGGAACCTGTCGGGCAGGTGGGGACGCTCGCTATCCCAGACGCTGTTGAACCGTTGCTCCCAATCGTCGCGCCCCCCGCGCCGGTATGTCTCGTACAGCTCGTCACGGTAGGCGTCAACGTGCTCATCCGCGACCTCGAGCTCGGGGCCATCCCACCGAATCCGGTCGATCGTGGCTCCGGTCCAGTCCACCAGTTCGATCTCGTGACTGTCGGCCGTTCCGATCCAGGCGCCTTCGTCGGTCGCGGCAATGGACAGGGTGCGTCCCCACGTCAGCGGTCTCCCAGTGGACGGAAAGCCATACAGGAAGAACAGCATCCGGTCGGCCGCGGGGATCCCCTGCCGAAAGACCCGGGGGCTCGCCCCCTCACCGTCGCTGTAGACGATTCCCGC
Organism: Gemmatimonadota bacterium; assembly: GCA_009840215.1. Lineage (GTDB taxonomy): Bacteria > Gemmatimonadota > Gemmatimonadetes > Longimicrobiales > Gaopeijiaceae > Bin94. The sequence continues at coordinate 38,109 of VXOC01000140.1, read as the reverse complement.
GACCCATCGGTAGGCACCCTCACGGTCCGGCATCTGACCATCGTCCGCGTAGTGCGTGAAGACCATCCGCCCCGACGGAGCACATTTGATTCCGCCGTAGGGTGTCCGGTCACCGAAATCGAGGAGGTAGTCGTCGACCAGCTCACCATCGTTGTCGAGGACGGTCATCCGGTACTGGGAGCGGTCGTAGATGACGATCCGGTTGTCGCTTGAGCAGGTGGTCAACAGCGTAGGGAACTGAAACTCCCCCGGGCCCTCGCCGTGACGTCCGCTACTCCACAGATGGGTGCCGTCAGGCCCGAATCTGCGCACCTCGTAGTGGCCTCTGACCATCACGACGACGCTGCCGTCGGGAAGCCGCATCGCTCCGTCCACCTGGAAGAGTTCGTAGGGCGAGTCGACCCCCTGGCCGGGACCGATGGTGATGATGGGTTCGATGCTCGCTCGCAATGTGCGTGGCGGCGTTTCCTGTGCCGCGGCGGGTGGGACCGATAGTCCAAGAGCTACGAGCCACCCCAGGGAGACAGCGGCTACCAGGCGCATCAGTCTGGAAGTACCGACGGCAGCATCCCCGAACACGGCTCCCCGCTGACCCGGCGGAGCGGGTGGAGCGATGCTCGGGTGGCAGAGCCGATAAGGACGCTATTGACCTTCCGCCCCTGCTGGTCGGTCACTTCCGTTGTGGCGTTGCGGAATACCAGAACGCTGTCCGCGTGGACGCCCACCGGCATGTTGCGGGGGGCGGAGCCCATCGCTGAGCGAATCAGTGCGTAGCAGCCGGTTTCGGGGTTGATGATGGCGCCGTGCGTCCGCGAGTCCAAGCCGAGGAGTACGATATTGCCAAGATCGTCCAGGGACATGGCCGCGCTCTGGCTCCAGTGGGGGCAGGGGCGTGTCCGCTCGCGTCCGTCGATCATGACCTTCTGCTCACACCCTCCTTCTCCGTAGGCATCCTCCGCCGGGACCGCCACCCTTCCTTCTTCACCGTTTCGGTAGTATGCGAGTATGGAGTCCACCCCTGCTCCACTCCCCTCCCGGCCAGCCATCAGGTAGCCCTTGGACATCAGGACATAGGCCGCATCTTCAGAGCAGGCGAGCTTGGCGTTCCGCAGCAGCGAAAGGACCGTCGGCCCGGCGTCCGGCGGCGTTTGGGCATCGAGACCAAGGTCCCGCGCCCGGACGGTCCCGATGGTCTCGTCGGAGCCGTCCGGGCCACGCCTGACCACTCCGCTGTGAGTCAGGGCCGCCGGTGCGCCAGCGAAGTTGCAAACCTCGCCGGTCGACGAAGCCGCCGGCCTCCAGGAGTCGATGGGCTGACCCTGGGGATCGTACTCCAGGACCCTCAACCGGCCCGAAACGTAGAGACCACCGCCGGGAGCGACGGCGAAGTCGTCCCGGCCCTGCGAGAACTCGTGCGGGCCATCGCCCCTTGGAGTCGAGATCGTCCGGATCCACTCCCCCGTCTCCAAGGAGAAGGCCATGATCCCTTCCGGTTCCTCCCTGTCGATGACGTAGAGGATGTTCCGGTCCCAGTCGGCCACCGAGCTCGACATCGACCGCCACTCGTCGTCGATAATGGTTCGGCCGGTTGTGAAGTCGATTTCGAGCACTTGCTGCGCATCGGCCGCAGGGGCCAGCAGGATGGCGAGCGCTGCAACCGCGGGGAGGGTTGGTCCTGGCATGGGGATTCCTCGCTTGGTCATGTGACGTGGTTCCTTTCCGGGTGAAGAATAGCAGGTCAGTTCAGGGTACATCGGCAACCTCGCCGAGATCGTACCAGTCGATCGCGAGCTCACCGATGCCGTCCGCGCCGGGTGTTCGCTCCGCGAGGGTCACGAGGGTCGAGCCGAAGATGTCGAAGCTCATGAGCCGGTCCCGGACGCGCGCGGCGCCGGCGTACACGGTGTCGGTCCAGACGTCGAAGTACGAATAGGCGTCGTGGTCGTGGGTGGTGGCCACCCAGAGCCGATCCCGGTGATCGAATCCGAATGCGTCCCGCTTGAGAATCCAGTCCTTGGGCTTCGCGCGAAACTCCGCCACACGCGCCGCGATCGCTGAGTCGGGCATTCCCCCGTAGCGACCGACTCCGGTGATGAGCTCCATCTGCTCGCCCACGTCACGGTCGTTGGGCAGGGTTTCTACGTAATTGGGCGAAGCGGCCACGATGGCGCTCGGGGCATCCCTGTCGGCAAGGAACGCCAGCTCATTCCCGCAGGCCTCGAACACGAGGCCCCCGGCTGGCGTCGAGGTGCCCACCGCCCCGCTGAAACACTCGCGTCCCACGGCGCCGGGCAGGTCCGTGCGCTCCCAAAGGACCTCCCCGGAGCTGGCGTCAATCACCATGGGAACATAGGTGGGCTGGGTTTCGCCGCTGGCGAAATCCGGAAGCCCGACCTTGACCCCGAACAGGCGACCGCCACGAAGCTGCGATGGCTGGAAGAGAGGCGGCAGGGGCGTCTCCGAGACGACGGTGCCGTCCAGCTCGAAGTAGGTCATCCGTGCGGAACCGACGTCAATGGCCACTACTTGACCGTCTGGGCCTCGTTCAATGCTCGAGAGCCCGTCGAACTCCCCGGGGCCCTCGCCCTCACGACCGAAGACGGCTACGCCACCATCGCTTCGGTCCACGCAGTGAATCCGGGACTCGTAGGAGTTGATCACGCACGCGATCTCTTCGGATACGAGCGCGATGCCGAAGGTGGCGCTGAGCGGGGCAGCGCTTGAGGCGTAGGGGAGAAGCTCGGTGACTACGGGCACACTGGTCGCGTCCGGTGCGCACGCGGTGGTGGTTGCCAGCGCGAGAACGGCGACCGGTGTCGATAGCGGTGTCCGTGTGCGGCGCGTTGCTGCTCGTGAGAGCTCCTTCATGATGCTCGCCTCTTGAAATGGAGTGGATGGGTCGGAGGGGCGAATCCCGCTGGGATCCCGGTTGGGCCGTCTTTCGGGGGACGATGACTGGCCGGTGACACTGGTTCCTACTTCATATAAAACAGTTCCCAACGCGGAGGTGTGCAATTGAGTCCGGCGGCCACAGTGATTCCCGGACTCGGGCTCATCGTCCGCCATCGCTCGAAATGCTCCTCGCGGCGAGCAGATCCGGCTTGCTCGAGTTACTCCCCTGATGGGCCAGAACGAAGCTAGCGCTTCCTGGCACTGATGGCTCGCAGGCGAATCGAGGATACACTCGATCGAGCGCTCCTTGACGGTGCTTGTCTGCTCTGCAGCGAGCACAGGCCCCACCACTGCCACAGACGCCTGGTTGCAGAATAACCTTCGGGAGCGGTGGGGAGGTATTGAGATCGAACATCTTGGGCTGGGCGTGAAATAAACCTCGCCGACATGACAACTGGCGTTGTCATAATGTAAAGTATAGTATACAATCTGACCGATTGGCCGATTCCGCCATGGACGCGTCCCGGAATCCGCTCGATACTGGGAGCAACCGACTACGGACCGCGCGACCTCATTCCAGCCACCCGACCACCGAAAGGACAGCAGTGCCCCAGGTAATCCCCGAGATTCTCCGCTGGGCCCGCGAGACGGCCGGGCTCAGCCCGGAGGATGCGGTCAAGAAGCTGGGGATCAAGGACGCCAGGGGCGTGGCGGCCATCGACCGGCTGGCAGCGCTGGAGAACGGGGAAGTCCCGCCGACCCGGGCCATGCTGTCCAAGATGGCCAGGAAGTACCGCAGGCCGCTCTTGACGTTCTATCTCGCCCAACCCCCTGGCCGAGGTGACTGGGGCAAGGACTTCCGCACGCCGACGACGGACCGCTCCCACGCGGACGAAGCAGTGCTGAATGCTCTGGTTCGCAACGTCCAGGGCCGCCAGGGACTCCTTCGGGAGGCGATGCTGGACGAAGATGATGACCTTGCCCCGGTCTCTTTCGTCGGGTCGGCGACAACCGATATCCCGGTAACGCAAGTGGTCGCATCCATTCGCGACAGCCTCGGGCTGCCCCTTGGGGACCTCCGGGCCGCCAAGCATCCAGACGACGCATTCCGCCGGCTACGATCCCATGCGGAAAACGCCGGCGTCTTCGTGCTCGTGTTGGGCAACCTGGGCAGCCACCACACCGATCTGGGGGTAGAGGTGTTTCGAGGTTTCGCCCTGGCGGACGACTTCGCTCCGTTCGTGGTCGTCAATCCGAAGGACTCGGCGGCCGCGCGGTGCTTCACCCTGCTTCACGAACTGGCACACCTGTGGGTCGGGGAGCCGGGGATCAGCGGTGGAGACCCGATGGATCCCGTTGAGGTGTTCTGCAACAGGGTGGCGTCAGTATTCCTGCTCCCCGACGAGGAGTTGGCCGCTTTCCAACGTCCCGCGAGGAACAGCGTGGATGCTTGGGCCGCAGCGATCGCCGCGTTCGCCGCGCCGCTGAACGTCAGTTCGTCGATGGTGGCCTATCGGCTTCACCGTCAAGCCGTGATTGAACGCGAGACCTGGCAGGGTGTCAGCCGTCTGTTCCGGAGCCGTTGGCTCGATAGCCAGAGGCGCCAGCGTCAGAAGCGGCGAGGGAGCGACGGCGGCCCCACGTACGGGGTACTCGTCCGCCACAGCCTTGGGCGGGGGCTGGTCGAGCTGGCCGGTCGGCTGGTTGCATCGGGTTGTCTAACGGCGACCAAGGCGGGACGGGTCATGGGCGTCAATCCGCGGAACGCGCACGCGATCCTGGATGCTTCGTGAGCGCACCCTTGGGTTCGGGGCTGGAGCGCCTCTACCTGCTCGACGCCAATGTCCTGATTACCGCGAACCGAGACTACTACCCGGTGAAGCGCGTTCCCGAGTTCTGGACCTGGCTCGTGCATCACGCGGAGGAGGGCCGAGTGAAGGTCCCTGCCGAGATCCTCGACGAAGTGAAGCGCGGGAGGCGGCGCAAGGGCATGGATGACCTGCTTGATTGGCTCGGGCAGGACAGCGTGAAGGACGCGCTGGTACTTGATGAGCAACCCGATCCGGATCTCGTGAGGCGAGTCGTGGAGGAGGGGTATGCCTCGGGCCTCACAGAGCATGAGCTCGAGAAGCTGGGCCGGGACCCGTTTCTGATTGCCTACGCGTTGGTGGAGCCTACCCGACGCCACATCGTTACGACTGAAGTCTCCAGCCCCAAGAAGAGACGGGCGAACCGGAAGATTCCGGATGTCGCCATGCAGTTCGGGATCACGCCCCACGACGTGTTCCAATTCACTCGACGACTGGATTTCAGGACTGACTGGCGGGAGGGAGGTGGGTAGGACTGCCCCTCGCTTCCCAGCAATCCGGTCTGCCGCGTTCAGGGAGGGCCCAATCCCGCTTCCGCTTGCCCGGCGCCGTCGACCTCCCGAGGTTCTGTGAACTCCTCGAGCGCTGACTTCTCGGGTGAGTTGGACACTACGGTGGCCCGTCTTTCGCACGAATGTTCCGCCCCTGACCACCAGAACGACACGTGGAGACTCTCACCCTTAGCAAGGACATCCCCCGCACCCCCGTCGGCCAGATCCTCACCCACGACGAACGCTCGATCGCCCTCGTCGACCTCGGCCAAGACGCCAGCAAAGCCCTCCGAGCCTCATGGCCCAAGGACCAGCCCTTCGAGTCCGGCGGAGTCGTCGACAGCACCTGGCTCCTGCCCATGCTCGGCGCCGGCAGCACCGCCGCGTCGTCCCTGATGGCCGGCAACGTCTTCCTGGCGACAGCCAACCCCGCAACACTGATGACTATAGGCAGCGGGGTCGGCTCGGCCGTCATGGGCCCGGGAGGGATCGTCGCACAGGCGCCGTTCATTGCCGCCAGCAGTGCCCTGATGCCGGTCGTGGCACCCGTGATGCTCTTCACGACCGTCTCGTCGGTGATGATGTGCGCACGCCTTGACCGGGCGCAGAGGACTCTCGGCCGTCTGTACGAGGTGGTGGAGCGGGCACGACGCCTCCTGGACGCCGAGGACTACGCCCGGTTCGAGGCCGCGGCGGAACGAATCGACGAAATCCGATCCGAATTCGAACACAGCCGGCGATTCGCCAGCGACGTGTTGGACAAACTGGCGAGGATCGACTACGATGTGGGCGTGCTGCGCTCCAAGTATGGGCTCATGACCGCCGAGGCCGTTGACTCGGAGGAAGCCGCGAAGGTGGCGGTGTCGGATCTCAACCGGTTCTTCCTGGCTAGTCTCTACGACGTTCAGATCGACATGCTCCAGCTGTACCTGGCCATTCAGAACGACGCGGATGTCGTCGAGTTCCGCCAGTCACGGCTCGAGGAGAAGATCGGACGGTACGGCGACGACTTCCGGAAGGTGCTTGAGGACGACCGGGTTGGGGCCTACCACAGGGAGTTGAAGGCAGACCTGAGCAAGTCAGGATGGTGGCTTACCCGTCGCTTGGGTCTTGGGGAAGCGGAGGCCAGATTGCGAATGGTCCGGGCCATTCGAGGGGACCTCAATGCATGTCAGGCGCGCATCCACCGGTGGGTTGAAGCGAGTGAGGCGGTCACGGAAGAGTCACGGCGGCAGGCGGTGGTGGTCCACCTTGAGTCCAACGGGCAGCGGCGGTTGCGGGCGTACCATACGGCGGAGGTTCGGGTGGAGGCTGCGGCGTAGTCGTTGGCCACCGTGGAGGGTCTGAGAAGCTCGCCGAAGTGACAACTGGCGTTGTCAATTGGTAAAGTGAAGTTTACTTCGCAATTGGAGGAGGGGGTAAGCGAAAAAGGTTCCTGGCGCGGTAGTGTGCGAGGAACCTGGCCCATTCTGCTGGGAAGAAGCGACTTCCGCGTGTCGGAGGTCTGCCTGGGCACCGTGATGACGTCGTCAGTCGCCCCGTTCCTCCAAGTGGCGCCGCGCGATCCGGTCCAGCTTCGGCCCGATTGACGACATCACCGCCGCGAAAAGCACGACCGCCCATCCTGCCGAGAAGATCAGGTGGACGCCGACGAGCAGCCTTGCACCGACGGAACTCGGGGCCATGGTCAGGAAGTCCTGGCCGAGCGCGGTAAAGAATGAGAAGGACAGCCAATCGGTGATTCCGGATCCGGCCTCCACGCCGGCGAACGCTCCGGGGCTGAAGCGCTCCAGCGTGCCGTAGAACCCGCCGAACAGGATGATGATGGTAAGGTATCCGACCGCAAAGCCGCCGATCGGGACCCACATGGCACGGAGGTATTCAGCGAGCCGGCTGTACACCTGAAGCCGCGGCTGGAGCCAGGTGGTGGCGGCGCGCCCAAGAAGAAACGCGGCCGCCGGAATGGCCACCATCGGCAGAGACAGTCCAAATGCGATTCCCAGGATCAATTCGAGGCCCGACAGCCCACGGACTTCCTGTAGCGTCCCTGTCGCCATCAGGAAAACGAACAAGGCAACCGGTACGGCCGCGCCCAGGATCAGCAGTCGGGGAGGCCGGGCGTCACGCCACCCTTCGCGGCGGTGGGTGAGGAGGCCGGCCATCAGCGCCGCGAAGGGCATCAAGAGGAGCGGGAACACCAGCAGTATCGACGCAATCAGGAACTCATCCGAGGTTCGCAGCCCGAGGAGGATGCCCTCCGCCACGTGAGCGGGAAAGAACCCCAGGGTCAGGAGAACGGCCACGATCAACGTCTCCCGGCTCATTTCCCGATAATCCGAGAGAGCCGACCGGTCGAGCCCGTCGATCAGGCCGACGGCAAGAGCGAGCACCGGCGGGGTGATGAATCCCCACCGGTTGCCGGAAAACCCGCCGGCAACCAGTGCCACGGCCATCCCGATGATCGAGCCGATCAGGATCCCGGTCCAAAGCCCGCTTCGCGAGCCACCCCGCAGGCCGACGCCCACACCGACCGCGATCCCGCAGCCAGCTCCCATCAGGACATCGGAGTGGTTGCCGGTAATCGCGTAGCCGAAGGTTGAGACGACGAGGGTGACGGCGGCCGCAATCCGGACCGCCAACCAGATCGGTGAGTTCAGCATTCCCTGTCCTTCCGCGATGGGTTTGAGTGAAAGGGCCAAACCTTGGAACACGGGCCCGGCATCCTAGCCAGACACCGTCGGACGCGCCTCATACCGAGAGACCTTGATGTGGTGTTCCCGCTTCCGCGCCTGGGCCAGCAGTCCGTGGATAAAGCCCCGCGAGCACCGAGAGCGGTGAGGCGCCGAGCTGGCAAGGCGCGACGAGGGGCCAATAGCAGGGCTATTGGGCTGAGGAGCAACGCAGAGCGCAGCCTTGGATCAACAAAATATATAGTAGACGTGACATAATGTAATGTACACCTTACAGCGTGGACAGGTGAGGCGAAGCGGCCAGCGCGGATGCAACGCCGCTCGAATGCCGGGGGGATTTTGTCCGCGGGCTGCCAGATCGTAGGTGGCCTGCCGTCGCAGCCAGAACTCCGCGTTGGACCAGCCCGCTTTCTCAAGGCGAATGGCCATCTCAGGGGAAATCGCCGCGTGTCCATTCAGAACGCGTGAGAGGGTGTGGCGGGCCACGCCCAGCACGCTCGCCGCGTCGGTTACGTTGAGACCGAGCGGGACCAGGCAGTTTTCCCTGATGCCGCGGCCGGGGTGCGGGGGATTCTTCATGGCCATGGTGCTGTCTCCTGTTGAATGCTAGTGGTAGTCGACCAAATCGACATCGTAGACATCGCCGTCGTCAAAGCGGAAGACGATTGGCCAGTTGCCCGAAATCGAAATGCTCCAGAACGACTTCAGGTCGCCCTTGAGGGGATTACATTTGACCTCACTTCGATACCCCACCGCCCGCATCCGCCGCACTTCGATCCTACGGTGCGCTCTCCCCCGCAGAAACTCCGTCATCGGGAAACGGGAGATCCATGATGCAGATTGCGCAGCTACTCGAGACGACCCCGCAGATGGTCTCCCGTTGGCGGACCGGCTGGTCCATGCCCCGGCCGATCAGGCTCACCCGGCTCCTGCGGCTGGAGTGGTTGGCCGGCCAGCTCTCTCAGGTGTATCCTCCGGACGACGCGCGACTCTGGCTATTCAGTCCGCACCGTGACCTTGGTGGTGCGAGGCCGGTCGACCTCATCGCGGACGACCGGATGGACGAGGTTCTCGCCATCATCGATCGCCTCCGGTCGGCCGCATACACCTGACTCCGCAGACCCTGGATCACTCACAAACTGTCGGTCAGGTTGGCGAGGTCGCGGACCTCCGGAGTCTTGCGGCGCTGGAGTCCTGTGACATCACGCCCGAGATGCTGATGAGCGAGGACATTTCCACACCGCAACTCGTCGGCGGTGCCGTCGCCTGGCTGCAGTGCGCCGGGTTGCTGATCCCGAGCGCGCGCGACGTAGGCGACAACCTCGTCGTCTTCGTGAACAACATGGCTCCAACTGACATGATGGAGCCGGTGTCCCAAGAGGTGTATGCGTCGCCGGGCGATTCCGGCGGGAGGTGACTCGATCCGACGCTGGGACGCTCGCCAACGTGACCGGCTTCCTCAATGCGGAGTCTGTCAGGCTCCGCTGGCCATCCCCGAGCCAAATCGTGGAGACGGGTGACACGGGAACCGGCTACCCGCAGCCGCGATCAAATCGGGACGTCCGGTACTCCATGGAGGCCTCGCCGCAGGTAGAACCGAAAGCCCTTGTCAGCACTTGGACGGCTTCTTCCATCGGCGGGGCCTTTCGGCAAGACCTATCGAGTCCGTCTTCTAGCGGACGATTGCTGACGCCATGCGGTTATCCGCGGTCCATTCCCGACTGTCCGCTCCCCATCGCGGACCACTCGGAGTTCCTGAGGAGTTTGCCACCTAGCGCGGGTGCCAGCCTGTAGCCACCCAGTTTGACCCCCACTTCGGCGAGCTGCTTCGCGGCCTGACGGCTACGGTCAATCGCGGTTCGGTCGATCTGCGGATTCTTCTTGAGAATCTCGGCCAGTTGGTCCGTCTTCATCATTTGAGCCTCCTGTCTGGGAATCTAGAAGGCCACCCCATGAGCGCCACATTCGTAGCAAGATTGGCCTTCCGCTGCTCCGCGTCCGGTTCCTCGAAGCCAGCGTCCCGCAACCGGGCCTCCCGCTCCTCCCGCTCCGCGTCAATGGCATCGCCCAACGCTTTCGCCCGTCCAAGCGCACTCCGCGCGGCCGCTTCGTCGATCGTCTCCTCGACCAGGACATCGAGGAGAGGCCGGCCACCGGGCTCCAATGCGGACCTGACGAATCGCGGGAAAAGCGGGTTGGCCGGCGTAACCCGGGATTCCCGGAGCATCCGCCGCAATGTTCGAATCCTGGAGACGTTGCCGGGGTTGGGCTGACCGTCATCGAGCCAATCGTAGACCGTGGGGCGGGAGACTCGCAGGATGCGGGCGAGCTCGGACTTGTTGACCGAGAGCGCCGTCTGCAGTTCCCGTACCTGGTCCGCGACAGGGAGCGTCGAGATGTGGTGGGTGCGGTCCGCGAACCTCATCGCACGGCGTTCGATTCGTGGACTGGACGTGATTCTCGGAAAGACCTGGAACGCTACCTGCGCATTCCACGTGTCGGGTGCTGCGGGAATGAACCCCCCCGAAGCGTCCCGGTACCAGGCGACGGTTCCGTGCTGAGCGTCACCACCGCCCCACCTCGGAAACGCCCGCCCGGGGGTCCGGCTACCCTGGATTCCGGCGGGATCCGGCGTCATTTCCACTCCTCGATCGCTTCTCTGGTGACCACATGCTCGTGGAATGTCTCGACGATGTGATCGTGCAATTCACAGGCCCTGGCCACAACCCACTCCGGGTCCGGATCAAAAGTACCCTCGACGTAGTGATCCATGTCGATCAGGGTGAGCAGCTCGCCCGGTCCCGCGCTCCGCGAGTACTTCGGCGCAGCCGCCGTCAGATCGGGAGGAAGCGAATGGCCCTGGTCGTTTTGAACGATGCGGACGATCATCGTTGCGGGGTCGCCGCCAACCACCGTCTCCCCTCTGCTCTCGACGTGGAGAAGGTGTCGTCCAGGCTGGAAGACCTCGTCCGGTACTCCATGGAGGCCTCGCCGCAGGTAGGACCGAAAACTCTTGCCGGCACTGGGACGGACCACGTCGACGTACCGGAGGCCGACCCTGTGGATCACGCCGAACCCGTCATGTTCGGACCCGGTCAGCACCGTGTTGACGGCAAAACGCAGCCGATCGACGAATTCCTCGAACCGGGTGTATGCCGTCGTCTGCAGGATCACGCTGTCCTCCGTCACCAGAACGCTCCACGTCTCTTTCCGGTTGCGGTACTCCCAGCGCTGCCGCTCAACCATCTCGACCGGGGCGGTGGCTCCGGGCCCGAAGGTGATCTGGCGGACCTTGCCGGCTCGTTCGATCGGGAAGCCGGTTCTCCGGAATGCGTCCTGGATCCCGGGGATGTAGCGTTCCATCCGGCGGACTGCGCTGAAGCGGACCTGACAGAGGGCCAGGATCCATGGCTGCGCGGAGAGGGGCTCGTAGCGGCACTTTCGTTGCATTGGTGTTCGTGGGGTTTACAGGTCGGTTTACACTTGGGACGCTCGGGGAAGGTGGATTGGTTGCTTTCGGAGGGAAGATGGGTGGTCCAGGACTTCCGACTTCACTGAGTGTAAGGTGCGCGGGCGCGGTCAGGAGTCGATTACCGGATCCGAGGACTGTGGCGGGGCGGAGAGCGGCTCGTAGCGGCAGTTTCGCTGCATTGGCCCCCCTGGGGTTTACTGGTCGGCTTACACTGGGGATGCTCGGGAGGGTAGTGGGGTGACAGATGGTTGACGATCTGCGCAAAGTGGACCTTACAATTGGTCAAGAGAAGATTTGCATTGGTGACCCTTCCGAGAGTTCTTGACCCTCCCGGCGGCTCCTCCCATCCCTCACCCGCTGGGTCTGACGCCGAACACCTGCTCAAACCAAGTGACGAACTGATCCGCCGCAGGACCGGAGGCCGCAAAATAGCGAGCCTTGATCGCCACTCCGTACGGGCGGCCAGGCTCCTTCTGCCATGCCAGCCAAGTGTGGAGTAATGCTTTCGGGGCGGCGGTGCGGCCAAACCGTGCTCCAAGTTCCCTGGCTCTACGTATAGCTTCTTCCGCATGAGGGAGTAGCGGATCGCCCTCTTCAATGAGGTCCTGCAAGAAGGCTTCCAAGGCTCCGGTGCGCCGGTTGTCCGGCATGAGCCACACCCCCACGCGGGTTCCGTAGTCCTCGGATACTCCCCAGAATCCACTCACCGGGATCTCGGTCGGGGCCTCGACGCCGACACTCCTGAGGCGGGATGCTGCGGACTCCCAGGTTGCCTGCGGATCGTCGTTCGCGTCCAGAACGAACCCGACCGACCCCCCAGTTGCAGCTCTTATTCCAACACGGATCGCCCTGAGGACTTCCTTCTTGCTCCCGGGTTTCTTGAATGCCGGAATGGCCAGCGGGTCGACTCCCCGCCTGACCAGCAAGTGACCAATCGCATGCTCGTCGTCGGAACCCTCGACAAACAGCTCTCGAAAACGGCTTGCGGACCCGATCATCAACGCATTTCGATGCTGAGATCGGTTGCGGTGATGATGTCGGTCCCATCGAAGCTGACGCTGCGATCCAGCTTGCGTTCTACCTTCTGGACGGACACGGCATCCGCCAGATCCGGTCGCTTCTTGAGAAACTCCGCTAGGCCGACGATACAGTCCAGGCTGTGGGTCGTGGCGAACACCTGGACGGACGATTTGACCGACGCGTCCACCACGAGACTCCACATTTCCTCCATGACCGTCCAATGCAGGCCGGTATCGATCTCGTCGATCAGAAGGAATCCATTCGCCGCGCGCACCAGGGAGAGGGAGAGAGCGAGAAGTCTGCGCATGCCGTCCCCATAGCTGCCGATGGGGATACGGGGAGTGCCCGGCTGGAACCCCAACAGAATGCCAACCGAACCTCCACCGATGCCGGTTGGCTCGCCCGCCAGAAAATGGATGGATTCCAAATCCTCCTGAAGGAGCCTCATCGCGCCGACAACTTCCGACTCCCGGCCGTGTTGGATGACCCAATTCCATGCACTGGCCAGCGTGCGAGGGTGTAGCAACTCGGCGGTCACGAACTGGACTGGTGGCCAGTGCGGTCGGTTGTGGGCCAATTGTCGCATTGCGGGCGAGCGCCAATTGAGCGAGCCATCGTCCGTTAGAGCAAAGACGGTCCCATCCTTGTCGGGGCCAGCTTGGATCACGAGCGCCAAGGGTCTACCGGATCCCGAGATGATCTCGAAAAGATCCCCCGGCTCATCAGGATCACCCTCGGTCACGTGAAGCCGAACCCGCCCGTAGCCATCACTCCCGGAAATGCCAAGGCTAACTCCGGGTTCCAGCCTGTGGCCGTGGAAATGGTGGTGCATGGGGTGTTCCGTGGTCCTCCGGCGATCCTCTCCGGCCGGCGACTCCCATCGACGCCTGGCCGTTTCAATCAGAACGCGAGGATCACCGCGCGACACAAGAAGCTGCACGGCCTCGAGGACGGAGGTCTTCCCGCAGTTGTTGGGACCGACCAGAAGGTTCACCTTCCCCAGATCACGAAGCTGGTACTCCTCGAAGCCTCGATAGTTCTCCAGTGTGAGCGTCCGGATCATTCCGCGCGGTTCCCAGCCCGCCGGAGCAGGCCACTAGGTGGAAGGTGGTGTTCGGTTACCCAAGGTGTCACGACCGATCCGTGCTCGCCAGTGGGAGGGGAGGGTGATTCCCGGTCTACGCGGGTGTCGGTGTCAGGCTTGGGTGGGGCGTCTGCATCCGCGACCCAGGCGTCCAGTGAACGGGCGGGGTGCCAGCGGTTGCCTTACCCGGGCTGCGCCGTCCGCGCGCAATTGGACGGACCATGTCGATGTACCGGAGACCGCACGAGCGACATTGGGGCGGATGCTGCTGCGCAGTGGAACAGAAAATGTCAACTACACCATACATTAAGTGAATTCGACTTTACTCTCCCCGGCTTCTGCCGTGGGCGGTGCCCCGATGTGGCACTGGGAGCGTGTGCATTGGGGACTCCGGCCTCCGGCACCTCAACCGGATACCGCCGGACGCGGCTCGTAGCGAACGACCCTTATCCGGTGTTCCCTCTTACGTGCCTGGGCGAGATCGTAGGTGGCCTGCCTGCGCAGCCAGAACTCCGCGTTGGACCACCCCGCCTTTTTCAGGCGAATCGCCATCTCCGGCGAGATGGCTGCATGCCCATTCAGCACGCGTGAGAGGGTGTGACGGGCGACATCGAGTACCCTTGCGGCCTGGGTCACGTTCAGGCCGAGCGGCACCAGGCAGTTCTCCCTGATGCTGCGGCCGGGGTGCGGGAGATTCTCCATGGCCATGGTGTCTCTCTCCTGCTGAAAGCTAGTGGTAGTCGACCAGGTCGACATCGTATACATCGCCTTCGTCGAAGCGGAAGACGATCCGCCAGTTGCCGGAAACCGAAATGCTCCAGAATGGCTTCAGATCAACCCTTCAGGGGATGAAGCCGGTATCCGGGCAGGTCGAGGTCCGATGGTCTACGGGCGTCGTCGAGGTCTGCGAGCGCAATCGCGAGACGGTCGGCCTGATCGGCGCGGACTCGGCTACGGTCATTTCGCTCGTACAGGCGCTTGAGACCCCGGTGACGGAAGCTGCGTATCATTGAGGAGTGTACCGTATACCGGTACGCATGTCAATCGTGCCACCAGCGCTCTGATAGTACCGGTCGTGCAACCCGCTCGGAGAGGTGTCGAATACGGCTGGATCGGAGCTTGCGACTCAACCACCCCGCCCCCCGGCCCGCCGGAGTTTCGCGCTCGCAAGATCGTGCCGGAGTCGGCGGACTACCTCGGTGCTGCCCTCTCCAGCCTGCGCCGCGGTCCAGAGTTCATGAAGGTCTTCGCGGCAGAGCACCACGACATCGCCGCGCTCGGCCTTCTCCACCTCGGCATCGGACACATCGCTTCGCCTCGCCGCCGTCGTGAGGACCGTGATCACCTCGCTGTCGGCAAGCTCTCGACGTGTCCGTTGTGACCGATTGATGAGCTTGCCCACCTTGCCGCCTGTGTCTATCGACCCAACCGTACACTCGATCACCAGAATCACGGAGGATCCCGGGGCGTGGACAAGGTGGTCGACGGCATCGCCCAGCCCCTTCTGCCCCGAGAGCGGATCCACATGGAAGCCGAGGAAGAAGAAGAGCAGACCCACGGCCGCCTCGAACTCCCTCGCCTTTTCCAGTCTTTCGGGCAGGAGGTGCTCACGAAAGCGTTGAAGACCAGGGTCGACCGTGCTGTGAGCCCTGATGCGGACATTGGAGCCGGCCTCCGCCAGGGGCACGGTCACGCGGTCAACACACCGGTCGCCGATGAGGATGAACGAGGTGGCGGTGGAATCGCCCTGCCGAATCGGGATGTCCACCTCCGCGTGGAGAGTGTCGCCCTCCCGTGACCAATCGCAGTTACGGAGTTCACGGGATCCGTGGCGAGGGGGCTGTCCGGCGGCTCCTACCGTCCAGGCAATCTCCGCCTTCTCGACGTAGACCTCGGCAGCGGCCTTCAAGCCGACAGCACTGCCATCGGCCGAAGTCGTTGCCGCCTCGGGGCCGAAGCGCACTGCCAGCGGGGCGACCAGCTCGACGACCGTACTGTGACCCTGAGCTTCGAGCTCCTGGCGTCTTCCGCAGAATCTGCGCGCCAGATCCGGCAGTCCATCGTAAGGGTTCGGCCCGCCGCGGATCATGCCGTCCAGCTCCAGAGGATCGTGACCGGCTTCTCTCACCACGTCCCAGATCGACGAACCGTAGCCGACGAGCGAGTGACAGCTCCACAGGTCGTAGGCCGCGACAAATGATGCGGTCCATTCGTTGAAGCTGCAGCTCATTTCGGTCCCAGGCTGACGCGACCGGCTGATGAATCCGACGGAGCACGGTCCCAGCTTCATCGTTCCATCGGCGATTCCGTGTACCACAGCAGGCAAGTCCGCGATGGGTCGGACGACCTGCCAGGCACGGAAGTCCCGCCGCTCGACCGGAGAAAATCTCGGGACCTCGGGTGGGGCCCGGTGGTCCAGGACGCCGCGGGTGACGAGGCTCACCCACCGGCGGCCGCTGCGGATGGCGCAGATGCGCAGGTCAACGGATTGCCAGAAGCCGCCGGCGGGCGCCAAGGCTACAAAGCGATCCAACGGTCCCGTATCTGGGGATTGATTGGCTTCCTGTGTCACGGAATCCTCCGATGGTTCCCTTGCCGATTGCTCATTTCGTACGGCGAATGAGGTTCCTAATCCAGATCATGCAGAAACCAATTGCCCAGTTGGTTTGCGCTTCCGACAAGCTCAGAGGCTGCGCACTCCCTGCACCGTGTGCGTACGGGTTCCTTACGGCGGTGAAAAACTGCCGAAGTATGTCGTGCTCCCATTCGGCGATGAACTCGCCGTTGTTCCGTGCTCGGAGATTGTCGAGATAGTTGACTGCGCCACGCTCGTTCCCACGTGTCCAGCCGCGAGAGTCGGAGATGATCTTGATCGTGCTTTCCAAAGCTTTGGCGGCGTAAAAAGCCGGGTCCGGTCTCCCTGTGTCACGCAAGTCAATCGCTTCCTTCAGCTCACGGTCTACGCTTTGCCATTCGGATGACCGCAAGAGGTTCCAGAATGGCTGTTCGATCTGCTCTTCGGTCATGCTATCGGAAGCGAGCTGGATGAAGCCGTTGTGGTAGTGAAGATTCGCCTCCGCCTGCCGAAAACGGGCATTCAGTTCGCGACAGGCTGCCTCGAATCCCTGATTCAACCGCTCGTTGGCGACCCGTAACTCTCTCTCCTTTTGCTGTCGCCGGGCCGCTGCGAGGCCGGGGACCTGACGACGTGGACCGGGAACAACTACTGAGGCAGTCAGCCCGGCCTCTTGGATTGCTCGATCGAGCCCTGCGTTCTCGGCCTTGACCTTGTCTTCCTTCATCCGAAACGCGATCTCGACAAGACTAAGACGCTCCTTGATGAATCTGTCCGGTGGGATAGAGTGGTCGTACGGAGCGCACATGAAGTGCTGGCAACTCGCGGCGGCGCGGAAAGTCTTGGGCATGGATCCGTTGCTCGGCCGACAACCTCGCTGGATCCGTGCCCGAAAGCGCCGAGAGATTCGTGACACCGAGTTCCATCGAGAGTGTCCTATTGAGGTGACCCCATACTCCGTGTTCAATCTCGTAGAAGAGCTGTTCGCTGACGATGCGAGAGACTTGAACCAGCAACCGTCGCTCGTTCTCACTAAAGCACTCCCAAAGAGGCGTATCGCGGTATCGGCGGGCAAAGATGTCTGTGAGGGCCATCGACGTTCCTGTCAGCGTAGTCCTGCGACTCATGGATTCGGGGGCACTGAAAGCTACCTCGGTCCGATTCGGCTATCCAGAGAGATCGCGGCCGTTCCATCTCGGGAATGCTGGCCGTTGTTGCCGAATCAGGGGGGATGGTAGTCCCACGGCTGTTGCTCCGTCAGCCGGATCGGGATGGTGGCGTTGGGGTGATAGGTGACTTTGCGGACCTTTCCGGATCGTTCGATTCGGGAAGCCGCGCCTCTGGCATGCCTCGTGGATTGCGGGGATGTGGTGCTTCAGCTGAGGGACCGGGCTGAGGCGGACCTGGCACAGGGCCAGGATCAGGGGCTTGGCTGAGAGGGGCTCGTAGGAGCATTTTCGCTGCATTGCTCCTCCTGGGTTTACATGTCGATTTACACTGGGGATGCTTGGGGGAGGTAGCCCTCCCATCAGGTGCCGTGGTCGCGATGCGGCCCCGGTGAGGTCGCAGCGGGAATGACAACCGCAGTTTCCAATATGTAAACTCTGCGTGACATACTGTGACCAACGGCTGGCTGAGGGGCAGGAGTTGCAGTCAGTTTGACGATGACCGACACCCACGAGCCCGTTGCCAACCACTGCGCCATCCCCGATGGCCCGATCTGCCCGGTCCGCCGACCCCCTTGCTCACCCGCTGCTCGCCTCGTACCTCTGAACGGCGTTACGGTGAGTGGCCACCTGACCATTCGTCATCCCACCCTCTACCAAGAGGAGCAGAATCCGTGGACGAGAGCACCAAGACCGGTCCTCTGGCCAACGCACGTCGCGTGCGAGTTCCATGGTTTCCCACCTACCGCGAGGTCCGTAGCTTGCTCGCCGTCTGGCCCGGGCAGCCCAGGACAGACATCACCAAGCTCCACAGCACCATCATGGGACTCACCGGAGAACCCGGCGCCCGGGTCGACTGGCGTGAGCCGGACGAGTGGATCCCAGAGAGACTTTCTGGCGACCACCTCAAGCTCGCCCACGCGATCTGGACGGGAAGCGGCAAGACAGCCAACCCCAGGTACACCGCAGGTAGCTGGGCCCTCGTCCGGCATTACGAGCTCGTCGAGGAGGACTCAGACGGCAAACTGCAATTGACCGACCGCGGCCATGACTTCCTCAAGCACCGCCTCGGCGAAGCGGAATCGTTTCTCGACACCCAGGAAGGCCTCGTCGAACTGCTCACCATCGTCGCCGACAGCGGACCCGCCCAGGTTCGGGACTTCGAGGAACCGTGGACCGAATTCCTCCAACGGGCGCATTCGGGGTTCCGTGCACCCGCCAGCATCCGCGACACCCTGCGCCGACGCCTGAACAACCTCCTTGATCGAGGTCTGATCGACCGCGAGCGCGCCAAATACACGGTGACCGATGACGGGCTTCGGTACCTCGAGCACGCTGCGCCTGAACCCGGCCCGCGACAGATGATCCAGAAGCTCGCCAAGGAGCAGAAGGCGGCTGTTCGTGAGTCGCTTCGGAAGCACCTGCTGCAGATGGATCCGAATGACTTCGAGGAACTCGTCGGTCGATTGCTTGCGGAGATGAACTACGAGAAGGTCGACGTGATCGGACAGTCCGGTGACGGCGGAGTCGACGTGGTCGCCGACATCCAGCTCGGCGTCACCTCGGTCCGCGAGGTCGTACAGGCGAAGCGCCACAAGCGGACCATTCAACGCAAGGACCTGGACGCTCTCCGTGGCTCACTGTACCGGTTCAATGCCGTCCGAGGCACCATTGTCGCGACTTCCCGTTTCGCGAAGGGCGCGGTGGAGGCCGCGTTCGCCCAGGGCGCAGCCCCGATCACCCTGATAGACGGCGACAGGCTCATCGACTTGCTGATCGAGCACGGCATCGGCGTGCGGACGCGGGCGATCGAGGTGCTGACCTTCGATCCGGAGGGATTGTCCCCGCATGAAGACTGACATCGGGATCTGGCAGATCGACCCTACTTCCCAAGCGGGAAGCAAGCTCGATCTCACCGAGAGAGTTGAGACGGAAGAGATGCTGGAAGCCGTGCTGGTTGCGAATCCCGAGATGCTGATGCGCGGACTCACGCTGGTGTCGACATCCGGCTGGCGGTGAACCGAGAGCCAGGTTCAGCGTGGGTCGTTGCGCCTTTTCGGCCTGACCCGTGGCGCACCGGCTTCGAGGCTGATAGCTTTCCGCTGTACCCGCCGACCACCTCATCAACAGGAGATAGCCCCATGTCGAATGCGCCTACCTGTATCTGGGATGGCAAGAGCGGAAACTCGTACAAATACTGGGTTCACCCTATAGGAACGCCGATGAAGGACACCCCCGGCAACTACATCTACGCATATGAGTACCAAGGCACCGATGGCGCTCGGTACTGGGGCCCCGTCTACATCGGGCAGGGTAATCTAGCCGAGCGTTCCGACCTCGGCAGTCACCACAGGGGTAACTGTATCAAGAACAAAGGTGCCACTCACTTCCACGCCCACACCAACTCAAGCGAATCCGGTCGGCTTGCCGAGGAGACTGACCTCCGAGCTAACTACTCCACGCCCTGTAACCGTCAGTGACAGTCCTCAACCACCCGTACCGAGGCGGGATCGACACGAATCCCGTGGTCCGGCCCCCGATTGCAACTCGCCGACCCTTGATTCTGGACCACGCCTGAACCTGGAGTCAATCTGTGAAGAAGATATCTCCGGTAGCCATCAACGCACTCAAGGACGCGTTGACGCTCGTCTATTGGTTCAAAAAGGAATTGAGGACTTTCCTGACGAGTTGCCTAACCGATAGTTCTATTCTGTCGCGGCTCAATTGGGACGCGTACAAGCGTGAGATCGTCGGGAGCCTCGTGGATCACATGACTCGACACGAGAACGAGTACCAAGCTGACCTCCTACGCTTGATGGCTGAGGTCGCCCGGATGAGCGATTTCAGCCACCTGTTGCGACTTGAGGACGGCAAGAAGAAGGCGGCGGCAGCACAGGCGGCGGTGCAGGCGTTACGGCGACAGATGAAGGACCATTTAGAGTTGGTCGAGGAACAGCAAGCGATTGGACAACGGCGTGAGCAGGCGCGCCTGGAGCGCCTTGCAAGCGCAGCTATCAAGACACGGCTTAGCGAGCTTCATGAAGAGTATTGCGGCATGTTGAGCCTTTCTGCACAGAAGCGGGGATTCGCTCTGGAACGCCTAATGTACGATTTGTTTGAGGTCTTCGACCTCGACCCAAAAGCCTCCTTTAAGGTGCTCGGCGAACAGATTGACGGTTCGTTCTCCTTCGAAACCACCGACTTCCTGTTCGAGGCCCGCTGGGAGAGTCCGCCTACCTCTCGATCCGACCTCGACGCCTTCGACGGCAAGATTAGTCGAAAACCAGACAACACGCTTGGTCTATTCCTGTCGATCAACGGGTTCTCGGAAGACGGCGTCAAGGCCTACTCCGCGGGCAGGAGCCTGATGATTCTGATGGACGGTGCGCATCTAGCGGCCGTATTGGAAGGGCGACTTGACTTGGTATCACTTTTGCTGCGTATGCGGCGTCACGCCGCCCAAACGGGGTGCATTTACCTGCCCATTCAACAACTGCTCCACTAGAAGACCATTGATCGGCATGATCTGCAGGCGATGATCGGCATTCCGCGGAATCAGTGAACTACGTGCGCCAGAGTCGGCACCAGTACCACCACCTCTGGAGGTAACCACGTGGGCATCCGAAAGCGCTCGCCCCAACTGGTCTGGTCCGGCCCGGAAGCGAGCGGTCTGGCTGGCGACACCGGCGACGGTCTACGAGGAGTCGTTCTCGTCGGCCAAGCAATCGCTCTGGGTGGCCAGCTTTGTCAGCGACCATGATCCAGATGTCTTCGGTGAGTTGGCGGCGAACATCGACACCACCCCCGGACTCGAGGTCAGACTTCTCTTCAACGTCAATCGTCGACGTAGGGAGAGAAGCAGGCGGCACCGGAACAGGACGGTGGTGCGGCGATTCGCCGACACTTTTTGGAGACTGGGGCCTGGTGAGGATCGTCCCCTCGTGTACTACGATCGGCGATCCGTGGACCTGCGGGCCCGCGGGAAGCTCCATGCGAAGGCCGTTGTGGTGGACGAGGACCGGGTGTTCGTTACCTCGGCAAACCTCACATTCGCGGCCTGGGATGACAACGTCGACCTCGGACTGCTTGTTCGCGATCGTACTGTGGCGAAGGGAATCCTCACCCATTTTCGAAGGCTGATCGATATGGATTACCTGAGGCAGCTTCCAAAGTGACTGCGGGGAGTGGCTGCGGCGGACGTTGGCTGGTCTTACGCCCTCTCGGAAGTCAGTGGGTTCTGAAACTGTTGAAGGGCGTTTCCAGCTCGACGGCAGCGTAGATCTCCAGTAGTGCCTGGCGGACGTCATCCTCCTCGAGCACCCACCGGACGTGCATTGCACCGATGCGCTCCGTCGCGCTGTTGAACGACGCGCGGAAGGTCTCGTTCGTATCGAACAGATGGCGGGCGCTGCGTTCCCCCTTGTAGTTGGCGCGCAGGCGGGTGTCGGCGCGGGCCATCCTTACGGCGAGTGCAGCCTTGGAGATCGACGAGCTGAGATGGTCGTTCAAGCGTCGTCGAAGATCCCGCGACCGGCCGACGTACATGGCGCGATCCCGCTCCACGATCACGTAGACACCGGCTTCCTTGCGTGTCTTTGAACGGTGCTCGTCCATGCGAACCAGGGGCCGATTCATCAAGCGCCGAAAGGACGCCTCAACGATCTCAAGCTGGCTGGCAAATCGCTCCCCTTCGCGACCTCGCCGCGTACTTCGCTCGTGCCCCATGTGGAGAAAGGTACCAGTGACTGACCGCGTTGGGTACCTGCGGGGGCGAAGTACAATGGGTGGCGACTACACCTCCGATTCCCTGTGGATCAGTGCCAAGCGCAGCTCCCCAATCCACTTCCGTAGCTCCCGCCGAGCCTTGGGATGGATGGCGGTGTCGTCGAACACTCGCTCGTCCAGCAGCCCGTCCACCGGCATCAAGTAGGAGCCCTGGTAGCGCTTCGTGCCACGATTAGCCTGCTGCAAGACACGCACCGTCGCCTTCTCCTCCCTGACTCGCTCGCAGTCTTGGGTGGCGACACAGTAGCCGGCCCCGCCCTTCCATCTCTGCCAGAGTAGCTCGCCAGCCGCGACCTTCCGCTGCTTGATCCGATTGCAGAGTTCTCCGAATCCGACGGGCGCAACGGCCCGCTCCAGTTGGCTCAGCGCACAGCCACGCCGGATCAGTGTCCGCCAGCGACGGTCCACGGTCGGCATGTCCAGGTCATCGCCTCGCGAAGTGAGGGTGAGAAGTTCCTCCATCTCCTTGGCGACGCGCCTGTTGCCGCCGGTCTGCCAGAGCCAGGGGAGCTGGGCCACTCCGATTGCGGACGCAAGGGCAAACAGCGCGTGCTCCTCGCTGGTGACGTTGGCCGGTGTCGAGAGTGCCCAGCAAGCGAGTGCGGCGGCGAGCTCCGAAGATCGGATTGACCTGGCGAACTCCTCCGGGTGTGGGGCGGTCCGATATCGTTGCACGAGCCAACCCGTGTCCTCGGACCCGGCGGCGTTGAAGAAGAGTGGCAACCAAATTGCCAGCGTCGTCTTGAAGAACTCCTGCTCGGTCAGCCACCCCGACGCCATCCCCACCCGCAGCAGGGCGGCGGCCACCTTCAGATCAACCGCCAGATGTTCTGGATGGCGCTCACTTAGGAACTCCGGTTCTCCCAGCCTGGCGGCGATCTGGTGGACCACCCTCAGGGCCGCCTTCTTCTCCCCGTCCGATGCCGCCGGCGCCGTGGGCTTCGGAACAACCGTCGGTACCTCGGCGACCGTGTCAACGCCCTCGCCGTCGGTGGCCATGACCTCGGGCTGAACTGAATCATCATCGCTGGTCGGGGCGGGCTCGTCCTGCCCGCTTCGTCCTATGCCGTACCAGCGCAGCAGGAGGCTCCTTAGGCTGTGGACACGATCGTCAGGCCCGACCGTGAGACTGGGCGTAGGACCCAGCCCCGTGCCTAACCCATACGTGTCAGCGAAGACATCGTCCCACTCGAACTCGACGGGATCTCCGGTCGTCTTCCTGTCACCATCGGCATCGGAGCGGCGATGGGAGACGGCCTTGGGCATGTATTGCAGATGTCCGAGAAGCTCAGAGAGTACATGCCTATACGCGCCGATGCCCCAGAGATCACTGCGCACACGGGTGTGGATTGACTCGGCCAAAGACCGTCCGCGAGCGGAGGATCGCAGGGCGCTTTCATTGTCTATCCAGTGAAACTGGGACTGAACCACGGCGTCCCCACATGTTCCGACCAACACGACCATTCGCGGGTTCCCCCGCGCCTGGAAGATGGCCCGATGCGATTCGACCTCAATCGGCTCAGCCGCATGCGCCTTCTGGTCGATCTCCGCATGAGTGAGCCTCGTCGTCTCGTCTGATCGGAACGCAACTCGAAGAACCCCCGCCTCCACTCGAGCCGCCAGGATCTGGAGGAATCCACTGGTGGGAGCAGGAGGCTCCTCGTCCTCGGCAACGGCAGCGAGCACCGGTTCAGCGTCACTGATCGCCAGCTCCGCAAGGAACCCCTCTTCGAACTCCACCGACGACATCGTCGTGTAGGTCATCAACTCGGCGTTGCCGGCCGATCCCGGGACGGTGAGCGCCGCACGCGAGCAGTTCGCGCTGCCGGAGAAGACGGTAACTGTGTCAGCCTGCCGCACCGCGTAGAACTTGGCGTGCAGTAGAGCCTCTCTCACGCGCTCGGCGTCACCTACCCCTTCCCGATGTTGGTAGGTGGCTGCCCTAAGAGTGAATGACTCGTCGAGGGCCTGAGCCGCCGCCGTCGGCAGATTCGTCCGATGACTCTGGACGAGCACTGTGGTCGGCGGGGAACCCAGCTGCTCGGCAAGACGCTTGAGAGCCTCGGCGCCAAGGTCGAAATACGGGGCGCAGACACGCAACTCGTCGACAGCAGCGTCACCCACAACTGCTCGGATCTGGTCGAGCATCGCCTGACCCTGTCCGCATCGACCGAGAAGCACGCCTGGATCTTCCATGCTCGCGGCCCAGCGGCGCGTATTGGGATCGAATGCCTCTTCGACTTCGGGCGTGAGCGCGTCGGATTCCGGGCATATCTCCAGGACTTCGCGCAAGTACTCGCGAAAGGCGGCGAGTACCTGAGTGCCATCGTTGTCGGTATCGTAGCGCGACCACACTTCCCCGTTTTCTCGCCATCCCCCGAATGTCAGATTGCCGCTGCCGACTAGAAGCATGGCACTTCTCGGGCCCGACAGGAGTACCGCCTTCGGATGAAATCGATAGCCCGGCTTCATTGCTACCGGAACTACTCGGTACCTCTGTCCCAGAGTGCCCAGCACACGGGCCTGGTGCTGATACGTCTGGGAAGCACATTCAGCGTCTGCGAATATGGTCAGAGACGGGGAGCCACACTTCCGAAGAGCAGGAATCACTACGGATTGGACAAAGACGAAATCGATATTGTGGGTGAGAATGATGGCATTGGTGATGTCCTTGGAGCTCCTGATGATCTTGAGGATATCCTGCCGCATCAGTCAGTCATCCCGCAGTAGGCGGTTGCGGCCGGAATCCGTCAGGCGATACCGGCCACCCGCAAGGCGGCTGTACAACCCCAGATCAGCGAGGATGCCGAGCACGTTCTCCAGTCGGGTTCCGCTAAAGCCCGGATTCGCTGCGATACCGGTCGGGTGCAGAACCTCGCCTTCAGGGAAGAACCGTAGCGAGCACTTCTGGCCCTGGCCCATCTTCCGGAGCGTGGTAGTGAGATGAGGCTCGACGGCGAGATGCAGGGCCAGCTCTCGCATCGCGACCACCAGGGGTTTGTGGGCGTTCTCGGTAACGAGTGCGAAGGCCCGCTCCATGTAGTGCCTGGAATCCGCGAGGGTGTTGGTAGCACGGTACGCCTCTGAGCACCGGTAGCATGAGAGCAGCAGGGCTAGGCCGTATAGGGCGGCATTACCGCCACGTGTCTGCCTTCGGCCATCGGCCATGCGAAGGCGGTCGCGGATGAACGAGTTCGTGGGCATGCTGTCCAGAAGATAACGTAGCGTCGTGTCACTGGTGATTTCATCGACCCCAAGCGCCTCACGGACGGCGGGGGCGATCCCGTCAACCGGCATCCACCTGGCGGTGATGGCGTCAACGGGCCCGGTTCCCAGGTCCTGGAGGGTGCCAGTGACGTCGGCGAGCAACAGTTCACACGCGAAATGGGTACGGCGACGCAGTTCGTATTCCATCCACGCCAGCTGGGCGCGGGTGACCGACGATGGAACCGCTTCAACTACTCGTCGGAAGTTCAGAGCGATAAGGTCGGCCGCAGTCATGGCACCAGTCCCGATGACTACTGCAGCCCACCTGATCGTCATGGCAAAGCGGTCGTAGGTCCGGGTTACCCCCGGGCTGTCGTGGTATGGCTCGAACATCCAGTTGATCAGACTGTCTCGCTCGCTCGCATCATTGGCCAGGCCGTTGACCGAGAAGTGCGGGCCCGCCATGCGCAACTGCTCCTTGGTGATCGAGCCTCCCTCCAGCAGCAGCTTGTGAATCGTTTCACAACCGGGCACCCTCGCCCGGGGCCTCAGCAGCGTGCGACCCCGGGGAGCAATGGCAATGGGCACGCCGTCGCGGCCTGAAGAGTCGGTGAGGAGACCAAATCCACGACACGGCATCACATACGTGCCGTAGACGTCCGAGCCCCCTTGTGACGGGATCGCCACCGTCCCCGTCTCAGCGAACTCGGCGAGCTCCCCACGGTAGACCCTTGAACCCAACACACCGTATGTGCTGCCGGATTCACCCCACTCGGTGCCGGTGGCGCTCGCGGCCAGCACGAGGAACTTGAGTCGAGCGAGGACCTCTAAGAGGCGGTCTGGCGGTATCGTTGCCCTGCCCCCATGTCGTCTGAGTTCGTACTCGTAGAGTTCCGCCAGCAGCCACGGCAGTAGCGTCAGATAACGAGCGCGAAAAGAGATCGTGGTGATTCCGGCTACCCACTTCCGCTCAAGCGCCTGGTCGAACTGGCGCAGTCCGAGCACATCGAGACCCTCGATCTTGTCGCGTTCCCCTGAGTTCCAGAAGGTGTTCATCGTTAGGTCATGTGGCTACACCGGGCGCATTCGCAGGATTCAACGGCTGAGTGCCAAGCCGTCGGCGAGTGCTTCGCTCGACCTGTTCCTCTCAGTTCGGCACCCTCGCCGTAACGAAGTCCATTTTGCATCCTTCGCGTGAGCAGGACCAATAGCGTGGCTGTCCGATGATGTGCTCTCCTGGCGTCGGTTTCAGGTACGACTTCTTGTCATTGTCGTAGCAATGGGCGCAGAGCCAGTGGGGGCTGTCGGCGGATTCACACCAAGGACCGGGGGTATAGACAGGGACTTCGAGTCCAATGTCGTTCAGTTCGTAGTCGTCTTTCCACGCTATTTGGTCCCTGAGTTCGATGTCCTCGCTCTCGAGTCGCGCCACCCGCTTCTCAAGGGCAGCGAACTCATCATGGAGTTCAGACTGGCTCTCGGCAATTCTACCGATATCAACAGCACTCTTGAGAACCTGCCACGCAGTTCCGAAAAACCCCATGTGCCGCTTCCTACACGATCAGCCGGGCCACGCGAATCGTCGCGAAGGGTTGAGTGCGGAGCCGGTCCTGAAGCTCGTCAGGATTGATCCGCTCGAGGTCGTGGAGGTGGACGGCGTCGTAGGTTCGGTTCATGATCGCGAAAGATAGTCGGTGCTCGGCATCGCTCTGTCAAGATGACACCACCGACCCGGCACTCACCGCCGCCCACTTCACCCGGGAACCGACAGCAGGCCTTCCAGCGCTCCTACTCGGTCACTCCAGGGTGATCGGCATGGGCCGGATCAGCAGTCGATCGCACTGCGAAGGACCACAGCGGTTGCCAACACTCAGGAGACACGTCATCATGAGGGTCCGCCACCAATTCCCCACCACCTGACGCTCAGCGGGGAGAGCTAGCCGGCCCCTTCCGGTCGCAACATTCCTCTGAGTACCCCAAGCCAACAGCACCACATGGTTGATCGAGAAAGGACGATCGCATGACCACCGATATCAAGCTCTTCGATCTGACTGGAGGTGCCGCCACCGAGATCCCTGGGGAAGCCACGGCCGTCGAGAAGTCGCTTCAGAGCCTGATCGAGCGGAACATGGAACCGATGCTGGGCATCCGTTTGCTCAAGACCGAGCACTCGACCGGCCCGAAACACCGGGGGCGGATAGACACGCTTGGCATCGATGAGAACAACACGCCGGTGATAGTCGAATACAAGCGCGCCACCAACGAGAACGTCATCAACCAGGGCTTGTTCTATATGGACTGGCTGCTTGATCACCGTGCTGAGTTCGAAATGCTGGTTCTCAGGAAGCTGGACCGGGCCACTGCCGATTCCATCGACTGGTCCGCACCCCGGCTTCTCTGCATCGCGGGCGGCTATACTCGCTATGATGAGCATGCCGTCGAACAGATGAATCGTAATATCGAGCTGATCCGCTATCGGCGATTCGGTGATGGCCTGCTGATGTTGGAAATGGTCAACGCGATCTCGGCGGTGGGCACCGGTCCCGACCCGGCTGCTGTGGGCGGATCCGATAGGAAATCCTCCGCCAACTACAAGACGATATCAGAGGTTATCGAATCTCTCGACGGTCCTCTCCTTGACTTGTATCAGGCACTACGGGACCACATTCGGGCGATCGGAGATGACGTCCAAGAGAAGCGCCTCAAGTACTACGTGGCTTTCAAGAGGATACGGAACTTCGCCTGCGTCGAGGTGCATCCGAGCAAGTCCAGAGTCACCGCATTTCTGAAGGTGAATCCGGCGGATGTCGAGTTGGTGCCCGGCTTCACGCGTGATTTGAGTGCAGTTGGCCACTACGGGACAGGTGACCTTGAGGTGAAGATTCGCACTCAGGATGACCTGGAACGTGCGAAGCCCCTGCTCCAGAAGAGCTACGAAGCCAGCTGAGGAACGCACTAGGACGATGCGATGTCGAGAGATGGACCCGTCGGAACCCAGGGATTGCGGGAGACGTGGCCCGACGAAGCACGCCATTTGCTCCATGGCTGGCTAAGCGCATCGATCGGTTGGGCGCCAGGATTGACCTCGAATGAAGGAGGCGCCCGTCCAAGTAGTGCTGCCGTGGATGCTCGAACTGCCGGGAGTACTTCGGCGCCAAGACGGGCACGGCGCTGGAACCATCGCACATCCAGCTTCGCGAGTGGCGAAGCGCGGGGGCCGGCATCTCCCGCACCTCCGCGATAGAGGGTGACTCACCGCCATGAGTCGCGCGATCGTCGAGCCCATGCTGCCAGATTGCATGTAATGGCTGGAATCACCGAGACGCTTCGACTAAATTGGCCGGTCGATCCCCCCCAAAAAAAGCGAGAACCACGACTCCAGATGCGCAACGGGAAAACGATTACACTGATTCTATCTCTCAACTCTCTAAGTGAGATAGCGCACCACACCAAGGAAATGTTCACCTTCAAGAGCGACTCCCACCCCGAACTCGAAGCCTCCGTATGCTGCGAAAGAAA
Source organism: Gemmatimonadota bacterium (assembly GCA_009840215.1). Lineage (GTDB taxonomy): Bacteria > Gemmatimonadota > Gemmatimonadetes > Longimicrobiales > Gaopeijiaceae > Bin94. Next base: position 9,340 of record VXOC01000140.1, on the reverse strand, counting down.
GGCAGACGGAATGTGGAGGATCACGTTCGACAACATTCCCGAACTGCCCGATCTGGCCGACGGCGGCGGGTCGAGAACCGTCTTCCTGTGGGCGATGGGGGAACTCAGCAGCCTGACCGCTACCGCCGAACTCACTGTCACCAACCCGCCCTCTTCGGCAGCGTAGGGACACGAGGTCAAGGAAACTGCGATCGTCGGAGTACTCGAAACATCGCCGCAAGGACAACACACCCAGCACGCATCCGGAGTCCGACGTGCCGCCAGCACGCGCTCGTCGATCCATTGGCGGTGCCGGACCTTGTTCTTGCACACACGCGACGGACTGAATCTGGAAGCTGCGCAGAGACGGTGCCCTGACCCGGACTGTTTCGCTCACCTGTTCCTCATCGTCGATTCAGACGAGGGAGGTCGAGTGCGCTGCGTGGCCACGGTCGCTACGACGTGGCCCCGAAAAGTCTCCCACGACTGCGGCACTCGACAAGCCCCAATGCCCGACTTACCTTGGGAACATGGGCACCATTCACTCTCACAAATAGGGACGAAACATGTCCGTCTTCGTCAAGCACCTCCATGTGGCATCCTTTCGTGGTATACCACAGGCTGTAGACCTGCCGTTCCCAACGTCGCCAGTCCCTTCCTCCGTTTTGATTCATGGCACCAACGGCACCGGAAAGTCGAGTCTTGTAGATGCACTCGAGTTTGCCCTCCAAGCCCGCATACACCGAAGTCAGCACTTTGACCGTCCGTCAGTCCCATCGCCGTTTTCACTAGTCTCACCCTCCAGTGACCCGACCGTCTCGGTCACGTTGTCGGATGACACCGTGGTGACCCGTGCAATCCACCGGGATGGCATAGCATTTCAATTTGATGAAGTTCCTCATCCCCGCTTCGCGGTGTCCCCAATGATCCTAAGGCGATCTGACATCCTTAGCTTTTGGAGTACCCCCGAGTCCCACAGGCAGATCTTCTTTCGGGACTTCTTACAAGATTGGACCAGCGAACCATGGGAGGAGCTCACCGACGTGCAACAGGAGACGCTCCTGACAACACGGCTTCAGCTGAAGGCTAGCCGCCGTACCGTCGCACAAGAACTTGCCCGAATAACGAAGGTTCCCTACGAGGACGTTCCTGTAGTCGATCCCGGTCTTGACCAGTTTATCCGACGATATGTTTACGGTGGCATGTCGGGACGCCAGCGGGCAGCCCTCCGCAGAAGGGGAATGACTGTCACTGTGAACGAGGACGTCAAGAAGCTCACCGATACACTGCGATCTCACAATCAGTCCATAAAACGTCTGCGCCGCAAGCTCCGTAGAGTGGGGAGTCCGAACCCTAAGAGGTACCTGCATCCTCAAGACCTCTTGGCAACCTTCAGCGACAGACTCACCTCCGCTTTTACCCGTACATCGCCGACTGCGACATTGGTGGATTCGGTCGACCTTGTCCCTGGGCGATTATCGCCCACGTCGTTGTCGCTTGATGTGTCATTGGTCAACGGCATTCGGTGCTCGCCTCAACAGGTGTTCTCTGAAGCCAACCTCGACTTGCTTTCATTCCTGATCGTTCTTACGGTTGCCGAAGAGTCTGCGCGCCGTGGACAAGCGAGAGTGTTTGTCCTTGATGATGTGTTCCAGAGTATCGATGCCGGTATACGCCTGAGGGTTATGGACTATCTGTTTGCGGAGTTTAAGGACTGGCAATTGGTGTTCACAGTTCACGACCGCCTTTGGAAGGAACAGTTGTTGGACCTATGTCGCCGACATTCGCGGCCGATTGTGACCTTAGACCTCCTTGAGTGGTCACATCAGCACGGGCCTACAATTCGGGGCGTATCTGCGCAAATCGTGCACCGGCTACGCGACGCTATTCGACAAGGAGCGACACGGGACATCTGCGGACTAGCGGGGCGAATCCTAGAAGAAATATGTGACGAGCTAAGCCACCGACTGCCAATATCCGTGCAACGGCGACGCGGAGACCGTTATACTATCGGCGACTTGTGGCCGGGCGTGCGGAAGACATTGAGGCGTTCGGATTTGGACGACACTGTTGAGGACATAGATAAGTGGCTGCATTTGCGCAACATAATCGGCGCACACTACAATGCTTGGGCGGAGGGTGTGACTATCGACGAGGCTCGTGCGTTCGGGCGGGCGGTAGTGACGCTCCACGAGGGTGTTCATTGCGTGACTTGTAGACGCTGGATCGCATTTATTTCCGTGGGCGGTCAACGTACGGGGTCCTGGAGTTGTCGGTGCGGATCCTTACGGGTTACCTGATTAGACGGGAATGAGGGTTGCGGGCCTTCGGTGGGAGATCCAGGAACTCCGAGCGGGGCGGCACATGAGCCGAGGCGGCCCGAGTGCTCCATTCCTCCGAGTTTCCTCTGTACTTCACCGCAGCATCGACGGTTACTGCGGTGTTCGTCCAATGAACACGACTTCCGAAGGGCGACGGCCCATCCGCCGTCCACCAATTCCAGAACTCGTCGTCAAAGGAGAGATCGGTTGCGAACGGGTCACCTGGGAGGATCAAGAGGCGTGCCGAGAGGCTCTCAGTCCGGCGGGCCAGTCCCAAGGACCCGTGTTTCGCATCGGCACACTGGCCCAGCCGTCGGCGTACGAGCCTCCATCGTTCACGGGCGCGATCCAGCTCCTTCAGGTCATGCATTCGACGGCCCGTCCCGTTCCCAACCGCCGCCGGTTCACAGCATGGTCCCGCCGCGTGGCGTGCGTAGCTCTCGGCGGAGGCGTGCAAGCAAGTCCTCCACGAGCTGATCTCGGTTCGCGGTGAGATAGGCCCGAGGTCGAACAACCGGTTCTTCCGGGACGACTACGAGATCGCGTTGGTCCATCGACAAGGTCATGCTGTGTGGGTTGGCAGCGTGTTCGGCGCGCGTTCGCCATCCGTAGATCGATCCACTCTCAATCGCTCCCAGGACCACGATGTGGGAGAGACGCCCGAGCGAGTCCACGTAGTCGAGAACCCAGCGGATGAACCCAAGCGCCGCCGCAAGTGCGCTTCGTACGTCTTCCTCGATGAGCGCCAAGAGGGCCGTTGGGAATTCGCGGTCACGGCGCATGGCGGGCACGCTCACCACGACTGTCCCGTCTTCAGCTACCACGATCGCGGCCCCGTCCTGTACCAGCCGTAGCTGTCCACGCTCCAACACCGTCTTGGTTCCATGCCTTGGGGTGAAGACCGGTTCCGTTCCAGGACACCCGACCATGTTCGATCATCCCATCGTCGACGTTGCCCTCGGGCTCATCCTCCTCTACACCGTCCTGAGCCTGTTCGCTTCGGTCGTGAAGGAGTGGATCTCCACGTTCTTCGGGCTCCGGGCGAAGAACCTGAAGAAGGGGATTCAGACGCTGATCGGAGCCGACTACGCCGCCAAGATCTACGGCCATCCGCTGGTGAGCACGCTGTCGACCGAGAAGAAGCTGCCGTCGTACATCGGCTCCGGAACGTTCGCGTCGGCACTCGTCGACCTGCTCGCCCACGGTGACGAAGACCAGTCCACTGAGGATCCCGAAGACGACCGGTCCACGGACGGTTCCGAAGGCGACGCGGCACGTTTGATCCGCAACGTGAGCGGCGACCCCGTACTCGGACGTGCCCTGCGTGCGTTGAGCAGCACGGGAGCGGAGACGGTGGCTGAGCTCCGGACCGAAATCGCCGCATGGTTCGACGATGGCATGAACCGCGTCTCCGGCTGGAACCGAAGGCAAACACAGTGGATCATCTTCGCCATCGGAGCGGGTGTCACGCTGTTCGCCAACGCGAGCACGGTCCATGTGGCGGGCGACCTCTGGCGGGACGACGTACTTCGCTACTCGGTTGCGCAGGAGGCGGTCTCAATGGCGTCCACGACGCCGAGCTCCGATTCGTTGGAGGTCTCCGACGCTCTCCTCCCCTCGTTCCCCGTTGGATGGGGGGACGAAGATCCGTTCGGCGTCAGGGAGGGGGTTCCAGACTGGTCTTGGGGGACCTGGCTCGCCCACCTGATGGGTTGGATCCTGACGGCTGCGGCCGTTTCGCTCGGCGCGCCGTTCTGGTTCGATCTTCTGGGCCGGGTGGCGAAGTTGCGAGGCACGGGGAAGCGGCCAGAGGGCGCGGCAGGATAGGACGGACGACCGTCAAGAGAAGACCGGTGGGCGGCTTCGCTCGGAATGGGTGGACCGCTTCGGCGGAATAGGCACTTCGAGGTCGGCGGAATGTCAACCACAGTTTCCTTTATGTGAACCCTGGCTGACATATGACGACGGATGACCGACCCAAGCGCTGAGAGCACAGCTGGCTGACGGTAGCCAAGCGCGCCTGCGGTTGGAGAAACGCGCTTCCGTGGCATCGGCCTCTCGTTCCCCCCATCGCAAGGCACTTGGGGCAGACCCTGCCGCACGTTACATTGCATGGCATGCGGGCGAGACCGTTCCCGCGCCAGTGTCTTGTCACCAGGAGGTTGCGATGAGCATAGAACAGCGATTCGACGTTCCATTTGTTGCTGCCCTCGCTCTGCGCGAAAAGGCAATTCAACAGAACTACAGACCGATAATTGCCGTTCACAAGTGGTTTGCACGTCGTCCCGGTACTCTCTTTCGTGCTTTGATGCTCTCTGAATTCGTAGATGCCAAGCTTTCGCAGAGCTACTTCTCGTCTCATCAGCTGCAGCAGAAGGTGGTCGCGGATCCCTTCATGGGCGGAGGCACACCGCTCATCGAAGCAAACAGACTCGGTGCAGATGTCATAGGGTGGGACATCAACCCGATGGCTTGGTGGATAGTTGGACGAGAGCTGGAGGATCTCGACTCTACCGCCTACCGTACAGCTGCTCTTGAACTTGTCGAGACCCTGCAAAGGCAGATCGGTCATCAATACGAGACAGAATGTGCCAAGTGCAGCGGGAGCGCCGAGGTCAAGTACTTCCTATGGGTCAAGACTCAGCCATGTCGCTCCTGCCGGCGGGACATCGATCTCTTTCCGGGATACCTGGTGGCCAAAGGCGTCCGGCATCCCAAGCACGTTCTGGCGTGTGCGGAATGCGGGCGATTGAATGAGGTAACGAGACTCGGATCTCCGGGACATTGCTCAGCGTGTACCTCCTCGCTAGTCGTCGAGGGGCCGGCCCGAAGGGGATCGGTGGAGTGTGCAGCGTGCGGAACCAAGAACCGCTTTCCATGCATCGAAAACGGGCCTCTCAGCCATCGGATGTTCGCTATCGAGTACCATTGCCCGGAGTGCAAGCGATCGCACAAGGGCAGGTTCTTCAAGGAACCGTCAGCGGATGACCTGGCCAAGTATGCCGAGGCGGATGAGGCTCTCGCGAACATGCGGTTGAAGTATGTTCCGGAAGATCGGATTCCACCGGGCGACGAGTCATCCAGATTGCACAGGTGGGGATACGAAAAATACCGGCAGATGTTCAACTCGCGACAACTGCTCGGCCTGGAGCTCAGTTGCGGTCTCATAGCAGCCCAGGCGGATGCTCGAGTCAGGCGCGCGCTCGCGACGAACCTGTCGGACTTGTTGCGGTATAACAACCTACTTGTTCGGTACGACACGATGGCGCTGAAGGCCCTCGACCTCTTTTCGGTGCACGGGTTCCCGGTGGGACTGGTTCGGTGCGAGGCCAACCTGCTTGGTATCCTGGGCGGCAATGGCAAGCCGGTCGGCAGTGGCGGCTGGGTCAACATGATCGCCAAGTACTCGACCGCGAAGGACTTCTGTGTAAGGCCCTTTGAAGTGCCTGCTGGAAGGAGGAAGCGGGTCTACACCCGGGGCGAGTGGATCGGCGACCGGTCGGTCGGGAATGGCAAGCGGCCTCGAAGGGTGGACCTGCGATGCGGTTCAGCCACGGAAGCCGAGCTCAAGCCCGGCTCGTTGGACGCCGTGCTTACCGACCCGCCGTACTACGACAGCGTGCAGTACGCGGAGCTGATGGATTTCTGCTACATATGGCTCCGCCGGTTGGTGGGAGAGGAGACGGAGGCATTTGCCGTGAAGTCCACTCGTAACCGCGACGAGCTTACCGGAAACGCGACTGAAGGTCGTGATCTGGAGCACTTCACGGACGGTCTCGCCACCGTGTACGCCAGAATGACAACGGCACTCAAACCGGGAGCGCCGCTCGTCTTTACCTATCACCACAACCGCCGATGTGCGTACCACGCCGTGGCGGTTGCCATTCTCGATGCCGGTCTCATGGTCACGGCCGCGATTCCCTGTCCTGCGGAAATGAGCGGGTCCATCCACATCAGCGGCACCAAATCCGCCATTGTCGATACCGTATTCGTCTGCCGATCTGAGAGGGATGTGAGTGACACGAATTCCATCGGAGAATCCGACTGTCTCGAAGAGCTTCTTGAGAGCGACTTGGCCAAGCTCAGGGCCGCCGGTATGAAGCCGCGGTCAGGCGACATCCGCTGCCTTGCACTGGGGCACGTTACCCGGCAGGTGGTGGCGAGGCTTCGGACCAGCTGGGATCGTACTATGTCCACCCGCGCAAAGATTGACAGGGTTGCCGAGTCGATGGACGAGGTTGCGGACATTGATCCAGTTGCGGAGCGAGTACTTTCGGGTCGAACGGTACGTGCCTGGCACACCCAACAGGAACTCTTCGAGGACGCCCTGGCATGACGGGCAAGCGCTTCCCATTCGAGGCGTCATTTCCGGAAGTAGCGGACCGTATCGACTACTACGTGGAGCAGGTTTTCGAGGCGCTCACGCGCGATCCTCTCACGAGCTTTCTCGTTCTCCCTCGAGGTCCGGGCTATGTCACCTACCAAGCCTTCGTCCGGGGATACGATGCTCTTGCCGAAGCTACGGTGCGATTCGAACGCTTGGACGAAGACGAGGTGCTGCGCGCGGTTATCCGTGAGCCGATGGCACTGATTGTGCTCCGTGCGATTCTGGGACTGTCCCCACCGGAGTGGGCCAGCGTGACCACAACGCGAACGGGCGAACGGATCGACCAGGGGTTCGCAAGAAGTCTGGAGCGGTCCATACGCATGGACCCAGCCAAGACGGTCGGACACACCCCGACTCAGGCGACCAGAATCCGGGCGCTGGTTTCCGTCGCGTGCGAGATGCTCCGGGAAGGCGCTTTGCGAGCCGGCGAGACCGAGGTGCATCGCCTGGACAAGGTGGACACCGCCCGTGGCCACGAATCCCTGAAGCAGGTGGCAAGCTAGGGTGTCCGATACGAAGCCCTCCTGTATGAGCGGCTTCTCGGCCGACCGTTTGCCTCCCATCGCGACTCCGTAAGTGAACTCGTCGGTGACATGCTCGAGGATCGAATTGAGGACCATCTGTCTTCAGCCAACGTGCCATACCACCGGTCGCGCCGGGGCGAATCGATGCCCGGTTGGGAACAGAATCCCGACTTCTTCTGCCCGGATCCGCACTCCCCCATGGGAGTCATCGAAGCCAAGATGACCAATGACGACGGGACGGCGCGAGACAAGGTGGCACGAGTTCTTCGGCTCGCCGCCATCCGCGATGGGTTTGAAGACGCACACCGGCCGGGGTTCGAGGTCATCGCGTGCATCGCGGGCCGAGGGTTCGCGGTGCGGAAGGCCGACATGAAAGACCTCCTGATCGCCACCAGGGGCAAGGTCTTCACGTTCTCCCAGGTCGATCGTCTCGCGGAATGCACGAGGCTTGGGCGAAGCGCTCCCTGAGCAGCTGTTCAACCCCAATCCGCAGGGTTCCCATTGGATCAACCCGAGCCTTCTGGAAGGCCCGGCCCCGGCGCAGTTCCGCAACGGCCCATCACGCCGTGGAAGAAGTGGGCTCCCGCATGAAGTTATCCCTGACGGACCCACGGCGATGTACCGAACCCGTGCGCCGCTACCCGGCTCACTTTCCATCCCCTTCCACCGCAGAAACACCGGCTCCGCGGTCCTTTGGCAGCTGTCCATACATACGGTCCCCCATCTGCGACTTGAGCCTTCGGATCAATAGACATCCCCGCGCGGTCTCCCAGCCCGTTTCGCAGGAGCTGGCCCAGGTGGAGTATGATCACGGTGCGCCAAGGGCAGCGTTCACATCGTCTTCTGTCATAGCTCGCACCGTATTGTCGTTGTTGATGGACAACACACATTTGATAGGCTCCGGCAAATTGTCGGCCCGCAACTCCCCCTCAAGCTCAATGCTAGTGGATTGCCTTGAACCGACGAAAAGGGGGCTAGCTGACCATACCTCGTCACGCGGGCGAACGCTACCAAAGTCGAGTGTAACCTCCCATCGGTCTGCAAACTCTCGCACAAGTGGATCGGCCACTGCCACATGGGACCCCTGGCGCGGGTTGATTCCAGAGAGTAGGCTTTGGGTGCGGCTGCGATGCGGCCGATTCGGCATTGAGTCATCACCCCAGACAACAACCTCCCCATCTTTGTCCACCTTTCCGACGAATAGCACTCTCTCAGCGACCACCTCGCTATTGTTTTGCAACACCACGCCAAGGGGCGAAAGAAACGCCTTCGTGAACGTGTACTCAACCGCTTGCCGTGGGTAGTCTTCATTCCTATCGGTGTAAATCATGCCAATGCGCGCTTTGCTGTCATCAACTGGCGCTTGGACGGGTAGAACGGGGTCCAAGGTAACAGTCTCCACCGTTACCGTACTGCCTAGAAGAGCGCGCTGTCTTAAGTCTCCCCACTGCAAGAAAAGACGTGGTGGTCGCCGTGCCGTGGATCGGCACATGCTCACAATCTCCGCAAGCGTGGCTTTATCGGTGGAACTACCTCGCCTAAGGTAAACCGTCTCTTTTCGTACCTTGCCGAAATCTCTTGTTATCCAAATCGGACGTTGCTGGACGGGGATTTCAATGACCCCGATCTCCTTGCTACCAACGGCAAGAGGGCGATAGGAAAACTCAACGGGTTGCTGGGTCTTGGAATTCACAAACTGTTGTAGGCTAGCATCGTCAAGGTGATTTGCCACGCCCACGATTCTACTAGGTTGCCCCTTCCGTTCGGCAACGCCAATGAGAATGTATGCAGTTGTCCGTCGCCATGCATTTGCAAAGGCCAGTATGTCTTTCAGTAGTTCGCTCTTGGTTTCCTTGGTGACTCTTTCGAACGGATACTGGTCTCGCTTGAAATCGAGGTCGGGTCCTTCGGCTTCGTGCAGTAGCTGCTCAAGTAGTTGGTTGTCCATTGCGCCCCCATTCACTCAACCGGTTCCCACGGTGTATGGCCCAACCTGCCAACCTTGGCGCGATTTGGGGCACTCTCATCTTTCGCAACCGCGCATTCACCCCCTCCAACTCTCCTCCCTCACCCCAACGTTGGCTCCCACCCCCCGCTGGGAGGTAAACATCGACGCGACCCCGACGGGG
>VXOC01000106.1 GCA_009840215.1 Gemmatimonadota bacterium | reverse complement strand
GGCGGGCGGGCTGAACCTGGGCCTGCTGCACATCCTGACCGGCAACAACGTGCCGGACGGGCCTGAAAACGCCTACTCCGTGGCCCGAGTCGCGAAGGAACTGCCGAACCGCTCCCGTTTCGGCGGGCTCTTCGTGAACCGCGCCGGCAACCTGGACGGAGACTACAACCGCACCTTCGCGGTGGACGGGCAGGTGGGAATCGGCGACAACCTGACGCTGACCTCGTTCGCGGCGATGACCGAGACCCCCGGCCTGGACGACGCCGACCACGCCTGGAACTTCACCGCGGGCTGGAGCAGCCGCAGCTTCCGCGCCAACGCCACCGTCCGCGAGATCGCCGAGAACTTCAACCCCGAGGTGGGCTTCGTTCCGCGCAACGGCCACCGCTACATGCAGTTCTTCGTGCTGCACAACATCCGGCCGACGCGCTTCTTCCGCGAACTCCGCCCGCACGTCTCCTACTACACCTACCGCAGCCTGCGCACGGGCGTCGAGAGCAACTTCAACGAATCGGCGCGCCTGCACATCGACAACCACTGGGAGTGGCCGTCCGGGATGGAGCTGCACACCGGCGCCAACTACGTAACCGAGGGCCTCTACGAGCCCTTCGCGATCCGCGGCACCGAGGTCGTCGTGCCCGAGGGAAGCTATTCGGGCTGGGAGTCGCAGATCGTCTTCTTCACCGACCAGTCGCGGTCCCTGTCCTTCAACTCCCGCTTCAACTGGGGCGGTTTCCTGTCGGGGAGCAAGCGCACCAGCAGCGCCGACATGACGTTGCGCGGGGGCACGCGCGCCAGCGCCACGATCCGCGTCTCCTACAACGACGTGATGCTCCCCGAGGGCGACTTCACCACCACGCTGGCCGGGTTGAACCTGGGCTACTTCTTCACCCCGCGCGTCTACATCCAGTCGCTCGTCCAGTACTCGGACCAGATCGACACCTGGTCGGCCAACGTGCGCTTCGGGTGGCTCAACACGGCGGGGACGGGGCTCTTCCTGGTGTACAACGAGGTGCAGGGGATCGAGGACCTGACGGGGCCGCTGGGGCGGTCGCTATATCTGAAGTTCACGCGTCAGGTGAACGTGTTCGGAGGGTAGGGGAGCAGGACGGGGTCAACGACAACAGGAGGAGCCGGGATGGCCGGGAAGACACGAGGGTTCGCAACTGAGTTCAATCATCGGGTGGCAGTGACAGTGCCGCTCGTCTTGGCCGCCGCCTGCCAGGATGCCGCGCAAGCGCCGGCCGTGATGGAAACGGACAGCGCGGGGATCAGCATCGTCACCAGCGATCCGCTCCAATCGGACGCCGTGTGCTCCCTCTCCGACGAGCCGGCCTTCCTGGTCGGGGACAACCAGGACGACGAGTCGCAGTGGTTCTCCTCCGTCAGCGGTGTGGGCGCGCTCTCGGACGGGTCCGTCGTGGTGGCTGAGAGAGGCAGCGGCCAGCTCCGGATCTACGACCGCACTGGCCAACATCGCCGCAGCATGGGCCGCATGGGGGAGGGGCCGGGCGAATTCAGCCGGCTCTGGTTCCTCAGGGTTCTGGCGGGGGACACCGTGTGGGCGGGAGACTACCGACCGATGCGCTACTTCCTCTATACCTCGGGAGGTGACTGGGTCCGAACGATCGAGCTTGATCCGATGTACCTGAACCCGACGCGCGACGGCGGCGTGCTGGCGAACGCCATCTCGATCAACGTTCGGACCGAGGGGGCCGAGCGACATGACTTCAAGACGCCGGATACCTGGCACGTCGAAGCCCACGCCCCCGACGGCAAGCTCATCGGCCCGATGGCTGCGGTGCCGTCGCGCACATTTGGTGAGGTGAAGGAGGATCCGACCTTCCTCATCGACCCGTTCTTCGATTCCAGTGCCTCGGTTGATGCGCGCGGGCACACCATCGCCATCGCCAACGGCCGCGATCCCGAGGTCAGGGTCATGGACGATGAGTTCCGACTGCGCCTGATCGTCCGCTGGCACGATCCGGGCCGACAGGTGACCCCCGAGCACGTGCGGGCTGCCCGGGACGCCGTGGAAGAGTGGGCAAGGCGGGATGGGGAACTGTCGGCCAGCGACCGGGCGCGGCTCAGTCCTGACCGCCCCGCAGCCGATGTGCTGCCGGCGGTCCGGAGGGTGTGGGTCGGAACCGACGGCAGCATCTGGGTGTTCCCCGAAAGCGTCCCGGGCGAATCCGAGCCGCCGCGGCCGATGGGGTTCGACGCCGATGGCCGCTTCCTCTGCCATCTGGAGAACGTGCCGGGGGACTTCGACATCTGGGAGGTGGGCACCGACTACGCGCTGGGTATACGGGAGAGCGAGTTCGACGTGCAGGTGGTGGCGAAGTACGGCCTGGCCCGGCCGGGAGCTGCTCCGGATTGACCGGCGCCCGGGCGGCCACCGACCCGCCACCGAAGCGGCTACTTCCAGCGCAGGACCGCATCCCCTCCTCGAAACCCGCCCCCGCTCAACGCGCGTAGTTGGATTCGAGATCCGAAGCGCCTTTCAACCCGGGGGGGAACCACATGACCGGATGCACCGAAATCGCATCAGGGACACGGTCCGCAGCAGTCACGGCCGCCTTGGCACTCATTCTCGGCACTGGCTGCGGCGATCAGCCCGCCCCGGCCCCGAGGATCGAGGTCGACAGCGCCGGGGTCAGGATCGTCACCATCGACCCGCTCGCCTCCGATGCCGTGTGCACCCTGAGCGAGGAACCGACGTTCTACATCGGCGACAGCGAGGCGAGTGACGAGCAGTGGTTCACCCGGGTGCTGGGCACGGTCCGCCTGTCCGACGGCTCCGTCGCGGTTGCCGACGACTACACCATGCAGGTCCGCATCTTCGACAGGTCGGGTGCGCATGTCCGCTCCATGGGGCGGGAGGGGGAGGGGCCGGGCGAGTTCAAGCGCCTCTGGCTCATGTGGCGTCTGCCCGGTGACACCTTGTGGGTGGGTGACTACCGGCCCTGGCGCTACCAGGTGTACACCGCGGCCGGGGAGTGGGTGCGGACGGTGACGATGGATCCGGTCTATCCGAACCCGCCCCGGGGAGGAGGGGGGGTGCTCGCCAATGGCCTTTCGATCAACGTGCGGCAGATGAGCGCCAGGCCTCAGGACTTCAGCACCCCCGACAGGAATCAGGTCGAGGCCCATGCACCGGACGGGAAGCTGATCGGTGTCCTCGCGACCGTGCGAGGCCGCACCTTCGGCCAGGTGGATGACGGTACGCTCAACTACTACCTGAGCCCCTGGTACGATTCCAGCCCCACGATCGACGCGGAGGGCCGAACGATCGTCACCGCCAACGGCCGCGACCCCGAGGTCCGGGTTCTGGACGACGAAATGCACCTGCGCCTGATCCTACGCTGGGACGACCCCGGCGCGAATGTGACCTCCGCCGACATTCAGGCGGCCAGGGAGGCCGAACGGCGCCGGGCCCTGGAAGATGGAGAGATTTCACAGTTCGAAGAGGCCAACCTGAGCCCGAAGCGCCCCGCCGCGGACGTCTTCCCCACGGTCAGCTCGGTCAAGGCCGGAGTGGACGGAACCGTATGGGTGTATCGCTATCGCAGACCCGGCGCGCCCGCCCGGCCGCGGCTGATGGGGTTCAGCCCGGACGGGGATTTCGTCTGTCACCTGACCACCGGAAAGAGCGGCTTCACGATCCGCGAGTTCGGGGCCGACTACGTGCTTGGTGTGCACACGACCGAACTGGGTGTGCAGCATGTGGCGATGTACGATCTGGTGCGGCCGGAGGGGGCACCGGAGTAGCCGGGGTTGAGGGATTGCGCTGCGCGATCGCTCAATTGTCGCCGGACGGTCACTCCCGCGTCGCTGTCGCTGACGATTCTCTGACTCGCTCCGTTTACATTTCCGGTCACTCACGACACGCCCCCTCCACGACGTCGCCAGGAGCCTTGGTCCCGGCACCCATGACCCAGGACATCCACGAGGTCCTCCACCGAGTCTTCGGCTACCCGGGCTTCCTCGGCCAGCAGAAAGCCGTCATCGAGCACACCGTATCGGGCGGCGACAGCCTGGTGCTCATGCCAACCGGCGGCGGCAAGTCGCTCTGCTACCAGATCCCGGCGATCGTGCGCGACGGGGTGGGGGTGGTGGTCTCGCCTCTGATCGCGCTCATGCGGGACCAGGTGGAGGCGCTGCGGCAGACGGGCGTACGGGCTGCCTGTCTCAACTCGACGCTCTCCTACCAGGAGGTGCTCGAGGTCGAGGCCGCGGTGACGGGCGGCTCGCTCGATCTGCTCTATGTTGCCCCCGAGCGCCTGTTCGGCGACCGCACCCTGGAACTCCTCGCGCGCACCCGACTCGCCCTCTTCGCCATCGACGAGGCGCACTGCGTCTCCCAGTGGGGGCACGACTTCCGGCCCGAGTACCTGCAACTCTCCGAGCTGCGCGAGCGCTTCCCCGACGTACCGCGCATCGCACTCACCGCGACCGCGGACGAACCCACCCGGCGCGAGATCGTGCGTCGTCTGGGCCTGACCCGCGCTCCGCAGTTCGTGAGCGGCTTCGACCGTCCCAACATCCGCTACGCAGTCGTGCCGAAGAACCGGGCCCGGCATCAGCTGCAACGCTTCCTGGAGGAACACCACCGGGGGAGCGCCGGCATCGTGTACTGTCTGTCGCGGCGCCGCGTCGACGACACCGCCGAGTGGCTGCGCGGCATCGGCGTGGACGCGCTGCCGTACCACGCCGGCCTCGACGGGGACCTGCGCCGGCGCAACCAGGACCGCTTCCAGCGCGAGGAGGGGGTCGTGATCGTGGCCACCATCGCCTTCGGGATGGGGATCGACAAGCCGGACGTGCGCTTCGTCGCGCACCTCGACCTCCCGAAGAGTGTCGAGGCGTACTACCAGGAGACGGGGCGGGCCGGGCGCGACGGGGAGCCCGCGGACGCGTGGATGGTCTACGGGCTGCAGGAGGTGGTGGCGCTCCGCCAGATGGTGGAGGGGTCGAGCGCCGGCGAGATGCGAAAGCGCCTCGAGGTGCGCAAGCTCGACGCCATGCTCGGCTACTGCGAGCTGACCACCTGCCGCCGCCAGACCCTGCTGGCCTATTTCGGCGAGACCCTGCCGGAGCGATGCGGCAACTGCGACAACTGCCTGACCCCGGTCGCCTCCTGGGACGCGACCGAAGCATGCCAGAAGGCGCTCTCGTGCGTGTCCCGCACCGGCCAGCGCTTCGGCGCGGGGTACCTGATCGACGTGCTGCGGGGACTCGAGAACGAGCGTATCCGGCGCTTCGGCCACGACCGCATCCCAACCCACGGCGTGGGCGCCGATCTCGACCCGCACAGCTGGCGCTCCGTCTTCCGCCAGCTGGTGGCGCGCGGCCTGCTCAGCGTCGACATGGAGGGATACGGGTCGCTCAAGCTGACCGAGTCGAGCTGGCCGGTGCTTCGCGGCGAGGAGGAAGTGCTGATGCGCCGGGATCTGCGGCCGGAGAGGGCAGCGAGGAAGCGAAAGAGGAAGGAACCCCCACCGCCCCCCGATCCGGCAACCTGGGACGAAGAGCTCTGGGAAGCGCTACGCGCGCGACGAACCGACCTGGCGAAGACCCAGAAGGTGCCGCCCTACGTCATCTTCCACGATTCCACGCTGCGTGAGATGGTGGAGCGGCGCCCCGGCACGCTGGCGGAGCTCGCGGCGCTGAGCGGGGTGGGGGAGACGAAGCTCAGCCGCTACGGCGACGAGTTTCTGGCGGTGATTGCGGGTGCCGCACCGCCCGACGGCTAGCACTAGACTCTTGTGGACGTCACAGCTGTGCGCGCCTCCCGCGGGATCTCCGCTCCGAATCGGACAAGCCATCCACTGGCAAGCTGGCCAGATTCGTTCCGTCCACGGCGTCTTCTGGCCAGGAGGGATAGATTGAAGAAATGACACGGCCTACCCAACCAACGGCAGTCAGAACCGTGAGCGTATCCACCTCGCCCTCCACGTTGACGGCCATCGGCCGGGTCATCGGAGTTCGCAAGGCCACCCTTTTTGCAATCGCTGTGCCCCTCTCCCTCGGATCGCTCGCGTCGCTGCAGTCCGGCCCCGGTCTCAGCGCCCAGGAACCGGATCAGGATACGGTTACCACGTTCCGCGTCACCGCCCACCTCCGCGATGCGGATACCGACACTCCGTTGATGGGCGCGTTGATCGAGCTGTCGGGCCACTCGCGCCGGTACGTCACCGCGATGAACGGGCGGGTTTCCTTTGAAGTTCCGGCGGACCGATACACCCTTACCGCGCACAAGGGCGGGTATGCGACGCTGCGAGTTGACTTCAGGGTGGAGCGCCCGGGCGAACTGAACATCTTGATGCACGAACTGGGCGACCTGGATACGAGCGTTCCCGACAGGTTGCTGGTCAGGGTCACGGAATCCGGATCGGGCCGCCTGATGGAAGGTGCGACCGTTTCGCTCCCTGGGGGCCGGGCCCGAATGACCGACAGGCAGGGGTGGGTCGAATTCAGGGGGCTTGCCGGGCCGGTGGCGGAGATCACCGTGCGGAACCTGGGCTACGAGCCGCACGCCCAACCCGTCTCGCTGCGTGCGGGTCGCACGACGGTTATCGAGGTGGCGATGGCTATCGACGCCCTGGTCCTGCGGCCCATCGAGGTAAGGGCTCAGTCCACGTTCCTGGAAAGGCAGGGAGTGTACTGGAGGATCGATCGGGGCTGGCCGGACAGGCTCCTCACCAGTGAGGAACTCGTGGAGCGGGCCGACCCGCGTCTGGCAGACGCATTCCGGAACCTCTTCCCGGGGATTCGGCCGGACTACCACGGGCACCTCACCTTCCTCGTGAACCACCTGGGTTGTCGGATTCCGGTCTACATGGACGGGCAGCCCCTGGGGTCGGATGTCCGGGGCTTGAACATTGACGATATTCGGCCGGAGGAACTGGAACTGGCCGAGTTCTACGAGGCGGGACGGATCCCCGCCCGATTCGGAGGCGTCAGCGAATGCGGCCTCGTACTACTGTGGTCCCGACGCCGCGCGGGCCGCGAAGGCTCCTGAGAACCGGGTTGGACGCCCCTCCTACCCCTCCTCCCCGTTCGCCTCCTTGAACGCTTCCGCAAACTCACCCAGCTTCGCCTCCAGGACCCCCTTCAGCGTCTCCGCCGTACTCCCCGCCGCGGCCACCCCCACCCCGCTCGCCCACCAGGTCACCGCCTCCGAGAGGGTGATCTGGGTGTCGCGTATCATCTGCGTGGCCTGCTGCACGCGCACCGACACCGAGTAGCCCACCGCCCCCGCCACCCCTCCCCCGCACTCGAAGGTCACCCTCAACTCGGGAAGACCCGGATCGGCAAGCATTTCCTGCTCGGTCAGGAGGGGCACCTCGGCCGCCTCGAGCACGGCCGTCGCGTCCGCGCGTATCGACTCGGCGGAAACGCCGGCGCCCTCGCAGCCAAGGTTGGTCTCCGCGCGAATGTGGACGCCGACCAGCCCGTCCAGGGTGTAGCGGTTCCATGTGGTGTCCTGGGCGGCGGCCGCGACGGGGGCCAGCGCCGCCACCAGGCCGACAGTGGCAAGCCGCACAGAAAGCACGCCCCAAACCCGCTTCCGGGGTTCCTCGTTCCGCGACTCCGCCTCCCTCCCCGCCAGGTTCCGCGCCATCAACGGCTCCCGCAGGTGCGGCACTGGTGGTTGTTCTTCGACCCGAGCTTCTCCAGGAGCACCACCGTGGCCGGATGCGGCTGCGCCCGCTGTTCCGGACTGTTCGCGAGATCCGCGGTGGTCTGTCCCCGCCGGCTGATCACATTCACGTCCGCGCCACGGCTGACCAGGAAGAGAATCGTCGCGTTGTCGCCCCGCGCGGCGGCGTGGTGAATGGCGGTGAAGCCGTCCTTGTCGCGCAGGTTGGGGTCGATGCCGAGTTCGTCGACCAGGTAGCGGACCGCGGGCAGCCACCCGTCGGGGACGCTGCGGTGCTGCTGCGCCACCCGCGAGGTGCCGAAGCCGACTCCGGAGGCCGCATGCAGCGGATGGATCGCCGGGCCGCCGTCGGGAACGGGGGGCAGTCCGGACGGGTCCAGGCGCTCCTCCTGCTGCTGGGCGGGGACATTCGCTCCGAAGAAGCGCCGGCCCGGCAGCTTGATCGTCCAGATGTTCGGGTCCGCTCCGTACTCGACCAGGAGCCGCATGGCGTCCACGTCGACGGCGTAGGCCGCGCGCCAGAAGGGCGTGGCCCCGGTGAAGTCGACGCCCATGCGGCCCGCGTTGTACGCCGCGTACCAGATGTGGGTGCCGGTCCGCTGGTTCGGATCGGCGCCCGCCTCCAGGAGCAGCCTCATGAAGTCGAGGTAGTGCGTCTCCTGCTGGCGGAAGGCCTGCGGCTGCGGGTACCAAGTCCTGAGCGACCACTCGATGTTGAGGGTGGCGAATAGCGGGGCGGCGCCGTCGTCGCTGACCAGGTTGGGGTCGGCGCCGCGCTCCAGCAGGTCCCGCGCCAGGTCGTAGTTGCCGTTGATGACCGCCACCAGCATCGGGGGGGTCTGGTCGCCGCCGGTCGGCTGGTTGATGTCCGCTCCGGCGTCGGCCAGCAGCGCGGCGGTGGAGCGGTGACCCTCGCGGGCCGCGTAGTGGAGTGCCGTGAAGCCGCCCTGCTTGCCGATCTGCTCGATCGAGCTGAGGGCCCTGACGGGGGGCTCGGGTGGGGGCTCGGGCGCTGAATCGGGT